>JBBECL010000233.1:0-2964 GCA_040881805.1 Terrimicrobiaceae bacterium | reverse complement strand
TCATAAAAAATGAAACCCACAGCTCGACGAATTAAAGTAACTGTCCTCACCGGATTTCTTGGTGCCGGCAAGACAACATTGATGAACCGGATTCTCACAGAGAACCACGGCAAGCGGATTGCGGTGATTGAAAATGAGTTTGGCGAAATTGGCATTGATCATGAACTGGTCATCAACGCCGAGGAGGAAATTTTTGAGATGAACAACGGTTGTATTTGTTGCACTGTGCGTGGGGATTTGATCCGCATTCTGGGCAACCTGCTCAAACGCCGCGACCGATTTGACCATATCCTCATCGAGACAACTGGACTCGCCGATCCGGGGCCCGTTGTGCAGACGTTTTTTGTCGATGATGAGGTCAAGGAGCATATGTTCATCAATGCGGTAGTGACTCTTGTTGATGCAAAACACATCTCCCAGCACATCGACGATTCCGATGAAGCCAAGGAACAGATCGCCTTTGCCGATGTGATTCTTCTGAACAAATGCGACCTCGTAACCCCCGCCGATCTCGACCGCCTCGAAGCCCGCATCATTACAATGAACGGAATGGCCAAGCTCCATCGAACCACCAATGCCGACATCGCCATCGACAAAGTTCTCGATGTTGGCGGATTCAACCTTGACCACGCCATGACCGTGGATCCCCGGTTCCTCGATCCAGAGTATCCCTTCGAATGGGGCGGTGTGTTCGAATGGGCGGGAAAAGGACTCACATGGACCGCTGACATAAACCCCGACCCATCGATGAAAATGGCCATCGTTCCGGTCGAGGCCGCAACGGAAGAAGAACTTGCAAGAGCCCGTGAGATTGCCGTCCGTCATTTTTCAGCGAACGAGATCGCGGACTATCCAAGCGGTCGGGAGGTTTCGGACGAGGGAATTTTCGAACTCGTTTTGGAGGAAGGCAAGATGGAATGGCCGGTGTCCCAAGCATCGGGCGGGTGGCGGGCCGTTTTCACCGAACATTTTCCCGATGAGCTCGATCTTCAGCTCTTGGAGAACGGGAAGCCGGTCCCGGCTGTCTTGTCCGTGGCATACAAACCGGACCATGAACATGACGACACGGTGTCGAGCGTCGGCATCGAGACCGATAAGGACTGCGACCCCCGGCGCCTTGAGGCTTGGCTCTCCCAGCTCCTGCGAGAGCAGGGAAATGACATTTTCCGAATGAAGGGGGTTTTTGCGGTGCAGGGCAACCCTAGACGCGCGGTATTTCAGGGAGTTCACATGCTCTTTGATGCGCAGGATGGCGGGCCATGGGGGGATCGTCCCCGGCGGACAAGCCTTGTCTTTATTGGGCGAAACCTCGACCGCAACGCTCTGAATGAGAGTTTTTCCAAATGTTTGATCTGAAAGAGCCCTCAATTCTCCCCCGGATGGCAAGCGGGCAGGTGGATGATCATCTTCTCTCACTGTCTTGGTCTGCCTGCGGGACGTATTTGGCTGCGTTGCCAAGTGATGGGCGCGTGGCTGTCCTTGCTCCGGCCGCAGGGACCAGGGCCTGGTTGCCAGGTCATCAAGGAGGAAACGGTTCCCTCGCATGGCATCCCCAGCGACCGATTCTCGCCACCTATGGGCAGGATGGGGTCGTTCGCCTGTCCGAGCCCCCGTTCTCCGAGGTTTCCAAAGAATTTGTGACAGGACTTCGCGGTTGGGCAGAGCGCCTCGTCTGGAGCCCTGATGGCTCAATGATTGCGGTTGGGGCAGGCCGATCCCTGGTGGTATTCGATGCCGCAAGTGGAGGCGTTTGTCAGGTATTCACGAACCCCGAAAGCACCATCGGAGATCTCGCATGGAACCCGACGAAAAATGATGAACTGGCTGCGGTCTGCAGCAGCGGCCTCCGTCTTTGGCGTCTCGGCTCGGACACCGCCATCGGCTCATTTGATTGGGGCGGGGCCAGCCTAAGCATCTCTTGGAGTGCCGATGGCCGTTGGTTGGTCACCGGCGACCAGACCCCAAGTGTTCACGTCTATGAGGTGGTTCCACGCACGACACTCCACATTCAGGGCTTTGAGACGAAAGTGAAATCCATGGCCTGGAGGACTGGAGCCAAGTGGCTTGCCATCGCAGGCGGTCAACTGATCACCGTCTGGCCGTTTTCAGGAAAAAAGGGACCCAACGGCGCGCAGCCCATCGAACTCCGTGGGCATGAGGGTGACGTCACCGCCATGGTTTTTGCGCCTGGGAGTGACGTCCTTTTCTCTGCGGGTCGTGACGGGATGCTGCTGCTCTGGAAGATCCATGGAGGTGAGACTCCTGCACTGATCTCGCATGAGCCCGACGAAATTTCCTCTCTGGCCATCCATCCGGACGCAAAGTGCCTGGCCTGCGGGAACGTTGAGGGAGAGTTCTCAATCTGGAGTTTGGACACCCGGAAATAACCGCCTGAAACACGTTCCATTCTCATCAAACAACAACCTCATGAAACCAAACAATAAACGAAGCCCATTTCCCATAGTTCTCGCGGCAGCGGCGGCTTTTGCAACCCTCTTTGCCATTGCCACTGCACAGGCCGAGGACAATGCAGCCGCTCAGAAAAAGCTCCGCATTGTCACCAGCTTCCTTCCCATACAGTCCCATGCGGCTGCCATCGCTGGTGAGATCGCAACCGTCGAACAACTCCTCACCAAGGACGCCGGACCCCATGATTTTCAACTGACTCCCGCCGCGGTGCGCAAGCTGGCAGATGCCGACTTGTTCATCATCAATGGAGCGGGGATGGAGGACTGGCTCGACGAACTGACAAAAAAGGCCGGCAACAAGAATCTCATCGTTGTGGACACTTCGAAGGGGGTTCGCCTTCTCGACAACCCGGATGAGATCGATGCGGGCGACCATGGCCATACTCATAGCCATGGTCATTCGCACAGCCATGACCACGGGGACGGAAAGAATCCTCACATCTGGCTGGATCCGGTGATCGCACGCACGCAGGCCGAAAGTATTGCCAAAGCCCTG
>JBBECL010000232.1:0-2993 GCA_040881805.1 Terrimicrobiaceae bacterium | reverse complement strand
CTCGTCGGGTCAGGCCCTCGAGGGATTGCAGCCGGTCCGGGGTTACCTGCCCTACAACCAGCTGTCGTCGCTGCTGCCGCCGTTTACCTTGCCGGATGAAGGGGGCAGTGCGGAAGATGGCGGGAAAGAGAAGCGGGAGGCCGGGGTCCATTCTGCAGAACCGGAGAAGGACCGGGTTCCCGATATCTTCAGGCTGAGTGTGGATCTCAGTTTCCGGGAGATGATCCGGCTGTTCCTGGTGCCGGAGCATGACAGGATTCTCTCCATCCGGTCGGGGCTGCGCAGGGAGAGGGGAGTGAGCGAGCTTACGTTTTTCATCCCCGTCGGGGATGCCCCGGCAGCGCTCGAGAAAAAGCGGGAAGAGTTGTATGAGCTTCAGCTTCAGCTGTTCAGGACGCCCACGGGAATCCATTGCCATATCGTACTGTAGCTGCCTGCTCTCGGGCTGTGAGGAGCAGAAAGGTGCAGGAAAGAAGCAGGAAATAAACCGGATCAGATAAACTGCTGTACCGCTGCCAGGGGAGCCGTGCACCTGAAGAGCGGATTGTCTTTGTTATCGGATATGAGAACGATGTCACCGTCAATTTGCTCAGCTATCCGGCAGCTGATCATCAGACCGGTTGCGGCCGAGTCATCCGGACTCATGGATTCCCCGGCTGTCCGGTTTGCGTCCGGTCTGTGCGCTCCCGACCCGTTTGAATGTCCATGTACAGCTGAACCATTTGCGGCCATGCTGTTTATATCTGCCGTCCTCCTCTTTTCCTGAAACAGGTCGATGAAGGTCTCATTGGGGATCGTCTCCCCGGTGCAGCGGATGGTCAGCCGGGCATCCTCCCCGTCAATCCCCGTTTCTATCTCAATCCGGCTGTCAGAGGTCGTGAATTGATCGGCGCTGGTGATCAGATGGTATATGATCAGCTTGATCTGAAAGAGATCCGCATGAATGAAAATGGGTTTCGGACCCACGGTGCAAACGACTTTTTCAGCCGTCAGTTCGAAGGACCCGTTGATGATGTCGGCCACTTCTTCGGCCAGCCAGTTTAGATTCACTTCAGGATACTCGGCAAGTTCGCTGTTCTGGCTCTCCATCCTGTACATGTCGTGCAGCTGTTCCAGGAGGAAACCTACTTCATGGATGCCTTCGGCAATTTTACGGCTGTACCGTTCCAGCTTTTCATCGCCTTCTCCCCGGTTCAGGCGCTCGTTGAGCAGATCCAGGTATCCTGAAATGGCGCTCACCGGAGTCATGACGTTATGCAGGCAGTGCTTGACTGTTCCTGTATGCAGATCGTGAATGGACTTCAGGTTAAGATATTTTGCCGTGAACTTTTCCGGCTGAAGTGAGTTGCCCGAATGGATTGAACCGGCAGTAAAATCCTGATAGTCATCCGGTTTAAAAAGTTTCCCTGCTACGAGATCTTTGTGCAGCATCTGTCCCCTATTGTTTTGTGCCCCAAAAGTTACCGTCTTTTACCATACCACTCTGTATTCCGGTGCAAGCCTTACTGGCTGATTGAACCAAACGCAATTTTTATTCCCCGGCACCGGAATTTCTGAGTAGCATTGTATTAAATATTTTTAATATTATAAAACATTAATTATAAAAATTTCAGGTGGGTATGGACGCAGATAAAGGGATGCGAATTTTGGTTGCGGATGCTTGTGAGGAGGACCGGGACCGGATATCAAAGGAGCTTACCGAAGAGCTTTCAGCCGAAGGCCCGGCCTTTGAGCTGACGTTTGTGAACAACTTGGTGGGTTTGAACGACGCGCTGGAAACCGGGGGCTGGAACCTGGTCCTTCTGGACGACTCGATGCCGGCCGGCCCGCCGGAAGACTTTCCGGAAGAACTTTCGGAAGACCACCCGGGGCAATCTCTGCTGCAGCTGGTCCGGGAGAAAAGCCCGGAAACGCCGGTGGTCCTGCTGGTGGATTCACTGGACCGGGAGGCTGCAAAATCGGCCGTCAGGACCGGCGTTCTGGATGTCCTGTCGAGGGATAATCTGCAGCGGCTGCCGATTGCCGTGGAAAAAAGCCGCCGGAGCCGGTCCGTCGACGGCTCCCCGGCCGAGGCGGGGCTGCTGGAGGTGATGAGCCATGAACTTCGAACGCCGCTCAATTCGATGATTCTTTTGAGTGAATTGATGATGGATGACCGGGCGGGGAGTCTTGACCGGCGGCAGTTGGAGCGTGCAAAGGGAATACACCGCACCGGCAACAGTCTGCTGGAGCTGATCAATGACACGCTGGACCATTCCCGGATGGCAGCCGGAGAAATGGAGCTGCATCCGGGGTTCATCGAGCCGGGGGAGATCGTCGGGAAGGTGGTGGAGCTGTTCACCCCGCTGGCTGAGGGGAAGAATCTTGATTTTACATGGAGCATCGACGAAGGACTGCCTAAATGGATCCGGACGGATCGTCTGCGGCTGGAGCAGATTCTGCGGAACCTGCTTTCCAACGCTTTTAAATTCACCGAAAAAGGACGTATCCGGCTGTCTGTTTTTTATGATGAATCTGAATCTGAATCTGAAATAGAACCGGACCCGAAACCTGAACCGTACCGCCTGGTTTTCCGGGTTGAGGATACGGGCATGGGGATACCGGAAACCCTGCAGGAGGAGATATTCGACCGGTTCAGACAGGCCGGCGGCCGGGCCGGGAGGTGCGCCGGAGGAACCGGCCTGGGCCTGGCGATCTCCCGCAGGGCGGCACAGCTGCTGGGGGGCAATATCACACTGGAGAGCCGGGAGGGCCGGGGCAGCACCTTTTCGTTGCATCTGCCGGTAACGGGTGCCGATAGCCTTCCGGACCCGGATAGTGGCCCGGGAGAGGATTTGCAGCCGGACAGGAAACCGGATTCGCCGGCGGATCGTGGTGCGGGAGAGGATTCGGTTCGGGATCACAGAGGAGATGAAGGCGCAGATGGAGGAGCAGATGGAGGAGCGAAAGGGGGGGCGAATGAAAGAGCGGACGGGGATGCGGGCCCGGCCAAA
>JBBECL010000231.1:0-3022 GCA_040881805.1 Terrimicrobiaceae bacterium | reverse complement strand
CAGGCCGCGCTGATGTTTAAAAATCCAGGACGTTCCAATCAGAGCGAGGGCGCAGCCAAAAGCGGTGAGGGGAGCATGTGCGACCTTGTTCGAGAGACCGTCGAGGGCCCAAAACGTCGTCACCAAAGCGGCGAGGCCTGAGAAGACCTGCAGGATTTTTCCATGACGCACGCGACTCATTTTCATGAAGGCGGCGGCTTGCAGCGAAAACAAAATCGCCGCCTGATACCCGCTCACTTTGAATGTTAGCCCGAGGACAATGAGTGTCAGGCCCTGGATGAGATAACTGCCATCAAAACCCAGATCTTTGTCATCCCCCTTTCGGGCCGCGAAGGCCAATAGAACGAGCAGGATTCCAAAGCCTGACGTATAAAGCCAAAAACTCGGACCATGGGTGCCTGCCACCATGGGGGCGGTCAGCCCGTAAAAGGCACCATTGTTGATTGTCAAAAAAGCCGTTCGAACCGGCCCGCGGAAGCGTTCTGCTTTACCCACCAAGGTGGCCACCGTAAAAACAACCCAATAACACGCAGGAAAAAGCAGCCCCGTCCAGAAGGCGGCGTCTGTGGCCGCTTGGAAGGGAAGCAGCGTGCCGGAGTGAAAAAACCGCCAAAATGCAAATCCCAGAAAACAGCCAATCAAACTGACAAACGGCACCACAACCCACTGACGGCGAACAAGCAAAAGGATGGCCACCGCACTCAGGACCAGATTGCTGAAAAGAGAAAACCCGGCGATGGGATTGATCGCGGCCGTGTAAAATCCCAGCGCCGTGGTGATCGTGGCCACGGCCTGCATGTTTTTTCGATCAGCCAGCCACAAAATGGCCCCTGCCACAGCCAGGAGCAGGGCACCTCCGAGGAGGGGATTGGAAATCACCCGCAGAGGCTCCACAAAATGCGCGGCGTAAGTCGCATAATACAACACGGCGATCCCGCCACCGCTGAGAACATTTCCGTAAGCTTGTAGTCCGCCCCCTTTCCGCCGACACCACCACCCCACACTTCCCAGAGCCGCACCCGCCAAATACAGGAGCCCCAACTTTCCGGCAGCTCCCACCTTGAGGATAAATTCCTGCCACGCAAAATTCCCAAGGAACACCAAGCCCGTCAGCAAAATCACGATCCCAGCCCGGACCAGCCAAACGCGGCCCACGCGAAGTTCCATCGAGTCTTTCGGCAGTGGAGGAGGAGCCGGGGCGGCGGGTCGGTTGGACGAAACCACGGGTTCCCTTTTGACGGAGACGTTGACAGCTTTCTCATTTTCCACCGGGGGAAGCTTCCATGGTTGTTCCGGAGGGAGAGGTGGCAACTCAGGAGGAACAAGCGGTTGACTGGGTGCGAGGACCGACGGCTTGTTTTGTGCTGCCGTTGCTGCGGGCTTGTCCCGGTCTTCTTGGCTCCCCAACTTCTGCTCAAGCTCTTTGATCCGGCGATCCACCGAACTCAGCTTCCACCGCAAGTCTGCCTGGATTTGGCGGATCTCCTCGAGCTCAGCGGAATGATGGTCCTTCATCAGAGCCGCAAGCTATCCAAAAGGGAGAGCAAATAGCAAAGCGAGAATCATGTGGGTGATACACAATAAAACCCAAGCGAGTGGCTTGGGTTTTGGAGAATCAGTGTTCTGCAGGAGGTAAACACCCCCGGCTCCCACGGTGCCCGCCGTCGCTTGCGCGGCGACGGTGCTCCGGGGTCCCGTATCGGGAGGGAAATTATTTGACTTCGACTTTGGCGCCAGCGGCCTCGATCTTTTTCTTGATTTCCTCGGCTTCTTCTTTGGTGACACCTTCCTTGAGAGGTTTGGGTGCACTTTCGACGAGCGCCTTGGCCTCGGCGAGGCCGAGGCCTTGCACGCAAGCGCGGACTTCTTTGATGACGGCGATTTTGTTGCCGCCGGCTTCGGTGAGAATCACATCAAAGGATGTTTTTTCTTCAACGGGAGCTGCTGCGGCCCCACCGCCTGCGGGTCCTGCGGCCACGGCCACGGGAGCTGCGGCACTGACGCCCCATTTTTCTTCGAGTTGTTTGACGAGATCTGCGATCTCGAGGACTGTGAGCCCGCTGAGTTGATCAACGAGTGTGGATGTATCTGCCATGGTATTTGTGTTTTTGGTTTTGTCGCGCCCCGAAGCCTCAGGGCATTTGAGGACACCAGCCGGCATCCCGACAAGGAACCTGTTTGTGTTTTGTTCGTCGCGAAATGTGGCTTCTTACACCCCGCGAAATTGGTTTTAGGAAGCGCCGCCGTCTTTTTCGGCTTTGGCTTGGAGCAGGCGGGCCAGGCTGGCCCCCGGTTCGTTGAGCACCCGCACAAACCGTGTGGCTGGAGCGAGGAACAAACCGAGAAGCGTGGCTTGGAGAACTTCCTTGGAAGGAAGATCCGCCAACGCCCGCACTTCGTCTGCGGTGAGAAGGGCATTGTCAAGAATTCCGGCCTTGAGAGTCGGTTTCTCGAACTCGGAGGCAAAAGTTTTGAGGATTTTGGCAGCCGCACAGATATCATTTTCTCCGGTGACGAGGGCCGTCTGCCCGGAGAGGGATCCATTCAAGCTCGGGAGTCCGAGCTCTTCGGCCGCCCGTTTGATGAAGGTGTTTTTGACAACCTGGATTTTGGCGCTGGCGGTGTCCAGGCGGCTGCGAAGTTCCTCGAAATGTTTCACCTGCATCCCGGAGAAATCCGCAATGATGGCAAATGGCGAGTTTTTGAGGCGTTCCTGAACGTCGGCGACGATGGTGGCTTTTTCTGGGCGCATGATCTTTTAAAAGGTGTTGGTGTTCCGCTGGGACAATTAATTTTTGAGGAAGGGCGCGGCGTCAACGGCCAGACCGGGGCTCATGATGGAGCTCAAGGTGATGGCATCGATAAAGCTGCCTTTGGCAGTCGCGGGGCGGGCCCGGACCACGGCTTGAATCACGGCCGTTCCGTTTTCGAGCAAGGCGTCCTCGCCGAAGGAAACTTTTCCGAGCGGCACGGCCACATTGGCGTTTTTATCGAGCTTTAACTCCACGCGTCCGGCTTTGAC
>JBBECL010000230.1:0-19702 GCA_040881805.1 Terrimicrobiaceae bacterium | reverse complement strand
CTGATTTCACCGTGAGTGGCCCGGTCACCACAGGGACACCCTCGGAAAACAATATCATCAATTCTCTGATTTTTCTTCGCGACAGTTCGCTGCAAGTTTTTAACAATCTGACCGTCACCAGTGGGAACTTCACGGTGGGCTCCGGCCGGGCCACAATTTTTGGTGGCAATGTCCTCACTCCCGGCGACTTTAACAAAGTCGGGGCCGGGGCTCTGATCGTCAATAGCAACTTCGGGGTGGGCGGGGCCGCCAACATCCAGGCCGGCGCCCTCTTTGTGAACAGGGTCTTTTCGGTGGCCCAAGGGTTGACGGTTTTCCAAAATGCGCTTCTTGGGGGAAGCGGGCTCATCAATGGAAATGTTTTTAACAACGGCACGGTGGCCCCCGGCAATTCGGTGGGCACGCTGACCATCAATGGGAATTATTCCCAATCCTCCAGCGGAACCTTCCAGCTCGAAATTGCCAGCCTGAGTTCTTTTGACCGGTTGCTCGTGAGCGGAAATGCTTCTCTTGCTGGCACGCTTCAAGTCCTCAGCCTCGGGAAGCGCCTGAAATACGGGCAACAATACGCGTTTTTGCAGGCGGGAAGCATCAGCGGCGAGTTCGATGAGATCGTGATGCCCAACCCCGCGAGCTTCCGGGGACGCTTCCTGACCAACAGCGGCACAGGCAGCCTGTTGGTGGCTCCGACAAGCTACACGCTGGTCGCCGAGACCCCGAATCAACGGCGGGTGGCCAAGGCGCTGGATTCTTATATTCCTGCTCGTGGCAATGACCGGGAGGTCGTCTCCATCGCGCTGGATCTCCAAGCCGGGGACCAATACCCGGCGGCCTTCGATCAGATCGCACCAACGTTTCACGAAAGCCTCGCCAACATCTCCATCGAACAAGCCTTTGCCCAAACGCAGTTGCTCAATCAACGCATGAGCAGCATCCGCCTGGGAGCCGCGGGCTTTCAAGCCATCAGCATCGACACCGAGCCGCTGATCCATGACAAGGACGGCAAAAAGGTGGTGGATTCCAAGGATCTCAAATCTGAAATCTCAAATGGGAAATCCCCCGCCTGGTCGCTCTGGGCGCAGGGCAATGGCATCTTTGCCAAAGTCACCAACGTGAGCCAAGTGCCCAACTACCGCTTCGACGGGGGAGGGGTTCTCTTCGGCGCGGACTACACATTCGGGGACCATTCAAAATCCAACATCCAGAATTCAAAGTTAACAACGGGCGTCTTCGGCGGCTACCAGGGAGCCTATGCCGATTATAACAGCGCCGGTCGCACGTCAATCAACTCGGCCCTGTTCGGCGGATATGCCTCCTACACCCGGGGCGGATTTTATGCCGATGGTGTGGTTGCCGGTGGCTACAACAACTACAATGCCCGCCGCGCCATAGAATTTTCAACAATTGATCGCACGGCGCGCAGTTCCCAGAATGGCGGGCAGTTCAGCGCAGCGTTGAATCTGGGATATGATTGGGAGATCGGGAAGTTCACCCTCGGTCCTATCGCCGGGGTTCAATACACGTATGTGGGCATCGCGCCGTTCACGGAGAGCGGAGCGGACAGCCTCAATCTGGGGTGGAAGTTCTGAGTTGATTTCAAAAGCAGAAGCGTCATCGATGGCTCCCTTTTCAGCAGGGTTCTTTCCCCTGACCCTCGCACGGGCCGGACAGGTTCATAACGCAGCAACTTCCAACAAAACCTTGATGGTCGCTTCCGTATTCCTTTCCAAAGAATATTCAGCTGCCAACTGACGACAATCGGCAGCCACGCGTTCCCGAGGAGCCGATTTCCAGGAATGCAGCGCTGTGGCGAGGTCCTCCACATGACCGGGGGTGACCGTGTTTCCATGTTTGCCTTCCACCAAGATCCCGGAGCAGCCATTGGCCGAGGTGGTGACGACGGGCAGCCCCGCGGCCAGCGCCTCAAGGCAGGCATTCGAAAACGGGTCATAATACGTCGGCAGCACAAAAACATCCGCCGCCGCAAAAATGGCGGGTAGGTTTTTGGTGGGACCCAGAAACTTGGTGGATCGCCCTTGAAAGGCCATGGGGTTGCCGCGGCCAGCCACCAAAAGCACCGAATCGCCGGGCAGGGAGTCCACCGCTTTGACAGCCAAAGCCAACCCCTTGCGATCCCACCCGGTGCCCACAAAAAGCGCGCAAAAAATATTTGGGTCCATGCCAAGGGCTTTTCGGGCCTCGGTTTTTTCGATCATCGGCAGCGGTTTCCCGATGCCGTTCGGGATCACGCGGATTCTTTCCGGCGATACTCCGAATCCTTCTGTGATTTCGTTGGCGACCATCCGCGAGTTCGCGATGATCAACCGGCAGTTTTCAAAAACCTGGCGTTCCAACATTGTGAGTGCTCCGTGTTTGGGATTCCAGCGCCGAAAAAATCCTTTCCAAGCCGGCTCGAAGGCGGCGCGTCGCTTCAGCCATGCGGCATGAACCCCATCCCCGGCCCGGAACACGTCGCATCCGGGCGTTCGTTCCAAACTCAGGCTGACGTCAAAACGGTTTTTTGTTTCCAAAAACGCCCTGGCGAACTCCGTGGGCGTCGAACCGGGGAGGCGGATCATTTCCCCGTGGGACCACGCCGATGCAGGCCAATCGCCCGAGGTCACCAGAACGGGGGCATGACCCGCGGTCGCCAAACCCTCTGCCAGTCTTAACAAATAAGCTTCCGCGCCCCCGGTGTGGGAGAATCCCCTTCGAATCAGGCCAATCTTCATGGAGCGACTTTCTTGATTGGCCAAGCCAGCACCTCCACATCGCGGGCAATCATCGCGTGATCCGGCGGGGTGTGAGGGTCCCGGAAGCCGTCGGCCACGGCTGTTTGAAACGACCACTGTGGAATTTTTATGGATTCAATGTGATAAGGCGTGTGCGCCACGTGACCGGCATAAAGTCTCCCTGAACGATCCGTTGAAAAAAGCACATAACGTTCCACCAAAAAGTGCTCCAATGTGCCCGGGGAGGCAGGTGCCGGCTTGTTTGGTGATGTGGGATATTCAAAGACGCCGGGAGACATGCCCTCGCGTTGGCACTCATAACGCATGCGGGAATCTCCCCGTGCGGAAATTTTGGCATGCACATAATTCAAGTGGAACCCGCGCCTTGCGATTTCCACAGCGAGGGGTTGATTGCAGGCCAGCGAAAAAAACCAAACTCCCGACTGCCCGTCTTGCGATCTCACATACGTGCGCACGTTCAATTCCTCAAAATTTGACAACCAAGGAATCTGAAACAGGCCGATCGGGTGAACACCTTTCATCACAAAAGGGACAACTCCCAGCCAGGCATGACCTTCAAATTCCTCCACCTCCAGCCCCTTGGGCAGCCGGGCCTGCAGGTCTTTGGCCTCCCAGGCCCAGTGCAGAAAAAGCAACTTCTCCCACCGCATCCGGAGCGCAGGCCTGCCGCCGGGGCGGTGAGGCGCTGTCTGCGTGGAAAGTTGACCAACCTGTTCGGATTCGCCGGGTAACATGTTTCGATCATCGCCCAAGGCCCTTGAATTTCAATGGGGAGTTTCCGGGAGCGAAAGTTCTCGGTGGCAGATGGCTCCAAAACTTGGTTGGATGGGACCCGTGAAAAACTCCGTGGACATTGCCCGTGCGGTGGCCGATCTGGCGCGCGCGGGAACATCGTTTGTGTGCGTGACCTTGGCGAGTGCGCGCGGCAGCGTCCCGCAGGAAGTCGGAGCCAAGTTGCTTGTCACTCGTGCAGGAGCGTTTCTTGGGACGGTGGGGGGAGGAAGAGTCGAGGCCGCTGCCATTCGGTTTGCGGGAGATCTCATGAAAGATCCCGGGTCTCAGCCCTGCCATCTCGTGGAGTGGAATTTGCAAAAAGATATCGGAATGACATGCGGTGGTGTTGTCGGCTTCCTTTTTGAGGTGTTTCATCAGCACACATGGCAAGTCGTGATTTTTGGAGCGGGTCATGTCTCCCAAGCCTTGTGCCGGGTGCTCAGTGCGCTGGATTGTCGCGTCTCCGTCTATGACGACCGCCCGGAATTTCTGGCCCTGGTGCCATCATCGCTAAACATCGAAACACACCGGTCTTCGCCCTTGGAAAATGCCGTGGGCGATTTGCCCGAGGGGTCCTATGTGGTGGTGATGACCCGGGGACACCGCACCGACAAACCGATTTTGGAGCGTTGTCTTCTTGATCGGAACTTTCCCTATCTTGGTGTCATTGGCAGCCAATCCAAAGCGGCCGTGCTTCGAAAGGAGCTCCGGGAGGCGGGGGTCGCCGATGAGGCGGCGTTCCGGTGTCCGATCGGCCTTCCCCTTGGCAAGGACACTCCCGAGGAAATTGCCATCAGCATCGCCGCCGAGCTTTTGCAGGTGAGGGGAGCGTAGATACGCTGACTGCCGTCAAAAAATCCCGTCTGCCGGTTGCGCAAGCGGGAAGAGTGGATATGTTGATGGCTGCATGAAAAAACTCGCCATCCTCACCCTGTCTGTCGCCATGGCCTCTGTTGCCGTGGCGAGTCCTGAAATTGGAAAACCTGCTCCGGCCTTCACCCTGAAGGACACCTCGGGCAAAGAACACAGCCTTGCCGACTTCAAGGGCAAGCTGGTGGTTCTTGAGTGGGTGAACCACGGATGTCCGTTTGTCAAAAAGCACTACGAACCCGGCAACATGCAAAAAATTCAGGCGGAGGCCGTTGCGGACGGCGCGGTCTGGCTCTCGATTTGTTCTTCGGCACCCGGCAAGCAGGGTCATATGTCCGCGGAGGATGCGGCGGCCAAATCCAAGGACGTCGAATCCAAAGCCACCGCCTACTTGCTGGATGAAGATGGGACCGTCGGAAAAGCCTATGACGCCAGAACAACGCCCGAGATTTTTATCATCAATCCCGAGGGGCTTTTGGTTTACAAAGGTGCCATTGATGACAAACCCTCTGCCAGTTCCGCGGACATTGAGGGAGCTGTCAATCATGTCACCGTGGCGCTCAAAGAAATTGCCGATGGCAAGCCCGTGACCGTTTCCGCAACCAAACCCTATGGCTGCAGCGTGAAATACGCAGCCGACTGACATCAAACAGATAACCTTTGGCGGCTTGCCGCCGGACTTCGGTCCGGCGGTGAGTCTGCCGTAAGGGCTCGACGTCAGTGGATCTGTTTGCGAAGAAGGAAGCCGCCATGCGCGCTGCTGTCCTTCTTCTTTTTTTTAATTTTACTGTCTTTGCCAGCGACTGGCAGGTTGGAACCCGTCGTGTTTTGGGGGAATCCCCGGATGGTGTCCCGGCTGTCGAGCTTGCATTTCATCGGGGCGATGTGACGTCCAAACTCACGGCCGTCGTGTTTGACAGTGAACGTCACCGGCTTGTTGTGGCGGACAGCCCCTTGGACCAAGGGCTTCGACTGGCCGGGGTGGCCAGGGATGCGGGGGCGCTTGCCGGCATCAATGCCAGCTACTTCCATGCAGACGGGCGTCCCTTGGGGCTGGTGGTTGAAGACGGCCAGGTGGTCCACCAACAAGAACGCGCGAACCTCTTGAGTGGAATTTTTCATGTCACCAACGGACGGATGGGGTTGGTGCGCGCCGGCTCTTTTCGTATGGGCAAAGATGTCCAGCAGGCCATCCAAGCCGGTCCCTGGTTGGTGGAAGACGGGCGGCCCATCGGCGGCCTGGACACCATCAAGCGCGCCAGAAGAAGCCTGATTGCCACCGATGGCCGGGGGAATTGGGCCTTGGTTGCCACCTCGGCTCTCACCCTCGCCGACACCGCGGACTTGCTGGCCATGGCCCCTCTGTTTGGTGATGACAAAGCCAAATCGGCCCTCAATTTGGATGGGGGAAGTTCCACGGCGCTCTGGGCTGGTTTTGCAGGCGTTTCCATTCCGGAATTCGGAGTCGTCCGAAATTTTCTTTTGCTCACGCCGAAGGAATAGCGTTGACACCAAGGCGATTTCCCGCATTTTTGGCGGATGAAAATCTTTGAGGAATTCCGGACATTTATCTCTCGTGGCAATGTGATCGACCTTGCCGTGGGCGTGATCATTGGCGCCGCCTTCGGAAAAATTGTGAGTTCCCTTGTGAGCGATGTGATCATGCCACCCATTGGCATGTTGCTGTCCAACGTCAATTTCAATAACCTGTTTGTGGCCCTCAACGCAGAACCCTATGCCACGCTGGCCCTCGCGAAGGAAGCCGGGGCACCAGTCATTGCCTACGGGGCCTTCCTCAACACGTTGATCGAGTTTCTGATCGTGGCCGCCTGCGTGTTTGCTTTGGTCAAAGTGATCAACAAGCTTCACCGCGAAGCGCCCAAACCCGAGGCGGCGGCCCCGCGCTCGGAAGTGCTGCTCGAAGAAATCCGGGATCTTCTCAAAAAATAAGCGCTCAAGTTCCCAAGGCGGTCAGTCGCTCCTTGGCTTTCGGCGCGAATTCGCTGTTCGGGTATTCTGTGGCCAGCTGCTGGTAGAACGTTTTTGCCCGATTGAGTTGCTGGGATTTGAAGCGAGAATCCGTGGAGGCGTTG
Source organism: Terrimicrobiaceae bacterium (assembly GCA_040881805.1). Lineage (GTDB taxonomy): Bacteria > Verrucomicrobiota > Verrucomicrobiia > Chthoniobacterales > Terrimicrobiaceae > JAJTZA01. The sequence goes on along the minus strand of JBBECL010000230.1, from coordinate 13,212 downwards.
GCCTGCTCCTCGATGAGTTGGGCTCCCACCCAAAGCCCTTCGGCAGCCGCTTTGGGAACCCCACCATAGAACTGGGCGATCTTGATGTAGTTATCGATGGCTCCGCCCAGAAATTCTTCCTTCTGTTTGGGATCCGTGGTGAGCTTGCGTTTTTCGAGCATGATGGCCCCGAAGAGGAGCATGCTGTTGGCGCGGAGTTCTGCGGTCGCATTCGGGGCGCGGATGATGGCTGTCAGCAACGTGATGGCCTCGTCGAGTTGACCGCTTTCCTTGTTGGATTGTGCGATCCCGAAGTTGGCTTCCAAGACTTTGGGTGACCAGGGGTAGAGGCTCTTGAGCTGCTCGAAGAGTTTCCCTGCCTCGGCGGTCTGCCCCGCCTCCTGGGCAAGACGCCCGCGGCCAAAAAGGGCAATGGCCTGGGCTTCCTGGATGAGAGGGGTGGCCTGCGTTGGCGAGGTTCCGGCCGGGATTGGATAATCGGCTTCGAGTTTTTGAAACAGCACCAGGGCCTCCTCCGTTTTCTTTTGGGCGAGGAGTTGTGTGCCATACGCGTCAAGATCTGCGGGGGCATAAACCACCTGGGGATCAAACGCGGTCATCCGGATCTCCAGAGCTTTGCCGGAATCGCTTTCCTCCACATAATCAGCCAGGGCAAAAAGAACCTTGCTTTTGGCTTGTGGGGAAGCCGCCGACTCCGCGAGTCCTTGGAAATAGGTTTCAATGTCCGCAGGAGACTTGAGCTCCGCCCCGGCCAGGAGACGCTGGGTTTGTAACAACGTCCGGAGGGCGAGGGCCACGGAGGGACTGTCCGGGTATTTCTGCAGTAATTCTTCCGAAGTCGCAATCGAGGCCTCGACGTTTGTTTTCCACTTGGCACGCTCTGCTTCATTCAGGGCCCCATAGCGGCCAAGCCCCTCTCCCGCGGCTCGTTGCAAATCAGCCGCCTTTTGTAGGGCATCGGCGGCTTGTGGGGATTCCTCATAATTTTGGGCAAAGTCCCGGTAAGCTGCCAGGGCCTCTTCGGGCTTGCCCGTGGCGAGGAGGGTTTGTGCCACGGAATCAAAAGCGAAGAACACTTTGTCATCTTTCGGGTATTTCTCGATGAACTCCCGCATGAGAGTGATCACTTGGTTGGAATCCCCCTCCTGGCCGGACAGTTGCGCGCGCATGAAGTAGGTGTAGGGTGCGGGTTGGCTGTCGGGATACTTCGCGGCGACTTCCGCAAGGCTTGCGATGCCGCCGGGCTTGTCATTGGTGGCCAGTTGGGCTCCCCCCTTGGCGTAAAGAGCCAGCGCCGCCAAAGGATGCTCGGGGTGGGTTTTTGAGAAGGCCTCCAGCAACGGAATCGCGGCGGCGTTTTCGCCTTTTTGCTGGGTGGCAATACCAATCCAATACTCGGCTTCCACCGCTTGGGAGGTCTCCGGGTATTTTTCCCTGACCAGTTTGTAGGCGGCAATGGCCTCATCCCACTTGCTGGTGTCTTTGTAAATATTGGCCAGTCCCGCTTGGGCAATCACACCCACCTCGGGCGGAGGATTTTTCGCCAGGAAGTCCTGGAAGGTTTTTGCTGCCCCGTCATATTGACCCAGGCGGGCCTCGGCCGCGGCTTTGCTGACGACGGAAAGCCCTGTGAACCGGCCGTCGGGATAGACGGTCAATGACTCGTCAAAATAACGAATGGCATCTTCCGGTTTGTTTTGGCCGAGCAGCATCGTTCCCATGGTGACGGGCAGGTTGTCGGCAAGCGGATCACCCTTGAAGTTGGATTGGAACTCGTTGTAACCGGCGAGTGCGAAGTCGGAGTTGCCCTGCAACCCATAGGTCATCGTCCGAAAGTAGAGCTCCCGCTTCTTTTCTTCATCGGATTTCAAGTGTGGGGTGACATGGCGGAGCAGCGTTCTGGCGGCATTGATGTTGCCCTGCTGATAAAAAATTTCGCCCATTTTGAGCAAGGCGCTGGCCACTTGGTCCGGCTTGTTTTTGAGTTCTTCGAGCTTGGTGAGTTCGCGGAGGTTTTCACGTTCCAACTGTTTGAGAAGAGCTTGATTTCGTTGTTGAAGCGCTTCGCGGCGGCGATCCGGGAACGCTGCGACCCGATCCTGCTGAAGGGCGACAATTTCCTCTTTGGGGGCAATGGCGCGATAAGCGGCGAGGGCCTCTTGGAAAAGCGGTGGGCGTTCAGCTTCCTCGCTAAAACCTGCCTGATTGAAGAGGATCTCCGCGAGTTGGAAGTTGGCCTCATTGTAAAGAGCGATGTCCCGGCGGTTTTTGATGATCTCTCGCAGGAGATCCGCCGCCCGTTGGTAAAAGGTGAAGGCTTTGGCTTTGTCGCCGCCCTTGCCAAGTTCCAGACTCCCTTGCGTCGCCAGGGCAATGGCCAGCAGGTTTTTTGTTTGCGGAAGAGTCGGGGATTCCGGAAATTTTTGGATGTTGAGCTCGGCGTCTTTGACAACGTCCTCGTATTTCTCAATCTGATAGTTTGCGATCGCCCGGCTATAGATCACACTTTCGAGGTCTGGAGCGGCTGGATACTTGCTGATAAACTCGGTGAACTTGGCAATCGCCTGCTCGAACGTGGTTTTGCGTTGCGCATCCGCTGCGGCCATCGCCGACGCCTTGGCGGAGAGAATCTGGGGCAGCAGACCGTCGGCCACCTGCTGAAGTTCTGGAGGCAGGGGAGGTCCTGATGTCGCCTTGGCGAGGATGGCCTGGGCTTCATCAAAACGCCCCAGAAAATAATAGCTGAATGCCAATTGGATCTGCCCGATGCCGACAACAAGGTCTGTGGGGTAATCTTTGAGGAGCTGTTCGTAGGCTTTGGCCGCCTCCGCATAGTTTCCAGCCGAAAAGAGGGTGTAAGCGGCATTGTTTGCTTCGGCCGCACCGGGCGATTGCGCTTTGACCATGGGAACAGACAAAACGAGGCTCGCGAGGAGAGGGAGTAGGTATTTCAGGGGACTCTTCATAACGTAAAGGGAAAATATACTATCCTTGAATGGGAACATTTCGCCACTCCAAAAACATGGAAGATTGTTTGCCATCACAGGCAAGGCGAGGAGGGGGGGGGTTGATCAAAATGTCAGGCTTCCGTATCCCGGCGAATCTTGTCTTTCTTCTCACCCCGCTTTTCTTCAAGCCTCGAAATTTCCAGGGCCAGCTGCCGCTTGAGTTCGCCGGCCGTCTCGGGATCTCCGGGAGATTTTGCAATTTCCCCCTCCAGAAAGATCTTCTTTTCCGCAACCTTCGCGTCGATTTCCGAATCAATCTCAGCCAGGAGGGCCTTGGTTTTTTCGCTCACCTTGGCGATAGGTTTTTCTTTTTCAAGGCGGCTCATGGCAAGTTCGTAAGCAGATTTCATGGGGTCAAAAAGTGTTCCGTTACTTTAGGCAGAACCGGCCCGCGCCTCAATACCCAAAATTCCAGAGGGTTGCCGGTCGGAGTTTCCTGTGTCATTTTTGCGCCTCATGAATCATTTGCACCTTCTCAGCACGGACTTTGACGGCACCCTGGTGGGGTTTTCTTCTGATGGCACGTGCAGTGGTGGTTTTGCGGAAGTGCTCACCGAATACAGGAAAAGCGGAGGGCTCTGGGCGATCAACACGGGACGTGGTATGCACCACGCAAAAGAGGGAATCGAGCGGTTCGGAGCACCCTCTCCACCGGACTTTTTGCTCACGAATGAGCGGGAGGTCTTTCGGCGGTGCGCCAGCGGGGCCTGGGAAAGTCACGGGGAGTGGAACCAGCTTTGCGAACAGCACCACATGGAGCTTTTTGAGCAAAGCCAGGATCTGCTCTTTGAAATCAAAAAACTGGTGGCGACCCATGAAGGGTCTCAAATCATCCACGAAAACAGTCTGCCTGTGGGACTCATCACGTCCACGGAGGTGCAGATGGAGCGTGTCGCCATGCAGATTCTTGAGTTGGCCAAGGCTGTTCCCAACTTTTCTTTTCAGAGAAACACGATCTATCTGCGGTTTTGTCATTCCGACTATGACAAAGGAACGGCTCTCTCCGAGTTGTGCCGGTTGGAAGGGATTCTCAAGGATCATGTGTTCTGTGCCGGTGATCACCTCAACGATTTGCCCATGTTGTCGTTGCGGCATGCGGCAATGCTGGCTTGCCCGGCGAATGCGATTCCGGAGGTCCAGAAGATCGTTCGGGCAGCCGGTGGCCACGTGGCCTTGCAACGGTATGCCGACGGAGTGGCGGAGGGCATCCTTCATTATGGAAGCCGGCACGCAGCCCTGAATTAACCACAAAAAAACCTCCGGCAGATTTTTCCGCCGGAGGTTTTTGGTTGAGAGTTATCAGGTCTTGATTGATCAGGAAATGCGGTAGCGGCCTTCGCCGAGACGCTCGATTTCCGCAATCTTTCTTCCTGTGCTGCTAAACCAGACATGGATGTTTTGTGGCTTGATCTTGAACTTTTTGGCAAGATCGCGAACCGCAACCCCGGAAGCACCCGCTTCATTCAAGGCCGCCATGATTTTGGCTTTCAAAGCCCCGCGACGACCGTTTTTGCGGCCTTTGGCGGCTTTTGGCGCAGCGGCTTTTTGCGCAGCGGCTTTTGGAGCAGCGGCTTTTGGTGCGGCGGCTTTTGGTGCAGCGGCTTTTGGTGCAGCGGCTTTTGGCGCGGCGGCGGCTTTGCTGGTCCGCTTGCTGCCGCGGCGTTTGGCCTTGGTCGCTTTGGGAGCGGCGGCACTTGGCGTTTTGCCAAAAAACTCCGTAATGTCGGCCTAGATCGCCTGGATCTCGGCAGCGAGCGCATCGCGGCGTTCAAGTTTTTTCATTAGTTTTTGCAGACTGGCTGCGTTAAGGTTTTCTATAGGCATAAGGGGGACAACTAAGATATTGAAATCGCAGCAATGCAAGGAAAATTATCGCGCAGTAAAAACCTGAGGCCCCGGGAGGCTCGGTTGGCAGAAGGCCAAGCATCGGTTTGGGGTGTTCATTCGACCCGGAAAAGTGTCATAATGATCGTCATGAGGCTGAGCGCGAAATGACCCCTTGTCAAAGCGCCCAACCCGCCAGGGACAGTCTTTTATCGGACATCATAAGCCGCTATGCCTGCCCCCTCGAGCGAGGCGAAATCCACGTCTGGTTCAAAGCCGAGGAATCCATGCCGCGTGGAGTTCGCCAACCATCTGCCGCGGCGGTTGCAGCAAACCGTGCATCGCAGAATGTCCTCCTGCGTCTCCTTGCCAACTACAGCGGGGTTCCTGCGCCCAGCCTCAAACTGCGCCGCGCACCTTTTGGCAAACCCTACCTGGAAGGGGGGCCTCACTTTAATTTGTCGCACTCCGCGGGGGCCACAGCGGTTGCGATTTCCCATGACGAGGTCGGCATCGATATCGAACATCCCGAGCGCCGGACCTCCGCCCTGGAACTTGCCAAAAAATATTTCACCCCTTCAGAAAACGCATTTCTTTCCAAACTCCCGGATTCGCAGATGAGTCGGGCGTTCTTGCGTCATTGGGTGTCCAAAGAAGCCATCACGAAGTTGGTGGGTGTTGGGATTTACCGGGGTCTTCGCCATGCGGAAACCGGTCATGGGGTCACCCCGTCAGTTGCCAGCTATCTGGGAAGGCGGGTTTGCCTTGCCGAATGTGGGGTGGAAGTTGGAATGCTTGGGGCTCTGGCCACTTGGCAGCCTGCCAAAGTAAAAGTCTTTGTCATTGGCGAAAATTCAGCAATGATCTGCGGATGTCATTTCAAGACTTGAATTTATCAGAGGATGTTGTCCACGGTGCCCAGCGAATGGGGTATGTGGAACCAACACCCATCCAACTCCGCGCCTTTCCCATCATTTTGTCCGGCAAAGATCTCATCGCGTCCGCGCAAACGGGCACTGGCAAGACGGCCGCCTTTGCCCTCCCGGTGTTGACTTTGCTTGGCAAGGCCCAAAATCGCACCAGGTGTCTGGTCCTGGAACCAACCCGTGAGCTCGCGATGCAAGTGGAGACGGCCTTTCATGATTTTGCCCGGTTCATGGATATCAGTGTCGCTTTGGTGCATGGCGGGGTGGGCTATGGGAATCAGAAAGATGCTCTGCATGGGGGAAGCGATATTATTGTGGCCACCCCCGGACGGTTGTTGGATCACATGGAAAAGGGCGACGCCAAGCTCGGCACGGTGGAATACCTCATTTTGGATGAGGTGGATCGGATGCTGGACATGGGATTCCTGCCCGATGTCCGCCGCATTATCGAGCAGTGTCCCAAGGAACGGCAGACGCTGTTTTTCTCGGCAACCATTCCGGAAGAGATCGAGCGGCTGTCATCGTGGTGCCTGCGGGATCCGGAAAAAATCGAGATTGGTGCCCGGCGGTCGCCGGCGGAAACCGTCAATCATGCGTTTTATCCGGTTGCCAATGAGCAGAAGTTTGACCTTCTTCTTGCGTTGTTGGAGCGAACCGATTTTCACAGTGTCCTGATTTTTTCGCGTACCAAAGATGGGGCCGATCGTATTGCCCGTCAGCTCAAGGCGCAGAAGCATTCGGTGGCGGTTCTGCACTCCAACCGCACCCAAACCGAGCGCGTGGAAGCGCTTGAAGGGTTCAAGAACGGGCGCTTTGAGGTGATGGTGGCCACGGATATCGCGGCCCGTGGCATCGACATCGCGGGAGTTTCCCACGTGATCAACTTTGATGTGCCCCAACACCCGGAAGACTATGTTCACCGGATCGGGCGTACGGGGCGTGCGCAGAATGTGGGTGATGCGTTCACCATCATGGTCGCCGAAGAGCATCCCCATGTGAAAGCCATCGAACGGTTTATTGGTCAACGCGTCCCCCGTCTGAAGTTGGATAACTTTGACTATCTCTACACGGCCATGTTTGACGAAGCCTCGGTCGAGCAGGCGCTCAAGGGAGCCAAAGGTGTGCGCGGACTCAAGGGCACAACCTTCGGGCGAAGGAAAAAACGTTAGTCATTTTTTCCGATGAAGCCGGTCGTTGCTTGGTTCTGGAAAATTCTTTTTTTGCTGGTGGTCGTGGCGTTGTTGCTCTGCGGCTTGCTCCTTGCATGGGCGGAATCCTGGAAGGCGGATACCCTCGCGGCGCTGGCAGACGGAGCCGGGGTGGTCGAGACCAAGGTTGGGCCGCAGCAATACGTCTTGCGGGATGAGGGGCCACCGGTGCTGATCGTGCACGGCGCGGGGGGGGGATATGACCAGGCCATTGCACTTGCCGATGCGATGCCTTGGGAGGGAGTTCAAATCATTGCGCCCTCACGCCCCGGCTATTTGGGCACACCCTTGGCTTCAACCCTTCTGCCGGAACAGCAGGCCGATGCGTTCGCCGCTTTGTTGGATGAATTGAAGGTGGAACAGGTCACCGTCCTCGGGTTTGCAGAGGGGGCTCCCGCAGCCATATTGTTTGCATCCCGGCACCCCGCACGCACCGAAAAATTGGTTCTGATTTCCGGTCTCTATGAACGGATCAAACAACCTCACGAAGTTGAGGAGCGCCCGTTGCCGGAAAAAATTCTCAACACCCTGGGAGGAGATGTGACTTCGGCGCTGGTGGGGTGGGCGGTAAAAAATCACCCTGACCTCTCGTTGCCGGAGGCGATCTCCTTTTTCTATGCGGGAACACAGCCGCAAAATCTGGCCCGCTTTGTTTTGGGAGACCCTTCTCAGACATCCGATTTTCAAGCGTTTCTGCTTGCGATGGTTCCGATTTCCGCGAGGGAGGTCGGTCTTCGCAATGACATTCTTCAACTCAAAAATCTCCCGCCCCTCCCTTTGGCAAACATCTCGGTGCCCACCTTGATTGTTCATGGCAGTGCCGACCCGCTGCAGTCGGCTGAGGGCGCCCGGGCGGCGGCAGCCAAAATTCGAGGGGCCACCTATTTGGGCGTGGAAGGTTCCGGTCATCTCCCATGGCTAGGACCGGACTCGGCGCGCGCCGGCGCTGCCATTGCGAACTTTGTGATACCAACCGCGGAAGCGGCGGTCACTCCCCCTCCAGTCGACTGATTCTCGCCGCCTCCTCTGATTGTCGGGCTTGGTGAGTTCGGAGACGTTTGCGAATCACAAGACTCGCTAGACCCGCCACAACCAGCCCCACAAAGCTGATGACCAGCCACGGGCGGGGAGGATGGGGAGGGGAGGCAATGCGCACGGCCTCGGAGGGCAGGGACCGTTTTCCTGATGCGTCAAGGGAGACTGCCCGAATAAACCAGGCACTGTCTGCAGGCAGACGGGACAAGGTGGCAATCACTTCATCATCAGATTCCTGAAATCGCACATAAGGGAACTTGCTCCACCGGGAGAGCGGCGGGGCTTCATCGCTCACGTATTCCAAAGTCCGGTATTCGATGACAAAAGATTTGGCCAGAGGAGAGGGGGGAGTCCATGCCACTTGAACCACGCCGGGCCGCTTGCTGATCATGCGGATTTCGGAAATGGCAGGAATCTCATTGATGTCATCCGGGGGTGGTTCCTCCAGCCCGGGAATCGGAGGGAGAACATTGGTCGGCATCGGTATTTGAGCCCGCGGGGCCGGCAGTTCATCGATGATCGGCGCTTTTTGAATTTTTATAGGAATTGACAGGGCATTGGCACCCTCGGCCATGATCTCGATGACGGGTTCTTGATCGGTTAAAAGCGTGGTCATTTCCATGGAAACGCGAAAGAGTTGGGCTTTGCCGGGAGCAATGATCACCGAGGCCGGATCGGGAAAAATCACGAGCCCCTCGGGAAGCTCGGCTTTCAGACTCGCGGGAGATCCCCCATGGTTTTCCACGATCAGTTTTTCGGAGTGTTGTTGGGAGGACGGGTGAGGTGATATCTGAAATCCCCCGGCAGGCTTCGCCCTGAGGATCGCAGGGGCTGGTTCGCTTGTGACCGGAATCACTTTCTTGAAATCCCGGAACTCCAGAACCAGTGAGCCGGAGACCCGCTCCAGCACGGACGGGTCGGTCTGCACTTCGAGCGAGGTCTCGCCTCTCGCCGGAATCTCAACCAGGGAATTCGCAAGAATTCCTTTCGGTGCTGCCACGCGAAGCGTCAATTGATCCCCGGTACGATTTTTGACAAGAACCGAGGCTTTGCGGCGTGTGGAGTTTTGCAAGGCGAGAGGACCATCCGGAGAGACTGAAAACAGCTCCACGGCCTGCCCGGAGAGCGTTGTGACCAATGGGGGAGTTCCCGGCACACGAAATTCCCCGGAATAACTGCCTGAGGTGGTTGGAGAAAAGACCAGCGTCCATCTTTGGGTGGCCCCGGGTGCCACGATTTGCTTGACGGGATCCTCCAACTCCCATGGCGGGTTCACCGTGGGGATGACCGTGGTGCTGGTCCCACCCGTGTTTGCCACCTCGATCACCTTGCGTGTGTGGCTGCCTGCGGCAACCTCTCCAAACGCGAGGCTTGGAAGGCCCTGGAGCTTGGCGGGGGGATCCTGCACGGAGATGAGAATTTCCGCCGGGGCGGAGACTGGCGAATCCACGGCTTGGACGGCAAAACGAAAAGAATCCGCTCCTGCGGGTGACTTGGGATCGTGGGTGTAAGTGATGGTGGCCGTGTTCTTATCCATGACTTTGGGTTCCCCGAGCGATCCCCGGGAGGGTTGGGAACGGATCAAATACCGCAAAGGACCCGGCACCCGCCCCCCAGCCCGCAAGGCGATCTCCACCTGCTGGCCCCGATAAACCCGCACCTCGGCTGGCTCGGCCATCGGGGGGGGACTCGTCGGAACCGGACGCTGCGCCATTCCGTGTTCCACCGACCCGATCAGGCAGAATAAAAAAAACCCTGCCATCACCCACCGCAAGGAAAGTCGTTGCGATTCGGAGGGAGAGCCGTTAATTCCATGGGGGTCATGATTGGTCACGCACAATGCGCTTTTTCGATTTTCCTCAGGATCGTTGTGGGAATCCTTGTCATCGGGCTGTTGCCATCTCCCGCTCTGGCCCAGTCCCGCGAGGCACCGACTCTGAAACCCAAAAAGGCTCAGAAAAAAGCCGGGGAATTGATTTCGAAACAAGCGCCCCCCAAGGTGATTCCCCGGGTTTTGGAGCGCGCCACTCCCGAGAATGTTTCCGTCTATGTTTCGCTGGAAAAGCAAAGGGCGTATCTGACCGTGGGAGAAGAGACGGCCATCGATTCCCCGATCTCGTCCGGGAAACGGGCGGGGATGACCCCCAAGGGGAGTTTTACGATTCTGGAAAAAAGCGCCGATCACCGGTCCAGCATCTATGGAGATTTCGTAAGTCGCAAGACTGGTGCGGTGGTTCGCGGCGGCGTGAGCACAAAAATTGACTCGGCTCCGAGCGGCACCGTTTACCGCGGCGCTCCGATGAAATGGTTTATGCGGATGAATTGGCAGGGCGTGGGAATGCATACTGGGAAGCTACCCGGTTACCCGGCGTCCCATGGTTGCATCCGGCTCCCCGAGGATATTGCCAAGATGTTTTACGACCGCGTCAAACTGGGAACCCCGGTGGTGGTCGGGGACTGAGGATTTCCGGATCGCGGACGCCGCATCACGGCCACGGCCACAAAGGCCAATTCCACAAACACGAACGTCAGGGCATACCCGAAACCTCCACTGCCGAAGCCGTAGCTGTGAAGTCCCACGCCAAGGACAAAGTTCACGCCATACCACGCCATGATGACACTCTGGAAACAAAGAATCGCCCCGACGGACATTCCAAATCCTCCCCATTTGCCCGCAATCCGTCCGTGCAAAACGAACAAATAAGCCAACAGGGTGATCAGGGCCCAGACTTCTTTGGGATCCCAATCCCAGAAACGTCCCCAAGAGTAGTTGGCCCAGACACCCCCCAAAATGGTGCCCACTGCCAAAAGCAAAATACCGACCTGGAGAACCCGATAAAGGTAGTTGTAAAGTGCGGGCGAAGGCTTTCCACCCTTGATCACGGTGCCGAGCGCGATGTGCCCGAGCCCAAGCGCCAAAGCGAAAGCTCCATAACTGAGGGTGATGGTCAACACATGGGTCGTGAGCCAAAAGTTGTCGCGCAGAACCGGCACCAGCGGTGTGATGGCCCGGCTGATGGCCGTCGGTTGGGTGTCGGCAAGAATGAGGGACACTACCGCGACGGGCACGGCCGCCAGCAGAAATATCCGCGTCCGGTTCATGGCCTCAAAAACCAGCGCAAAAAGCACGGTCCCAAAGGCCACCCAGATCACCGATTCATACATGTTGGTCACGGGGGGACGTCCCGCGATGACCACGCGGGCCATGAACCCGGCAACCTGCATGAGAAAGCCCGCACCCGCCAGAAACCAACCCGCAGCATAACCCGCCTGAGTTTTTCCGGCCATCATGAGCACCACGCCAGCCGCTAGATACAAAATCCAAGCCCAACGAATAGGATGGGATTTTTGATAGAGGGTCTCCAATTCGATTTTCCAGGAGGGAGGTTGGAACGCGGGCTGCTGGGACGCCAGGGTCGTGATGAGGCTCTCCACGGCGGCGTCAAATGCCGCTTGGTCATTGTTCACATAGGCCTTCCGTAAAGGGCTCAACAGATTTTCCGGGAGCACCGACCATGGGCCATCCTCGAGCGTGGGATGAGGGACCAGCCGGAAGGCTTCCCCGCTGGCCAGGTCTTCGATCTCGGCCAATCGCATGCCCACATCCGCCGCCTCTTTTGGCAACCCCGAGAGACGATGGTTTCCGGGACGCGCACGCAACATGGCTGCCTCGGCGAGTTTGTTGCGCAACTCGGGATTGGCCACCAACTCTTCATAAGAAAAAAGTTTGCGCTGCAAATCCAGCCCGCACGCTTCTTTCAAGGGACGGTTGTTGACCAAAATGACCGGCAATTTTTGATGGCCCTCGGGAGCCAACCAAAGCCCGGTCACAAAAGCGAGAGCCTCACGTTTTTGGCCGTCAAGGGGCACCGAAGTTTTTCCGGAAAGGCCCAAGGTTGATTCCTCGGCAAAAACAAGGAAGGGTTTTTTTCGCCCCCCTTCTTGGATTGGCAGCTTCTCAAGCGTGGAAAAGTTCATGGCACCAAGGGGTGCCGTCAGAGTGGTGACAAATAGGAAAATTAGGAATCGCATGGTTAACGGGCGTCCTATCTTTCGCCCGACTTTTGTGAATCTGCAAGTTGTTCAGACAATCAGCAGAATTTTAATTCCTAGCTGCCGCCAAACGAATCGTTTATTTCCAATGATGATGAGAATTTTGGTCATCGTTTCAGTTCTGGGTCTTTGGGGTTTTGGGAGAGCACCCGCGCAGGATTTGCAGGCGCTTTTCAAAGCTGTGGGCGGTTCGGGCGCAGTTGTTGAGAGGGAAGTGGATGCGGAGGAACAACTGCCGTGGGCCAGGGACCAACTGGCGGTGGCGCAGAAAGCCCAGAAGGAATTTGATGCCGGCACGTTTGCCAGGCAACTCGAAGCAGCCGACCTTCCGGCGTCCCGGGCTGAGGATCTGAAATCCGATCTTGAGGCCACGGTGAGGTCCTATGGAGCCGGGATCGATGCGCTGACCGCAGTGATCGAAAATCGCAAGGCCTTGGAAGCGGTCAAGGCGGCTCCACCACCAACTCCCCCTTTGGATGACAAAGGCGTCGATGAACTCACGGCTCAGGCGGTCACTCTCGGGCGCGATCTTGCCTCTTTGGAAACGCAGATGGGTTTGGGGGAGTCCTTCCTCGGTCGGCAGAAAACTGTTTTGAACGAAGCCTCTCGTGAGCTCCGGCGATTGAATGAGGAATTTGACAGCGCTCCGGCGACTTCCAAGCCCCGTTCGGCCCTGTTGGTGCGCCTGGCGGAGGCCCGCTCTCTTGCTGCGTCCTCATCTGTCTTTGCTGTTTCCTGGCGCCTCTATGCCGACCAACTCGAGCTGGAGCGTCTGGAGCTCACTTTGGGAAATGTGAAGGCGGCCAACGCCGCCAGCGGATTGGATACCCTCTTCTCAAAGTCCCGCGCGCAGGCAGGCCTCGAGGCTGCCACCAAAACCCTGCAAACCGTGGAGTCGGATCTCAACACGGCCCGCGAGAACCTGGCAAAAATCTCGGAAGAACTGAACGCCATGCGCCAGCAGGCTTCGCCGGATGAGGAATCCCTCAGCCTCCTGATGAATGCCTCGTCCGTGGTGGAAAAAACGGTGCGGGGCTACGAACTCTGGCTGGCTGGCGCTCAATTGAAGGAGCAGTCCTGGCGTGCCGTGGTGGCCGTCGCCAACGATCCGGAAAGCACGAGTGCCCTCGTCGCAGCCAGGGACTCTGCCGCCATCAC
>JBBECL010000229.1:0-19769 GCA_040881805.1 Terrimicrobiaceae bacterium | reverse complement strand
CCACAAATACCGAGGTGATGTGGCAGGACATATTTGGACATCCCATTGACATACGAAAAGAAATTATCGCCCCGGCGCTGGAACTTCGACGGCGCGGTTATGTGGATGATCTGCCCCGCGAGGACTACAAAGCCGAGCTCCGCCGCCTTTCGGGAGAATAATTCGCTCGTCTGGAAGGCGAACGGAGGCGTCTCCTCTGATGGCTGAGATCAGTGCCTGGTCCTCCCCAAATTTGAAGTCACCCTCCAACCAAACTCTGACGGCTTCCAAGGGAGACAGGGATTCGAGGCGCCGGTAATTCTTGGGATGAATTTACCGGAACGGCGATCTTCAGTCGCCGGCCTTTTGTGAGCCGCGCATTGCACGGCACTATTTTGGGCCGGCAATGAATCCTCCTTTGCAAAGCCTTCCGCCTTCTCTGGAATACGGCGTGACAAGCCGGCGTGACAAGGTCGCCGTTCCGAATAGAAGACACCCACCATTGGGAGTGATTAAAATGGGTGAGTCAGGGGGAACGGTGCATGCGCCTGTTGCACGTTTCATCGACAGCGCGCATCCAATACCACATGGTCGAGCGACCATGCTCCCTGTCAGGCATTCGCCGTCATCATCGTCTGAAGAGCCGTCTCATCAATGATTTGAACCCCGAGGCTGGCGGCTTTGTCCACTTTGCTTCCTGCGGATTCACCGGCAAGGAGGTAGGTGGTTTTTTTGCTCACGCTGGAGGTGACAACCCCTCCGGCGGCGCGGATGAGCGCCGCGGCTTCCTCGCGGGGCATGCTGAGGGTGCCGGTGATGACCCATGTGGTGCCTTTGAGGGGACCCTCCCCGGACGAGGTGGCGGAATCGGTTTCGGTCGTGTTGAGCCCGGCAACCCGCAGTTGGTCGAGCAATTCGAGGACCCTGGGATTTTGAAACCACTGGCGGATGGATTTGGCCATGATTTCCCCGACATCATCCACGGATTGAAGTTCTTCCTCGGTGGCGGTAGTGAGCCGGTCCAGGGAACCGAAATGGGCTGCCAGCTTGCGCGCGGCGACAGCTCCCACATGAAGAATTCCCAGGCCGAAGAGCAACCGCCAGAAAATTCGTTGTTTGCTGCCTTCGATGGCGGCCACCAAATTTGCGGCACTTTTTTCTCCGACCCTCTCAAGGGACAGAAGGCTGGGTGACGTGAGTTGGTAGATGCCGGGAATGTCTTGAACGAGACCGCTGGAGACCAACTGGGCCACCATGCTTTCGCCGAGGCCTTCGATATCCATGGCACCACGTGCGGCAAAGTGTTCGAACCGGCGCAAGAGTTGGGCGGGACAGGAACGTTTGGTGCAGCGGTGGGCGACTTGATCTTCCTCCTTGGTGACGCTACCCCCACAGGAGGGACACTGCTTCACCATCACAAAGGGCCGCTCCTCGCCAGTGCGCTCATTCGTGAGCACAGCCACCACGGCAGGGATCACTTCGCCGGCTTTTTCTATGACGACACGATCTCCGATACGAATGTCCTTGCGGTGGACTTCTTCTTCATTGTGGAGCGTGGCACGGCTGACCTTGCTCCCGCTCACCACAACCGGTTCCAACTCCGCCACGGGGGTCAGGACGCCCGTCCTTCCCACTTGGATGGTGATATCCAAAAGCCGCGTGGCCTCGCGCTCCGGTTGGTATTTGTAAGCAATCGCCCAGCGGGGAGCCTTGGACGTCGAGCCGAGTTGTTCGCGCTGACGGAGCAAATCCACCTTCAACACGGCCCCGTCTGTTTCGTAGGGAAAATCATGACGAATTTCGCCCAAGGCATGAATGGCTTCCAGGGCTTCTGCGATGTTGCCCGTTTTCCAAAAATTGTCGGGGGTCGGAAACCCGGCTTTGGACAACATTTGGATGTAGTCCGAGCCGGTTGTGATCTCTTCAGCGGGAAATGCTCCAAACCCATAAAACAGTCCCCGCAAGCCCCGCGTGGCGACAATTTTGCTATCGAGTTGTTTCAGGGAGCCTGCCGCCGCATTCCGGGGATTGGCAAAAGCCGGCAACCCGGCCTCGTCACGCTCTTCATTGATTTCCGCGAAGCGGGCTTTGGGCAGGTAGATTTCTCCACGAATTTCGAGGCGTCCTGAAGGAAGACTTCGAGCGAGTTGAGGGATGGAAGAAATCGTCTTGATGTTTTCTGTCACATCATCCCCGGTGACGCCATCACCCCGCGTCGCGGCACGAACCAAACGGCCATTTTCGTAGAGAAGGCTGATCGCCACCCCATCCACTTTGGGCTCAACCGTCAAAACAAATTCCTCGTTCGGAAGGAGCTTCGCCACCCGATTCACAAAATCCGTGAGTTCCGCCTCCGAATACGTGTTATCCAAACTCTGCATCCTCACCAGGTGGGGGGCTGGCAGAAATTGCTCCAGCGGTTGGCCTCCCACATGACGGGTGGGGGAATCCTCCGTGGCCAACTCCGGGTGGAGGTTCTCCAACTCCACGAGCTCGCGCAGGAGTGCATCAAACTCTTGATCGGTGATTCGGGGTTCCGCCTTTTGATAATAAAGGCGGTTGTGTTCCTCAATCTCCTGACGGAGCTGCTGAATGCGGGATGGGGGTGAAGCGTCTTTTGATCCACTCATAAATCAAGAATGCGGATGTGAGTCCGGCCAAGCCGCCTGCCACGTCCGCAGCAAAGTCATAAAAATCTCCCCCATGCCTTCCAGGTGTAAACATTTGGTGCCATTCATCAAGGAATCCCATCGCTACAGCTACGAAAGTGGCCCAAAGAATTCGCAATCGAGCCGACATTTGGCTGCTGCACGAAAGCGCCGCCATAAAAAGAAAACCTCCGATGCCAAAATAAACAAAATGCAAAACCTTGTCGGCGTGGGGAAATGTCATGCCCACGAGATCCTGCGGAGGTTGGGAGGACAGCACAAACAAAACGGATGCCCAGCCCGCATAGGCCCCCCATCCCAGAACCATCCCCCACGTTTGCCAACCACGATTCATCGGCAAAGGGAATACGTGGCCGCCACGGATGTCCAAATCTCTTTGCTCAGGTTTTTGACGTCCATCAGACCATGATGGCATTTGCAATCTCCCCGGATTTTTCCGGGCCAATCAGGCGCCGCACAAGCGTGAAGGCGAACTCCAGGGAGGTGCCCGCGCCACGGGATGTGATCACCCGACCGTCCTCGACGACCCGCTCGGTGATTTGGGCTTCGGGAAGTTCGGCGGTTGCGGACGAGTGACACGTATGCCTTGTGCCCTCCAAGATCCCGGCATCGAGCAGGAGGAGGGGCGCGGCACAAATGGCTGCCACGAACTTGCCCTGATCAAAAAATTCTTTTGCCAGGCGGGCGGCCCGCCCATCGGTTCTGAGCGCCGCAACGCCGGGACCGCCGGGCAGTAGCAGCATGTCAAACTCGAAGGCGCTCTGGTTGGCCAGCACTTCGTTGGCTTGGATGTGGATTCCAGAGCGTCCCTCCAATAAAAAGCCACCCGTTGCCGAGGCTATGACAACATCGACTCCGGCCCGCCGAAGAATGTCGATCGGGGTCACGGTCTCGATTTCCTCAAAACCATCCCCCACAACACAGAGAACACGCTTTTGGATGGCCATGGTCGGTGGGTGGATTTTGGTCAGGGGTTGTGACCCGAGCGGGTAACCGGCAAGCGCAAAGAATTCAGCGGATGGAGATCAAACCTGCACCCGCACCATGGCGGCGTGTTCCTCATCGGAACAGGGAGCATTGAGGGGCACGTCCACAGGAGCATCGGAGTTGAGGACCAGGCTGTTTGAGAGAAGGTATTGCTCGACTTCCTCGCCGCTGATGTCAGGGAGCATGGCCCCATTGATCACCACGCAGGGAGAAAGGGATTGGCCGCTGAGTTGTTCCATTTCAAACCGGAAGTCGGGGTTTTGAATGATATCCCTTTCTTCGTAAGGAAGGTCATATTTTGCGAGCACGGCGCGAACGCCTTTGCTCCATCCGCATTGAGTTTTCAGGTAGGCAGTGATTTCAGGTTTGGACATAATAAATAACCTTGGACGCTATTTCGCACAGCGCAACAGAAAAATCGGGCTTACTCCGCCGAGGCGATCCAACGCTCGGCCTCAATGGCTGCTGCGCATCCCTGGCCGGCGGCGGTGATGGCCTGACGATACACGTGGTCGGCGACGTCACCTGCGGCAAAGACGCCGGGGAGGTTGGTGGCCGTTCCCTTCGTTTGAATGAGATAACCATTTTCATCCACTTCCAGGGCCGCCCGGAAGGGGGCGGTGTTGGGTTCATGGCCAATGGCCACAAACACGCACTTCACCTCCAACTCCGACGCGGTGTCGGTTTTTAGATTTTTGAGGAGGATGCCGCGAACCTCTCCCGCCTCATCGGTCAAATAAGAGGTCACCACCGAATCCCAAATGACCTCAATTTTTGGATGGGACAGCGCGCGGTCAGCCATAATTTTAGAGGCACGAAGGGAATCCCGGCGGTGAATCAGGTACACCTTGGACGCGAAACGCGTCAGGAACGTGGCCTCTTCGCAGGCGGAGTCACCGCCGCCAACGACACACACCGGGACGTTTCGGTAAAAGGCCCCATCGCACGTTGCGCAGGACGTGACCCCGTGTCCGATGAGTGAAGACTCGCCCTCCAGGCCGATGTAGCGCGGGGAGGCCCCGCTGGCAATGATCAGCGAGCGGGTCTCGACCCAGGTCTCGTCAATTTTGACGCGGCTGTGGGTGCCGGCATGTTCGAAGGCCTCGACGACGCCATATTGGAAGCGGGCTCCAAATTTTTCGGCCTGTTGTTGCATGCGGAGAATGAGGTCCGGTCCATCGATGCCATCGGGAAACCCCGGAAAATTTTCCACGGCGGTGGTGGTGGTGAGTTGGCCGCCCGGGAGTCGGCCCTGAAGGACAAGGGGATTCAGGCTTGCGCGGGCCGTGTAGATGGCGGCGGTGAGACCGGCACAGCCGGTTCCAACAATAATGACATTTTCCATAAGTAGCGAAGAAGTAAACACCATCCCGGGCGCTCGCCCAAGCAAACTTTATTCGTGCGTGTTGGTCAGAGCCACCATCGTGCCACACGTGGCAATCGGGACGATCGGCCCCAGAACACGCTGCCATTCCGGGAGTCGCGAGGATTCGGTGATGAAGATGATGCGCGAGGGCGATTGCCACAGGTGGAGGAGGTTTTCCTTCTTCAGAAAACGCGACGTCCCGAGCCCCCGGGTTCGCACGATGTGGTCGGCGTCCGGATTGGCCCCCAGCAGATAGATTTCGCGATCCAGATAAAAAAGCAGGCTGCTGCCGGTGTCGATATCCCCATCAAAAACGATGATTCCCTTCTCCCCGGCCCCGGCGCTGATTGTGGTGGCAATATCTCCCAGGGAAAAGAAGGGGGCGACCTTGGCTGTTCCCGCAATTGCACCAAGACCCAGGCAGGCCCCCGCAACCGCAAGAAACCCAAACGCCCGCACCTTCGCAAAAGCCGCAGCCAAAGAAAAACCGATGGCCAAGGTCAGGGAGACCGCTGCAATCATCATCAATCCCTGCCAGACCTCCGGGCCAAATTGGAGAACGGTTGAAAGGGCCGTGGCCCGATCCGCGACTGCCGCCGTGCTTGAACCTGCGAGAATCCGCGGGGCGGCCAGACAGGCCAGGAGCGCAAGAAGAAGAACTCCGGCCACGGCAAACGACGCCGTCCGAAGGGAGGATTTTTCTATCAGCCAGGCCGCCCCCAACGCAAACGCGGGCCAAAGGGTCATCGCATAATAATCCTGACGCTGACCGGCCAGCATCACAGAAAGCCCCACAGCAAAAACCCATGACATCACAAGCCAGGAGCTCAGGCTCCATGCGGAAGGTGATGGCAAGTGACGCAGCGCTTTGGGCAGGGCAAACAGCGCAGCCAGAGACCACGGAAAAAACCATGCCAAATGAAGCAGAAGAAATGTCCATCGCGGCACATTGGAATAGTTGGTGGCCGGCGCCGCAGTACCCGTGACATGGCCAAGATGTTCCGTGAAAATGAGGTTGGTGAGGAAGCCGGGAAACTTGGCTTCGATGTAGAAATACCATGGCAGATTGATCAGGGCCGCCAGGAGCAGGCCGGAGATGGGAAACATGGCACGGGCTCGCCATCGCATTTTTCCTCCAAAAATCCGTGGACCCAGCAAAGCAATGCCGGCAATCACCACTGGATAAATCAATCCATGGGGGCCTTTCACAAAAGCCGCCAGCCCGCCCAAGACCCAGAACCCAACCATCCAACGGGCCGCGTGGTTCGATTGGCTGGCTTTGAGAAAAGTGAGAAGGGCTCCCGCGATGAGGGCGGTGAACAGCGGCTCCGGCATCACAATTCTTGCGAGGGTGAAGGACCCCAACATCGTGGCGAGGATGCCGCCCGCCCAAAGCCCCCGCCGGTGTCCTCCCCAGTGGCTTCCCAGGAGGTAGGTGAGGCCGACCCAGATCACCAGGGACAAAGCCCCGGGCAGTCGCGCGGCGAATTCATTAATCCCTGCAACACTCATCGACGCGGCCATGGCCCAATACAGAAGCGGAGGTTTGACAAGCCGGGGAATGCCATTGTTTTCGGGCACGAGCCAATCGCCTCCCGCAGCCATGACTTTCGAGGCTCCCGCGTATTGGCCGTCTGTTTCGTTGTAGAGATTCCCCCAACCCGCCGTCGCCACATGGAGGAGGAACGTGGCCAACAAAAGAAGCCCGACGGCTCCGGTCCGGGAGATCATTCGGTTCCGCCCAAGGAAGGGAACCCCTCGCTCACGCGCAGCGGCTTGCCCTCCGGCATTTGGACCAAGGCGAGGGACTGACGGCAGGTCACCAGCGCCATCGCGTCCGCATCCCGGGTGATTTCAAACTCGACCCAAAACCGCACCCGCCCGACCTCGGCGATTTTTCCGTGAATGTGCAGATGATCCCCCAAGCGGGCCGGACGGCGGTAATCGATCTCGGTGCGGACAACAACCGGGTGGATTCCCGTTCGGAGAATCTCGTCAAAACTCATCCCCAACTGAACCGCCAGCAACGTCCTGGCGGTCTCAATAAACCGCAGATACGCGATGTTGTGAACCACGCCGCCCGCATCGGTGTCAAAATACATGACCTGCACGGGCAGGCTGATGTGGTTGGGTGAGGGGGGCGGAGTCAGGGCCTCGTCAATCACGGTGTCGGTGCGGGGGGATTTTTGATCTCCTCAATCGCACGGCTGATTCCCGGATCGGCAATAATGGTCAGGGCTTCCTCGTATTTGACAACCGCTTCGTCCGGCTTCCCTGCGTCCACCAAGGCCTTGGCTTCGTCACGAACCCGTGTGAATTGCTCGATCCTCGCGGCAGCCACTTTTTGCAGTTCGGCAATCACCCTCACGCTCTCGGGCCCGACCTGGTCCGCGCGGGGGGCCATGCCATCCAGAATTTCTTTCGCCTCAAGGTATTGGCTCGCTTTGATCAAAGGAACCAGGGCCACAAATCCGTTGGCAACCACATCCACAGATTCTGCCTTGAGGTTGGCCGATTTGAGTTGGGCGGGAGCGCGGCTGGCATCGAAGGCCTTGTTGCTCTCCAGAAGGTCCGCCGCTTTTGTCTGCGTTTCTGCCGTCAATTCCGGCGCGGCAGAAAATTCCTTCACAGGTGCCAACTGAGGCTCGATTTCCCCGGTCAAGGCCTCGGCAGTCTCTGTCAGCTCCTTGAGCTTTTTGGTTCCAGCCTTCCAATGTCCAAGAAACAAAATGCTGGATGGATCTTCATTGGGCTCCAAAGCTTCCAGCTCGGTCACCAAAACGCGGCCTTCGTCAAGAGGCACGGAAGGCGTTTCCAGCTTCTTGAGGACCTGACGGCGCTTTTCTGCTCGAAGAATCCTTTCGTGGAGAGCCGTCATTTGATCAGCCAGAGCCTTGGCCCGCGGAGAATCCTTGGCCATGGATCTCAATTCAAGATATTTGGGGTCATCTTCAAGGTTGAACGATCCCGGAGGGTTGGCCCGCTCAATCTCGACTTTCAAAATGTCGACCAGCCCCGCCGCTTGCTTGTCGAGAAACTGACGGCGCGGAATCCACTGGCCATCGACCTTGACCTCGCCGCCATCAAAGCGGGTCAGCAGCTCGGAAAATGTGGCCAGTCGGGGTTGAAGATAGGTTTTGGTGTTGGGAAACCTGACGGTGAGCGCTTGAATCTCCTTGAAGGCCTCTTCGATTTTGTCGCGGTCTGTTTGTTGCACCAAAGTCGGAATGCGATTGGCGTCAGGGTAAACAATCACTCGGAGCACCTTGGAGGAATCGTGCTGGACTTTTTGGCCGCTCGGGGTCTGGAACTCGTAATATCCCGCTGCGGCGTTGCTCGCCGCGCGACGGTCCACAAAGGTGGAAAATTCCACAATCCGAACTTCGGACTCTTTTGACCAAGCTTGGGGTTTCACCAAAGCGATGCCGGGAGTGTCCTGGACGGTTGATCCGCCAGGGGTTTGGGCGTTGGCAAAGCCCGCTGCACAAAGAAGCAGGGCCGTCGAGAGGAGGTGGTATTTCTTGGAGGGATACATCAAAAACAAATTATGCGAATCTGCAACATTCATGCAACTTATTCCATCCCGGGGGTGTCGGATTATTTTTGAATTCCTTCTTTTATGACGGGGACTTGATGCGTCATGATGCGAAGCAATGAACGATCCCGAAAGAACCATTGAATTTGAATTTGTCCGAGCCACAGAAAATGCCGCCCTGAACACCCTGTCTTGGTTGGGCCGCGGCCAGAAAGAAAAAGCCGATGCTGCCGCGTGTGACGCCATCTTTGGCGTTTTTGATTTGGTGGACATCCGGGGGGAGGTCGTGATTGGCGAAGGGATCAAGGACAATGCGCCAGGCATCTTTCTTGGGGACAAGCTGGGGACATGGAAAGACGGATCTCCCCATTTTGATATCGCGCTCGATCCCATCGACGGCACGAGCAACATCGCCAATGGGATGCCAAACTCGATTTCGGTGATGGCTGCCAGCCAAACAAAAGACGGGGAGCCGCGCACCATGCGAAACATCCCCACGTTTTACACCCAAAAACTCGCTTACGGACCGGATGTCGTGAAAGCCCTCAAAGAAGGAATGCAGCCCTTCGACTTGGACACCCCCCTGGATGTGATGCTTCCCCTGATCGCAAAGGCTTTGGATAAAAGAGTCAGTGAATTGGTGGTCATGACCCTCAACCGCCCGCGTCATCATGATTTGATCGAAGCCGTTCGCAAAAGCGGGGCCGCGCTTCGCTTGATCATGGACGGTGACATCGCGGCGGCCGTGACTCCTTCGCTGCCCGATCCTTCCATCGATCTCTATTTTGGGATCGGCGGGGCTCCCGAGGGGGTCTTGTCAGCGGCGGCTCTCAAAGCGCTTGGTGGAGAAATGCAACTGCGGATGTGGCCGAGGGATGAAGAAGAGCGGCGCGAGGTCCTGAAAACCACGCCCGAGGAAGACCTCTCCAAAATTTTTCTTTCCGACGACCTGGTGAGCGGCGATAGCGCGATCTTCTGCGCCACGGGGATCAGCCACAGCTCGTTGGTCCCGGGTGTTCGGTTGGTGGGTGGCAAGGCCATCACCCACTCGATCCTCATGCGGGCCAAAAGCCGCACTGTGCGCTATATCCGCGCCGTCCATGACCTCAGCACCAAAACCATCCACCTTCGCAGCGATTCCGGCGACCACGGACTTCGCGAGTCTCCGGCGTCAAAGATTTAGCGGACGACGCTTTTGGAGGAACCGGTGGTTTCCACCGTGACCTTGCCAGCCACAGGTTCGGGTTGGGGAATTCCATCTTTGAGAGCGCGGGTGTAGGGGCCGTTGACCTTTTGGGGAGAATAGAGGTCACGACGATTTTCCAAGGTCGTGCAGGAAGAAAGAACGGCGACAACACCAAAAGCGAGGAGGATTTTCACGACCTTATTTAAGCGCGGACATCGTGGGGCTGTCAATCCCCACGTGTTTTCAAATTCGGGTAGCCGCGAGATCAGACTCCTCCGGGTTGCTGACTCCCCTTTGATGATCTCGGGGATCCCAACAAATCTGATGCGGCAGCAATAACTCGCTCGGTCGAAATCTCAGTCATCTCACCCCCCTTCTGTTCCGGGGTGAAAGGCTCGGCGGTTCGGGAGCGGACCACGACGGACCGCGTGTGACGGGGACGCCAATGGAAAGGGTTCGTGGGGCCAAAGAGGGCCACCGTGGGGGTCAGGACCGCATCGGCGAGATGCATGGCAGCGGTGTCCACGCCGCAAAAAATCGATGCGCCTTGGATCACTGCGGCAACTTCCGGGAGGCCGGTTTTTCCGGAGAGGTCTAGCACGGTGATGTCCTTGGTTATGGCATCCCGAATCGCCGCGAGATGGGATAGCTCGGATGGGTCGGTGGAGCCTGTCAGCAAAATTTGCAGCCCATGGTCTTTGGCCAGAAATGTGGCCACCTCGGCCCAGCGCTCGGGAAGCCAATATTTCTCCGGACGAGCCGTGCCGGCATGGATCACCGCGTAAGTGGAATTAGGAGTTAGGCCTTTGGCGGTCTGAACGATGGTCGGCGGAAGACTCAGGTGGAGGGGTTCATTTTCGCGCGGGATGCCAAGCACCCCAAGCAGATCGGTGTAATGGTCGGCGGTGTGACGCTTCCGCACCGAGGAATCCAAAAACTGCGTGTAGGCCAAACGGTGCGGGAATTTCTTCTGAAACCTGGCAAAGGTCGCACGCATTTTTGCTCGTGAGAGAACAGTCAGCAGAGCCGAACGGTCGGTCCCGGTAAAATCAAGGCAGACATCATACCCCGTCATAGCCGCCTTCCAAAATCCCTCTTGACCACGGGCGAAGCCCCGGACTCCCGAAATGACAGGCAAAATCCCAGCACAGGACTTTTCTGTCAGTAGGGTGATTTCGGCCTCGGGAAACTGTTCCTTCAGAAGCGCGAGGGCAGGTGTCGTCAAAATCAGATCCCCGATCCGCTTCAACTGAAGAACGAGGATTTTTTTCGCCTGCTTCACTCCACCGTCACGCTTTTGGCGAGGTTGCGGGGTTTGTCCACGTCGCAGCCGAGGGTCACGGCGATGTGGTAGGCGAAGAGTTGGAGGGGGATGACGCTGAGGATGGTGGTCAGGTAGTCGGGCGCTTTGGGGATGAAGATGGTGTCATCGGCCAGCTCGGCGAGGTGTTCGTCGCCTTCGGTTCCGACGGCGATGACCGGTCCTTTGCGGGCTTTGACTTCTTCGATGTTGCTGAGGTTTTTTTCGCGGACGGCATCATCGGGGGCGATAAAAACGGAGGGCGTCTCTTCGTCCACGAGGGCAATGACGCCATGTTTGAGTTCGGCGCTGGGGTAGCCGGACGCGGCAATGTAACTGATCTCTTTGAGCTTGAGTGCGGCCTCGAGGGCGATCGGGTAGTTGGCCTGGCGC
The DNA here is from genome assembly GCA_040881805.1 of Terrimicrobiaceae bacterium. Taxonomy (GTDB): domain Bacteria; phylum Verrucomicrobiota; class Verrucomicrobiia; order Chthoniobacterales; family Terrimicrobiaceae; genus JAJTZA01. Next base: position 8,354 of record JBBECL010000229.1, on the reverse strand, counting down.
CCCATAAAAAGAAAGTTCGAGCTCTTCGCGTATTTGCGGGCGATGGCGGCAATGTGGGCCTCCTGCTCGAGGATCTTGGCAATTTTGTCGGGGAGTGCCTCCATCTCGCGCAGAATTTGCAACCCCTCGGCAAACGAGAGGTAACGGATGCGTCCGAGCAGCAGGGCGAGGATGGTCAAAATTGTGAGTTGGGACGTGAAAGATTTGGTGGCGGCGACTCCGATTTCGGGCCCGGCATGCATGTAGGCGCCTCCATCACTTTCCCTGGCAATCGTGCTGGCGACATTGTTGCAGATGCCGAGGGTGCGGTGACCTTTGCGCTGGCTCTCGCGGAGGGCGGCGAGGGTGTCCGCGGTTTCTCCGCTCTGACTGATCACAAACACCAGCGTGTCCCGTGTGGTGGGGAGGTTGCGGTAGCGGAGTTCGCTGGCAAATTCACATTCCACCGGCAGGCGGGCCAGGGATTCGATGAGGTATTCGCCGACCATCGCGGCATGGAAAGCCGTGCCGCAACCGCTGAGGACAATGCGCTCCACGGAGCGGAGATCGGCATTGGTCATTTCCAGTCCCCCCAGTTTTGCGGTGGCCTCTTCAATCGAAAGACGGCCCCGCATGGTATCACGAACCGTGTTCGGCTGTTCAAAAATTTCCTTCAGCATGAAGTGGGCGTATTTGCCTTTGTCCACATCCTCGGCCGTGTATTCGACCTTGCTGACTTGATACGTCGCGTCCGATCCCGCCAGCGTGGAAATATCGAAACCCTCCCCGGTGAGCGCAACAATTTCGTAGTCATTGAGGTAAACCGCCTCGCGGGTGTGGGCGACAATGGCACTCACGTCGCTGGCAAGGAAATGCTCGCCTTTGCCGACTCCCAGCACCAGTGGGCTGCCACGGCGGGCTCCGACAAGGACCCCCGGCACGCCGGCATGGATGGCCGCAATGCCATAAGTTCCGATGACCTGTTTGAGAGCCTGACGCACGGCTTCGACCAGGGCCTCTGCCGAATTTGCGGAGTTTTTATCGAAGGCTTCACCGATCAGATGAGCCAGGACCTCGGTGTCCGTTTGGGATTGGAATTCGTGCCCCCGCTCGCGAAGGGCTTCGCGCAGGACCTGATAATTTTCGATCACCCCATTGTGGACAAGCGCCAACTTGCCTGTGGCATCAAAGTGGGGATGGGCGTTCTCTTGCGTCACACTGCCATGCGTGGCCCAGCGGGTATGGGAAATCCCCAGCCGCCCGTGGGCCGGGGACTCGGCCACGACTTTTGTCAGGTTCGCGATGCGCCCGACGGCCTTGCGAACCTGCAGGCCGTCACCATTGAGAATCGCAATCCCTGCCGAGTCATATCCCCGATATTCCAATCGCCGAAGCCCGTCCAAAAGGATCGATGAACACTCGGCCTTGCCCACATAACCAACAATTCCACACATAAGTTTTTGAAGCGTGACAAGCTGCCGCTCTGCAATCAAGCTGCATCTGTGCAATCCCTCCCTCTCATGTTACCCATTGACCGAACATTGGCGATCATCATGGGCGGCGGTGCCGGCTCGCGCCTTTACCCCCTCACAAAGGAGCGAGCCAAGCCGGCCGTGCCTCTTGGTGGCAAATACCGCTTGGTCGATATTCCTATCAGCAACTGCCTCAACTCGCAGATTCGGGGGATTTATGTGTTGACCCAGTTCAACAGCACTTCCCTGCACCGTCACATCAACGCGAGCTACAAATTCGATAATTTCAGCACAAGCTTTGTGGAGATTCTGGCCGCCCAACAAACGCCCGAGGGAGCGCAGTGGTATCAGGGCACCGCCGATGCCGTCCGCCAAAACCTGCGTTACTTCCTGGAGAGGCCCTATGATTATTTTATCATCCTGAGCGGCGACCAACTTTACCGCATGGACTACCGGCAGGTGCTCCGTCAGCACGTCGAAAATGATGCCGATCTCACCATTGCCACAATTCCCGTCAGTCGCGAGGCAGCCACCGGTTTTGGAATCATGGAGACCGACGCCAATCGCCGCATCGTGCGATTTGTGGAAAAACCCAAGGAGGCCCAGCAACTCGACAGCCTCCGAATTCCCAAGGACCTGCTCACAGAAATTGGCCACCCCGCCGACGCGGACCTCTATCAAGCGTCGATGGGGATTTATATCTTCAAGCGGCATGTGCTGGAAGAGTGTCTGGACAATGACTTTGTGGACTTTGGCAAAAATATCATTCCCGGGGCCATTGGCCGTTACAAAGTCCTGTCCTACATTTTCCAGGGTTATTGGGAAGACATTGGAACGATCCGGGCTTTCTTTGAGGCGAGCCTGAACCTCACCGAGCCGAATCCCCCTTACAGTTTCTACGAACCCGGTGCCCCGATTTATACCCACCCGAGGTTTCTGCCTGCCAGCGTGATCAGCGCCGGCAAGATCGACCGCGCGATCATTGCCGACGGTTGCCTGATCAATGCGGCCTCCCTGGAGCGTTGCTTGATCGGGCTGCGCTCCGTGATCCAGCCGGGGAGCATCTTGAAAAATGTGGTGATGATGGGGTCGGATTTTTATGAGTCCGAGATGCAGGTCAACCCCGATGGCATCCCGCCCATTGGGATCGGCAAGGACTGCCACATTGAGAATGCCATCATCGACAAAAACGCCCGGATCGGTGACCGCGTGGTGATTTCCCCGCATGGAAAGTCCCCGGATTTGCAGGGAGATGGTTTTTATATCCGGGACGGATTGGTGGTTATTGAGAAAAACGCTGTGATTCCTGCCGGGACTTGGATATAGGCTACAGGTTTGATTTATGGGAACCACCACACGCGCCTTGATCGTTATCGCAGCCCTTGCCTTGTTGGCGGGCTGTCGCTTTGACAACCCCCTGACCAGCCATCCTTCCAAAGACCTCAACACGTGGTTGTTGGGAGTTTGGGAATACAAGGATGAGAAGGGCATTGTCCACAAAGCCACGGTCACCCCCAAAACCGGCGACCGCTACTGGGTGAATGTCCAGAAACTCGGGACCAGAAAATCACCCACCAAAGTTTATGTCTTCGAAGCATGGGTTTCGCGTGTGGGAAACTCGAGCTTTCTGACCCTGCAGGCCTTGCAGACCCCCGGGGATATCCCGATTGACAGCTATGTGTTCACACACTTCCAAGTGCTCAGTCAAAATTTTGTTCGTATCCGGATCCCCCAGCTCGGCTCCGATCCTTCGGCGAGCAGTTACGAATTGCGCAAAGAAATCCGATACCGGCTCAAAGACGGATCATTGTATTCTGACGCGGGCAGCGATTGGGAACGGATCTCGGAGGTCTATTGGTCCACGGGAGACGAGCCCCAACCGTTCCAGCCCCTGCGCTTTCCCGAGCAAGAGATCGTGGAACAAGAGAGCGTGGAATAAGTGAGAGCCACGACCCAATGTCCGACCTCGGAATGCACGGGCCTCCCCCGTAGAGGAACATGGAACATGTTTCTTCCCCCGGCCTCTTCGCTGTGAATTTCCAAAAAGCCTGGCCATGGGCAGCTGCGACCCTTTCCGGGTTGCTCCTCGCCATGTGTTTTGCGCCTGTTGGCTGGGGCTCCCTTGCGTGGATCGCCCTCACGCCCCTCGTTGCCGCCGTTTGGTTTTCGGAGGAACCCTCCCGATTTCGCGGCCTTCGCTTGTTCTTCCTCGGCTACGTCTGCGGTCTGGTTTATTTTGTCGGCAGCCTGCATTGGTTGTGGACAGTGACGATTCCCGGGTGGTTGCTGCTCGGATCCTTCTTGGCGATCTACCCGGGGGTGTGGGCCGTGTTTCTCGGGTTGGTCGCCAAACCCCGGCCTCGCGAGGGTGACGAATTACCGGTCTGGTTCCGCAGTCGATCGAACTTCCTTGCCGCCGCCCTGGCTGCCAGTGCCTGGGTCGTGCTCGAGTGGGTGAGGGGAACCCTCTTTTCGGGATTTGGTTGGAATGGCCTCGGTGTGGCTTTGGTCGACAACCTGCCCATGATCCAATTTGCGGACATCACCGGCGTGGGGGGCGTTTCCTTTCTTCTGGTGATGGTCAACGTGGTGGCTGTGGTGACCGTCGTCCGCCTGCGGATGGAAATCCTGCGCAAGAAGATGCGGGCCCACTACGATTTCAGTTTGACCGTTGTTTTGGTGGCTGCGGCCTTTTCCTACGGAGCCCGCACGCTCCTCACCCCGCCTCCCGCGTCGGAGAAGCTGACCTTCGGGGCCGTTCAAGCCAATGTGCCCATCTCGCAAAAGCGGGACCCCGCCCAAGAAGACCAAATCCTCGCCTTGCATGCACGGTTGTCCGAATTCGTTTTTGTTCAAAAACCCGATCTTCTCATCTGGCCCGAAGCCGCCACTCCCCAACCGCTTTTCCTGAATCAAAAAACCTGGGAGGCTGTTCGTGGCGTGGCCGAGCGTCATGACGGGGATTTTCTTCTTGGCACGGTCCACTATGAGGAGCGGGGAGACTTTAACTCGGCGGTTTTATTGACCCAGCGCGGCACCGATGCCCAGATTTATCACAAAATGCACCTGGTCCCCTTCGGCGAGTATGTGCCACTGCGAAAAAGCTTCCCCGTCTTCGCGTGGATTGTCGGGGATATTGTTCCCGAGGATTTTGATTTTGGACCCACCGCGTCAGTCCTCGAGTTGTCCTCAAAGCCCTTCAAGATCGGTCCCCTCATTTGTTTTGAGGACACCCTTGCCTATCTGGCCCGTCAGTTTGTTCATGGAGGAGCCCAAGTTTTTGTCACTGTCACAAACAACGCGTGGTTTCTCCGGTCCGCCGGTTCCGAGCAACACCGCGCCAACGCGGTCTTTCGCACGATTGAAAACCGGATTCCCATGATCCGTGCCGCCAACACGGGCGTGACCTGCGCGATTGACCGCTTTGGACGAGAAACCCACCGCCTTCAAGAGGCCGATGGCAACACGTTCTTTGAAGGATTTCTCGTCGGATCCGTTCAGATCGCATCCACTCCCTCCCTCACCTTCTACACCCGGCATGGAGATGTTTTCACGCTTCTCTGTTTCGCGGTTGCCGCCTTGGCGACTGCGGGGGCCATCGCAAAAAAACTTCCCCGGAAACCATGACGTGCACTCTCATCCGTAGCGGAAAACGGAACGTTTTTCGACCCTCTTTTGCCCAGGAAACCATGACCCGCCATCTCATCCGTAGCGGAAAACGGAACGTTTTTCGAAGGATCCGCCCTTTGAGTGACATCCTTTTTCGACCCTCCCCAAAAAATTGTGAGGGAAATCGTTGCAGCCCGGCGGGTGGCTGCTTAATCTTCCACGGATGCCAGTTGTGAGCGGGCAAACGCCTATTTTGCAGGATAAATTTATCAAAGCCTTCCGCGTGATGTTGCTTGCCCGTCTGCTTGAAGAAAAGCTGGCGAGTTTATATCGGTCCGGCCTCATTCGTGGGGGGGTCTTTTTGGGCAAAGGCCAGGAAGCCCTCAGTGTGTCCGTCGGGATCCACCTCAACAAAAGTGATATCTTTGCGCCCCTGATCCGTGACCAAGCGGGACGGTTGGCCTTTGGGGATACGGTTCTGGACACACTGCGAACTTATCTGGGCTCCCAACTTGGTTCGATGCGGGGCCGGGATGGCAATATCCACCGCGGACGCCCCGGCGAGGGGTATTACGCCATGATCAGTCATTTGGGAGCCATGATTCCTGCGGTCTCCGGAGCCCTCCTGGCGCGAAGGATGCGGGGGGAAACCGGGGCTGTTGGTGCGACATGCCTGGGTGATGGGGCCACCTCGACCGGCGCGTTTCACGAAGGACTCAACGCTGCGGCCGTCGAAAAACTCCCGCTGGTGCTTGTGATCGCCAACAACCAATACGCTTACTCCACCCCCAACTCCCGCCAGTTCGCCTGCGAAGACCTCCTTGACAAAGCCATCGGTTATGGGGTGACCGGACACCGGGCGGATGGCGTTGATTTGGCCTCCTGTCTTGAAGTGGTGGGAGCCGCCATCCACTCAGCCCGCGAAGGAGGAGGTCCGCAACTCGTGGTCGCCAAGTTGCTGCGCCTGGTGGGTCATGGCGAACATGACGACGCCAACTACGTCACTGCCACAATGAAGCAATCCCTCCTCGGCCGGGATTGCCTCGCGGTGGCCGAGGCCCGCCTCCTCGAAGAGCAGTGGGCCACCGCCGGGGAAGTTGCGTCATGGAGAAAAGATATCCACAACGAGATTGAAGCAACTACCGCCAAGGTCCGCAAAGAACCAACCCCGGATCCGGCGGAAGAAGACTGGTGCGCCATCTCTGAAACCCGCCTTGGAGACCATTCCCCCTCATGAGCGGCGGCATCACCTACCTTGAGGCGATTCGTTTGGCCCAAGCCAAAGTGTTGGGCGACGATCCTCGTGTCTTCATCTACGGTCAGGATGTGGGGAGTTTCGGCGGGGCATTCAAGGCCACCAAAAACCTTGCCAAAGAATTTCCCGGCCGTGTTTTGGACAGTCCCTTGAGCGAAGATGCGATGGTCGGGATGGCCATCGGGGCTGCCATCGAAGGCATGCGGCCGATTGTGGAGATGCAATTCGCCGATTTCTCGACCTGCGGATTCAATCAGATCGTGAATCATGCCGGCACCTTGTTTTATCGCACCGGGGTTTCGTGTCCGATCGTCATTCGCCTGCCCTCCGGCGGCACCGCCGGTGGGGGGCCCTTTCACAGCCAAAGCATGGAGGCCCTTTACGCCCACTATCCCGGCTTGATTGTGATGACGCCGGGAACCGTCGAAGATGCTTACAGCATGTTGATCGAGGCGGTGGCCATTGATGATCCCGTGATATTTTGCGAGCACAAGCTGCTTTACAACCACTTGAAGGCCGACGTGCTGCCATCGGAGGCCCTTCCTGCGGGTCGGGCGGCTTTGGCCCGTCCCGGACGTGACGCCACGGTTGTCACCTATGGGGCGATGCTTCATGAAGCCTTGGCCGCGGCGGAAACCCTGGCTTCGGACGGTTATCAAATCGAAGTGGTGGATCTTCGCACGATCAAGCCCATCGACACGGATACGGTTCTTGGTTCCGTGGCCCGAACCGGGCGTCTGCTCTGTGTCAGCGAAGCCTGGCCATGGGGCAGCGTCTGTGCCGAGGTGATCGCCCGTGTCTCGTCCGAGGGTTTTGGGTTGCTCGACGCCCCGCCCCAACGCCTCAACGCCAAAGACACCCCCGTGCCTTATCACCCCGACCTCTGGTCTTCCCACCGTCCGACCGCAGCCGCTGTCGAGGCCTCCCTCCGGGAACTCCTCCGAATGTAACACCACCAGAAACCCATGGCCAAAGTCCCATTATTGATGCCCCAACTCGGCGAATCCATTGCCGAAGCCACAATCGTCCGATTCCTCAAAAAAACCGGAGAGACCATCGAGGCCGACGCGGACTTGATCGAAGTTGAAACCAACAAAGCGGTGATGGAAGTCACGTCACCGTGCTCGGGGGTGCTCTCCGACCTGAATGCCAATGAAGGGGAAAGTTATCCCGTGGGGGCTGTGTTGGGTTACATCGAAGTGGAAGATGCCGAGGCTCTTCGTCTGGGATTGGGCGGGCAGCCGGATGAGCCGGAATCGTCTCCGAAACCCAAACCCGCCAAAAAGCCAGCCTTGCAAGCCTCTGTCAAAGCAACCGTGACCGGCCTTCCCGTGCCAGCCCATGCCGGCGGTGTGAGTTACCTCTCGCCCCGGATGAAAGCTCGCATGGCCGAACTCGGGCTGCACGCCGCGGACCTCGCCGGTGTGGCAGGGAAGGGGGCCTCCGGTCGGGTGACCATCGAAGACCTCGAACGCTTCCTCGAAGATCTCGAGCGCAATCACAGCACGCCCGCTTCGTCCATGAGGGTTGCCGTCGCGGATGCCATGCGCCGGAGTTGGACAAGGCCGCTGGCCACGGTCGTTCTGCCGGTTCGTTTGGATACCACTCTGGATCACCGCCGCAAAACCGCGCCCCACAAAGCCGGACTCGCACTCTATGCGCTCCGGGCCATCGCCATGGCCCTGGCCGAACACCCCGAGCCCGCAGGTCGTCTCATCGGAGATCGCATCATTCATCCGCGCTCGATTGACATCGGGTTCGCGGTGGAAGCCGAGGAGGGGGTGCTGGTTCCTGTCATCCGCAACGCCGACCAATTCCGCCTCTCCGAACTCATCGATCGCTACAAGCGTCTGGTCGATCTGGCCCGCGAACGGCGATTACCTGCCGCGGAAACGGGAGGCTCCATTGCCACTGTCACTAATTACGGCGTTTTTGGCCTCACCTTGGCCACTCCCATCCCCCTGCCCGAACAAACCCTGCTCCTCGGGATCGGTTCGGGCACCATCGCTCCCCACTGGGACACTTCCAAAAAGGCCTTT
>JBBECL010000228.1:0-3039 GCA_040881805.1 Terrimicrobiaceae bacterium | reverse complement strand
GTTTTCCGGGGGGTGCGATTGCTGTCCTTGCTTTGCGGTTGGTGAATGTGGGAGAATATCCCGTTGACCTCTCAACCCACATTGGCTCTCATTGATTATGGCAGCGGAAACCTTCGCAGCGTGGCAAAGGCTCTGGAGGCATGCGGGGCCACGGTGCGGTTGGCCGGATCCGTCGCGGATCTTTCCAGGGTCGATGCGGTGGTTGTGCCCGGGGTGGGAGCTTTTGGGGACTGTGCCCGCAATCTTTCCAACAGCGGCCTCAAGGAACCGATTCTGGAGTGGCTTCACAATGACAAGCCCTACCTGGGAATTTGCCTCGGCTATCAACTTCTTTTTCAAACCAGCGAAGAGTCCCCGGGTGCCGAAGGATTGGGCTATTTCAAGGGACGGGTGGTCCGGTTTCCCAAGTCCCCGCTCAAAATCCCCCACATGGGATGGAACACCCTTCAGAAGACACGCGGGCCCTTGTATGCGTCAGCGGACTTATCGTCCTCCTTCTATTTTGTGCACTCGTTTTATCCCTCCCCCGACGATCCCGCGCTGGTGAGTGCGTGGTGCGATTATGGAGGGGAATTCGCCGCATCCGTCAGCCGTGGCCGGGTCCACGCCACCCAATTTCACCCGGAAAAAAGCCAGAAAGCCGGTCTGGAATTGCTTGCCGGCTTTCTTCGTGCTTTGAATGAGGCATGAAATTACTCCCCGCAATTGATTTGATGGATGGAAAAGTTGTCCGACTTCGCCGTGGCGAGGCGTCGGACAAGACGATTTATTCCGATGACCCCGTGGCTTGGGCGATCAAATGGGAGGAGGCTGGAGCGGACTGGCTGCACCTTGTGGATTTGGATGCGGCGTTTTCCGGGCGGCCCGCAAATCTTGATCATGTGAAGGCCATTTGCGAGGCGGTGAACATCCCCTGCGAGTTGGGGGGTGGCATGAGAGATTTTGAGAATGTGAGTGCGGCCTTTTCCGCAGGGGTCAGCCGGGTGGTGTTGGGGACGGCGGCGTGTGAATCCTTGGAATATGTCCGCGAGATGTGTTGCGAATTCGGGGGAGATCGGATTGCCGTGGGGATTGATGCCCGGGATGGCAAGGTGGCGATCAAGGGGTGGAAAGAGACCACGCCCCGTCTTGCCACCGAGTTCGCGTTGGCTGCCCAAGAGGCGGGAGCACGCACGATTATCGCCACGGACATCGCGACGGATGGGATGCTCACCGGGCCGAATTTTCCGGCGTTGATCGAGCTGGCCGACTTGCTTGACTGCGACCTGATCGCCAGTGGGGGGGTTTCCAACACGGGAGACCTTGCACGACTGGCGGCCTTGGGCTGCATTGACGGGGTGATTGTCGGCAAGGCCCTCTATGATGGGTGCATTCCGATACCTTTTGAAAAATATTGATGACAACGTTCCGGCATTCCCGCACCAAGTCTGGTTTTGGTGAACGTGCCTTGTGAACCCGACCCTTCCACCGGGATCTTTCAACGCGCACTGGTTCAACTTTTTTAACGCCGTCTCGTTTCAGATCATGATGGGGGCACCCATCATTCTCTTCACCAAATCGCTGGGGGCCTCTTCCACGGTTATTGGCATTGTGGCGTCGTTCACGCCGCTGATGACGATCTTTCAGCTTCCGGCGGCCCGCTTTTTGGACCGGTTTGGATACCGGGAATTTGTATTGATGGGGTGGGGGCTGCGGACGGTGTTGATTTTTGTGGTTGCGGCCGTGCCGATGCTTTCGTTTTTGGATGCCCCGTCGAAGATGGCGGTTTTGTTGGCTGCGCTTTTTCTTTTTAATCTGCTGCGTGGGATTTCTTCGGCTGCGTGGATGCCATGGATTGCGGAATTGATTCCCGAGTCCCGCCGCGGCCGGTTTCTCTCCCTGGACCAGCTGTTTATGTATGCCGGGTGTTTGATTTCGCTTGGAGTCTCTGCCGTGGTGATGTCCGGACAGGTGGATCCTTGGGAGTATTCGCTGGTCTTTTTTGTGAGCGCCTTGGGCGGGGTGATGAGCCTTGTTTTTATCAAGCGTATTCCCGAGGTGTCCTCTCAGGAATCAGTGATACGAAGTTCCACCCCCGTGCCATGGCGGGCGATGTTGGCGTATCCGCCCTTTCTGCGGATCCTTGTCTTCAACCTTCTTTACATGGCCGTGGTGGGGAGCCTCGGGGTTTTTACGGTCGAATACATGAAGGAGACCATGGGGTTTGAGGTGTCCATGGTGCTTGTGCTCTCGGCATTTTCCTTTGTGGGAGCTCTGATCGCCCTGCCGTTTTGCGGGCGTTTTATTGATCAAACCGGAAGCAAACCACTTCTGTTTGTTGCAACCTCCCTGTTTTTTTTCGTCATCCTTGGCTGGTTTCTTCTCTCATCCAGCGTGTTGCCCCGGTCATTTGTCCTTGTTGCGGGCCTGAACCTGCTCACGGGAGCCGCTTCGGCGAGCTTCAACCTCGCCAATGTGCGAATCGTCATGGCCACCATGCCAGAGATGGGAAGGAACCACTTCTTTGCTTTGTTCACCGTGATTACCAGCCTGGGTCTGGGGGCTTCGCCTGTGGTATGGGGCCTCACGCTTGATGCCATCGGCACCATCGACATCGCGGCGGGGATCTTCACCTTCAAACGTCATAGCGTGTATTTCCTCGCCCTTTTGTTCTTCAACATTCTTTCCGCGCTTGCCATTCGCCTGTTGGTGGAAAACCCCTCCGCCAACTCCCAGCAGCCCAACCTTGTGTACGCCCGCCTGAAACGCGGCTCGAAGTTTTGGCATCGGTGAGGAACGCAAATGCCGCACCCGGTGGCAAGGGGTCTGATGAAAAGTGGGTGAGGTTCGGCTAGAATTGGGCGGCTTCGCCGCTTGGACGCCTCAGCGGAGTGAGGCGGCTACAAGGAGCGCAAGCGTGTTGGCAAGTCAGCGTTGTAGCAACGGCACTCTGTTGTCGTGTTCGATTTCTACCTCACCCACTTTTAATCGCACCCGGTGGCAAGGGGGCGCATCAACAAATGTGTGGGTATTTGGCGACCACCGCACTAGAGTTGGATG
>JBBECL010000227.1:0-3060 GCA_040881805.1 Terrimicrobiaceae bacterium | reverse complement strand
TCGGTTCCGCAACGTAAGCATTCGGCGGACGCATGGCAAAATACTCGGCAATCGGGCGTTCCCATTTGATGCGATGCTGCTCGACCAGCGGCGCCGCCGACACCCATGACTCGCGCATCAGCGGAATCGGGCGCGCGTGCAGTTCAAACTTCGAGCGGGATTCCGCGCCGTAGATGAATTTTTTCGGACCGTGAATATTGTTCATGACTTCCGAGATTGGATCGGCAAAAATCGGCTGGCTAGGCGGGCAGGTCAAAAGCTGGGGTGTAAGCCAATCTTTGTTTTCAACAAAGCCTTTTTCGACCCAACCCTGCGGATGCAGACGGGCATCAAACTCTTCCTGTAAAGCGCGCATGAACCACATCCGGTGATGGCCGGGTTTCCACGCCTGCGACACATGGCAGCGCCAGGAGTCGTCTGAAACCACGGTTTCGATTTGGCCGTCGGCATGCTCAATCTCCAGCTTGAAGATGAATCCCGCGCGCCCCATCGGACAGGTTGCATCGCCCTGGCCAAAATAAAGCACCGTGGCTCCCAGGACGTTTTCTCCCTTCGTGAGTGACCCGGTGAGATCCATGTGATCCACCTCCGGCCAGCGCGGGTCATTGGGTGCCGGCCCCCATTGCACCCGCTTCCCATTGAGTTCGAGAAGGTAACGGCTATCGCCGATGACCCAGCCGGTGGCTTTGCGCGGCTTCGCGTTGAGGTGCAGCACCCGGCGGAAGTGCACGAAGGTATTGGGCAACGTGCGGTCGCCCGGATACCACAGCCATTTGGCCGGAGAAAGGTCGAGGGGGGCACTTGCCGCGCCGGCCGCGAGGTTGGCGGTCTCGATGGCCTCAAGGAGGTTCATTGGATCAGGTTGGGTGTCCATAGTGAACTCAGTGTTTGAGGTTTGAGAGTCGTGGATCGATTTTGTGTTTGTTTTCCGCTAGGGCGACTGTTGCTGCAGTTGGTTGCATGGTTTGGGTCAAGTTACCCGGTGCGACAACAAGGATGCCCCACGGGCTGAGCGCAGGAACTGTGATTGTGGTCCACTCTCCATCGGAAACGGCTTCTAAATCAACTTCCTCCACGAGTGACTCATAGGCAGAGGCCTGTGCCGCGCCAAGCATCCCGCCGTTTTTGCGCATGGCTTGGGCTGCCGCTTCGGCGGCGGCATTTGCGGCAGGATCGTAGGCTTTCGGTGTTCGCAGTTTGACGGATAGTGTTTTGCCGGGGAAGAAGGCATCCGTTTTAAGTTTTAATGGGATCTGGCCTTGTTTGCCCTTCGTCCAGTCAACCAAATGAACGACAACCGGAGCGTTTTCATCCTTCGGAACAGCCCGCAATACAACGCATATATTGGTGTTGGTCAATTCGATCGGGAAGTCGGTGGCGTAGCGATTGTCTTCAAAATCGGGACCTTTCCCGCCAGCGGTGCAATAGCCGGTAAGGTAGCGGTCATTGGCACGAACAAAACCGAAGATCGGTGAAAAATCTTCCGGTTTACAGAAGTAACGAGCATTTCCATCCTTGGACTGAAGGAAGACATCCCATGGAACCGCAGCCAGTGCTCCGCTGGCATAGGCCGTTGCGATAACCTGCTGTTTCAGTCGAACGAGCTCATGTTCCGGTATATCCATCCCCATGGTTTTCGGAGTACCGAACACCTGCATGCTGCCCAAAGACAGCGCCTTCTGCGCACGCTCATAGATGTGACCCGGGTTTGCCGTCTTCATCATCATTTCCGATATTGAAAAATCAAAAATGCTAATCATCGGTGATTCCCAGTCCTGAAACGATGTATTGTTGCAGGTATATCCGACCGGCACGCCCCCGTTATAGGCGGCCAATTGTTCCCTTATCCATTTAAAAAATTCCACCGTGGAATCGGTTTGAAACTTTTGAAAGTATTCGTGCAGTGCGCCGCCGATCTTTTTGACCGTTTGCGGATCGCTCCAGTCAAATCCTTCCGTAGCCGGGGGTGCACTGATCGCGTTCAGGTGATCACGGTAATTGAATGCCTTGATGTCTTTTACCCCCATTTCCTGCAGCTTTGATTCCGAAACGTTCTTATTTAGGTATTCGCGAAAACCATCCATACAGTAATTGCAGAAGCATCCAGACCCAGCCGCCGCAAAGGAAGACTGCGTTCCCGGCTCATCACGCTGGATTGTTGTCGCCCCGGCATCCACGTATTTCTTTAAATAGTTCAGGTGGCCTTTGCGATATTCCGGATTATTCATACAGCCGGGAGATTGCGGATTTTTCCAGAGCCGCATGTGTCCGAGAATCACAGGGTTTCCGCTGCGATCCACGATGGTGTATCGCTTGACATGCTGTCCGTTTTCATTGTCCCACCGGACGTAAGTCCCGCTGCTTGCATTGGACGCACCGCCGAAGATACGCCCCGACTTTTTGACTTGTTTCACATTTTCCAGCTCGGGCAGTCGCACATCATCACCAACGCTTGTTCCTGGCTCAAATGATTCAAGATAAGACCACTCCAACCGGGTTGCATGGAAGTCTTTCATCGCTTTGAATGTGTCCTGAGGCGGCTCTGCTTCTTGTACAAGCGACGCATAGCTTACTGGCCGGAATCGAAGGGTTCGCATAGAAACCGCACTGGCTTCGGGAACGGTTGACGGCCGCACGTAGGGCACTGCCTGCTCCCGGATTAGCGGTGTTGCAAAAGTTGTCCCCAACCATCCCATCGTCATCGTGATCATCAACAAGGGTTTCATTGAATTTTCCTTAATTTTTGGTAGAAGTGTCAGTGTTTTTTTCATCTGTGTGTTCCTTTGTTCAGTGTTTCAAGTTTTCCGGCGCGATGGTCTGCCTGGTCAGACCGGGGCCTTTCCATTCCACTTCCAGTCCAAACGCGGCATACATTTGAACGAACTGCACATCGATCCGGTGCAATCCTTTGCTGAGGAGAAGGCTGCCGGAGTGTTCCGTCATTCCCAGATCGGGGGGAACCTTTCGCCCGGTCTGGTTGATCAGAACTTTTCCATCAATGGACAGGCGGCACTCGTCATCGGCGGTCACGTAAAAGGTATAAACTCCGTCGCGCGGGAC
>JBBECL010000226.1:0-19923 GCA_040881805.1 Terrimicrobiaceae bacterium | reverse complement strand
TGAACGTCACTCCGCGTTGGTCAGTCGTGGTGTCGCGCAACCCCGTATTGACACCGCTGGAAAGATAGGTGTGCTCAACCAAACGGGAAATCGTGCTGCCATTATAGGTGCTCTCAGAGGTTTGCCGACTGGCGGCATCATACTCCGCACTCCAGCCCAACGCATTGTTCATAATGCGGTGGGTCAGGTTACCTGCTGGATCGTAATAATTTTCCTCAAAGCTGCCATCTGGGCGAGTCTTAAGGAAAGGTCGATCCAAGGCATCATACTCAATTTGTGTGACGCGGGACAGCGGGTCGATGATCTTGTTAAGAAGCCCCTTCTCATTTCTGACAAAAATTGTCTTCTGGTTTTCACCATGGATTTTTAGAACCTCAGCGCCCGTCGTGTCGGTAAACGTGGTCGAGGAAATCGCATCCTCCCCGGTTCCGATGGTCGTTGTGACGCTGTTATTGTCTGCCGAATACGCATAGGCGATTTTGTTGACAAGCTCATCTCCACTGTCTCGCACCTCGACACTCTTCGTTCGTCCCATGATGTCGGTTTTCGTGACGACCGTTTCGTTGAGCACATTCGTCACGGTGACTGTTTCCCCATAAGAGTCATAAGCAAAAGTGGAACTTTGCTGGGCTGCATTTGCCGTCGCGGCTGGGCCAGTCACCGTCTTGGGGCGGTTCAGGCCATCAAAAGTTCGCGTCCAAGTGTTGCCCTCGCGGTCGGTTTCGCTGACGACGTTCCCTCGCCGGTCAAGTGTCCGGCTTTCTGTGGCAAGGGTGGCCCCACCAAGAGTTTTGAGGGTCTTAGTGACCGTCCTTGCTACGTCGTCGTAGGTAATCCCGTAATAGTTATTGTGATTGACCGGCTCGCGTTCGAGGCGACCATCAAGGCGATAACGCCAATCCAGCACCGTATTATCGGGATTTTCTTGGCGACGAAGTTTTCCAGTTGCCGTGTAAAAATAGCTTGTCGCACCACCCAGCGGATTGGTGTAGGTGGCGGGAGATCCAGCCGGCTCGCGGGTAAACGACTCGGAAGCCTTCACGGTTGATGTACCTTCATAGAAGGTCCGTGAAAGCAGTTGGCCGATGCCATCATGTGTCATCACAATGGTATTACCCAGCGGGTTATGAATCTCCGTGAGGTCTCCAAAAAAGTTGTGAACGAAGAAGGAATTGGAATAGAGCCCGTCGTCCGGCAATCCGGCTACAACTCCCGTTCCCGAACTATTTGCTGCACTTCTCCAAATGAGTTCCTCGCTTGGACGACCGGCTCCATCATACTTGCGCCAAACATAGTCTTCGGGCGCATAGCGGGGGCCATCGGTCCACTCAACTTCTCCATTGCCATTAAAATATTGGTAGTTCCAACCGATCCGCCCGCTTGTTTCCCAATACTCCTCCCACGTGCGGCGACCCATGGCGTCATAGGCGGAAATCACCTTGCGGCCCTCTGAATCTTTGCGCTCAATTTCTTCGCCGCGTCCGTTAAAAACGTAGGTCAGGGTGACATTTGGATCAGAGGTTCCGGTTAACCGGGTCATGGTGAGCGGGAACCCTCGGTTATCATAGGTCCACTCCGTGGCAGCAGCATCGGGCGAGCCCTCGGCAACAATCGTGCTTTGTAGCAACCCCATGGCCTGCTTGCCGCCTGACACCACATCCGTGTAGGCATTGACCGTCTGGCTGATGAGTGCGGTTGCAGTTCGGCTCTCAATCCGCGTGGGGAGCCGGGGACGAGCGGAATCCTCGTAGAAGATGGCCGTCCGGTTGTTCATCGGATCAACGATGAGTGACGGAAGGTTGAGCGAGTTGAATGTGTAATCGGTCGTGGCTGTGTCGGATGTCCCGTCACCCGTCAGGTCACCAGTCGTGACTTGATAGTCAAGGTTGCCAGCCGAATCATAATAAAAGTTCTGAGTGAGTCCTCGCTTGTCGATTCGCTGTGCAAGGCTTCGGGGGAACGCCCCCGTCGAAGTATCACCGGGTGCATACCACGTTTGGGAAATTGTGTGGTTGTTCGGGTCGGTAATGAGGGTAACCTGACCCCCGACGTAATCATATCGGGTTTCGCGGTCGTAAGCATCCCGAACCAGCGTGTAGCCATTCAGAGTTTTGAAATAGGGGCTCTGTGGGTCGGTATCAAGGGTGTTGTAATATTCAAACGATGCATTGCGCACAGGAGTCATGTCTGTGCCCACGGTGGCCCGCTGCTCAGTCACCCGGCGGAATTCATCAAAATCATTTTCCAAGATTCGTCCTCCGGGTTTGCGCTCCCGTATGATGAGGTGGTTAGAGTAAGTGCCCTCATCTGTGAGATGCTCGTAATCGTATCCAACAACCGAGCCGTCCGGGCGTGTCACGCTCACGAGGTCCCCAAAATTATCATAGGCATAGCCAACTCGCCGCCCGTCGCCGGTATAAGCCTCAGTGATTCTTCCGTAAGTGTTGTAGATGAACCCTACAAAATTTCCGTTTGAAGCCGCAATGCGTGTCAATTCTCCGAAATCTCCCTTCGTGGCATCGGTCCCAAATCCACAGGTGAAAAAATTGCCACGATGGTCGGTCCATTTTTCCAGATAAGGGCGTGTGCGAGTAAGCCCTCCGCTTGCGAAGGAGCGAACCTTGAATCGACGAATCGACCCATCTGCTCCAGTCAGTGTGTAAATGGTATCCGAGCCCTCCGTTGTTCTCACAATTTTGGCATTGAACATGTTTCCCACGGAGCCAAGCACATCACCAGTCATGTTGCAGAGGGTCGGATTATCCTTGGGTTGTGGAGTCCAAAGATTGGTGCTTTGCTGGCGGTAGGCGACGACGGAGCCGTCCATCTCTGCCGCATAAATCACCGTCTCGTCAGTGGCAACCGAGAGGAACGGGAAATAGGCCAATTTCCATCCATAGCCAAATTCATTTTCCGCAAGATTTTGGCTGGAGTAGCTGCGACGGATTTGCAGCGGCATCGGGCCGGGCAAAGTGAGATCCACCGCATCCAGGTAGAACGAGCCAGTGACAGCGTGAACAGGATCACCAATAATGGCAGTAACTGTACTCACAGCTGTTCCGAACCACTCGGCAAGGCCTGCCCAACCTGTGTCGCTTTGGAGGGTGTAAGAATCTGCTATGTCGCCGGTAAATCCGAGTGAATCTGCGGCCTCAGTCCATGCATACTCTTGATAGGGATTTACCTTAAATGATCCATCATCAATCCTGGAATAATAACGGTCCTGATCCCATGGCTGCCAAAGGTCGGGTGCCTGCCATGGCTCGGTGGGGGACGGACCGTCCAGCGAGATCGCATAAAAATCTCCATAGGAAAGATTAAAGTTAGAAAAATTAATTGGATCAAAGCCGCCTGGGATAAGGCTGGAGCCAAAGCCACCATTTTGATTCGAGGCTATGAGTGCTGAGTTGCCGCGCTTGTCCACAATGAAAGCCCCCATGCCAAAGTAGTCTCCGCTGGCTCCAAGAACCGGTCCGGGTGTAAAAAACACTTGGCGGTAATCAGAGAGGACATTCCCGAGAAAACCTTCCAACGCTCTGAAGGTCATGCTTTCGTCCCACTCAATCAGCGTTTTTGTTGTTGGCGTTCCATTAACATCCACTGTGTAGGGGGTTCCTAGGATGGTGGTAATGTTGAAATTGTTGATTTCTACGATCGGGCGACTATGCTGCTGGGCGAGGTGCAGGAGCTTAACCGTCGAAACGGAATCGGTTTTTCCAAAAAACGAGTTGATTGCTTGGTGCTCCCCCGCAGAACCCTGAGCATTGGAAATGATTTGAAAGTCCTCACCTGCTTGCAAGGATGGAATGCCCGAATCAGCATGCAGAGAGCCGTTGCCAGCAACTGCAACAGAAGCGAAAAACATGTCAAGTTCTGGATACGTGAGATGAATTTCACCCTCGTTGGGCAATGAGCCATCGGACTCACGTTGGGGCCTGAGTGTCGCGAGCCCCATCATAACCGCAGATACCTCATTCACCTTGTGAAGGTTTCTGTTAAACTCCCTGAATTCGGAGTCGTTTTTAAAGTAGGACATTCCCATCAGATAAGCAGCACTTCCCTGAAAAATCTCCGGGTCACCTGGGGTAAGTGGATTGGCTTTTAATGCCTGCTGCGCTTGCCAAAAATCGTTCGCCGTTGCCGCCAACATACTTTCTGTCACCCTTCCTGAGCTAAGGCAAAGAGCCGATGTGTCCCCCTTACGCAGACTCCGAGTTTCTTCGATTACGAGTACATGGGTTATGCCAAGGAACGACGCGAATTGTGTGGTGGGTGGTGAAAAAGAGCCCGGCAGAGACCGGTGGCGCTTAAAAGTGAATTTCACCCTCAATTCGTCATCCAAGGAATCCAGCGCCTGAACCTGCACTTGCCGATTGAGTAGATCAGGATCGGAAAATGATCCTGTGCCTGTCGCGCTTGGTCGGAACGCGGCGAGTGAAAGAATCAAATTGTGGGTATCAACTCCTGTTTTTTCATGGCGAATCAGAAGTCTTCGATTGTGGAAATCCATTGCTCGCAAATCGCCGGTTGAGATCGTCGGTTCGGCAGCGTCGCAAGCAGTGTCCCCATCTGAATCCGTGAATGATTCGCCCACATCATATTGGCCGTTCAGGTTTGCATCGACAAAGGTTTCTGCCCCATCGTTCACGCTATCGTTGTCCCGGTCGCTCCAGATTTGAATGGCAATGGTGTCGAAAGTGTCTGGGCTGTCTGCAAAGTTTTCCCTCAAGGATATTTGTCCATTTTCTTCTGTGACTGACCAAGGCTGCGGGAAATCTTCCCATCTTGCATAGAGGTTACGCCTGTTTTTTATCTGGACGCCCAAGTCAGAAATCAACAGCGAGGGATGATTGTCTCGCAGGGTCTGCTCGATAAAGCGGGGAAACAAGCTCTTCGGCGTATCATTTTCCGTATCCAGCAAAAGAATCGACGGATCGTTGAAAAGATATTTGCGAACCCACTGGTAACCACTTTTGTAGCCCTCGGGCATGTGGTCGTAGAGATTAAGTCCCTCTTTGATTTCCGTATCCTTGATCCATGGAAAGATGTGAACCCATTTGTGCTGTCCAGGATTGGACTCGTCGGGAACATACACCGCCACCCAAGGATAATTCACCGGAATTTCAGTTGGGACATTCGAATTGCCTTGGGCATCAACGGCCCCGCGAATCTGCATCTTCAGAATCTGACTCATTCGTTTGTCCAGCATCTTCAATTCATTGTTTGGGGCACTGGCGAATGCTGCGGGCACTCCCGCCTTTCGAAGCAGCCAGACAAGCAGAGCGCACTGCTCGGCAGGAGAACCCTGACCTTCCAAATAAGTTGCCAATGCTCCCCGACTCACTCCTCCTGCATTGATAGATTGCTCCGATACCGTGCCGTTTTCGTTGTAACTGATGGCATCGGTCAGTTCTATTTCGTTGAGGACATAATTTGCCAAGGCCAACGCATCGCCGCCCAGATCATCCACAAGTTTTTGCAGCTCGGGATGGTCTCGAAGCTCTGGACTCGTGTCGGTTTGGCTCATCGCGGCGGTTGGCACAGCGAACTGTTTTGTGACAGGATTCGCCAGCTGACTTAATTCCTCTTGGCTTTTTCCCAAATACTCGGGGGGCATCGGATCACCATTAAACTGCGGCGCATGAATAAAGGTCGAACGCCATGCCGGGCGTGCCTCGAAATCCAGCGTATAAAGCATGTTAAATGCGGGTGTGGTATTGGGATTCTGAGCCATCGGAACCCACTGGTTATTGGAATTTTTGTAATATCCCGTGGATTCCACTTTGAAATAGTAGTTCGCCGATGTGGCCTTGTGGGTCAGCACGCAAGGAGATGTAAAATTCGAGGGATAGAGATAATTTGATTCCACTCCCCACATGCCCTCTGACGAAGGAGACTCGACGAGTTGCAACTCGGTTTGAAGTCCGTAGTGGCCCGGTGTTTGATTGTTTAACCACCATGAATCGGGAATCTGAACACGGTAGCCATTGGCCGCGAAGGTATTCCATTCAGGCGTCCCGCGGCGGGGTAATCGGATCACCTGAGCATCCACAGGCGACACGTTCACAGAATTCTGGTCCAAAAGTGTTCGCGCATAGGCGTAAATCACAATCTCAAAAACATTTGATTGATTGTCCAAACGGCCACCAAAAAACGTTCCAAAACTATATTCCTGCCCGGTATAGAGGGGCGATCCGCCGCCGCGACTCCCGAAGGCGACCATCGGGTTTTCAAAATCAATCGGGGCTCCAGTCGCAACGAACTTCCTTGCGGACTTGGCAATGCGCATGAACCACGGTGGCGTCCACGGCGAAACATTGTTGGGGTTTAGCGTTCCTGCGTTATTGCCTAGTGGCTGCAATTCCATGCCTTTCTGTCCATCCAGAGGAATGACAAAGTTTTGAAGAGTCGGGTTTGTTCCAGCCCCTCGGATAAAGCGCTTGGTTTCTGCCAAGGGATTGGTTTGCGCGTCCAACCCCGCAATCCCCGCCATAAAAAGGAACAAGAGGATTTTTTTCATGGGAAAGTTCCCCCGTTGGCTGGCTCAAAAATACTAATGGCCAAGCGCCCAGACGTATTCTCATTCGGGCGCGCATCTTCCCGGTTTGCAATCCCATCCCCATCCAAATCCAAGTCCCCATCTTTCAGGAGAGGGTTCAGCCCGTTTGCCATCTCATAACCATCAGACATCCCATCCCAATCCGTATCCACTTTCAACGGATTGAGCCCCAGAGCCACCTCATCCTGATTGCTTACGCCATCCCCATCGAAATCCCCCGTAAACGGATCCCCCGAAGCCGTTGTTCCGTGAAGCCGCAGGAAAAACTTCTCCCCAAGCGGCAACTGATAGGCCCATTCTTTCTCAGTGCCATTTCCCGGTTCGATCACATTCAAATACGTCCAATCCTGCAAATCCTCCGACTGCTGGATAAAATACGTCCACCCCGTGTAGGACTGCCAAATCAGCCTCACCTGGTTATTGGCATTGTCCTCTTCAAGACGCGACCGGGGCTCCTCCCCCTCTGGGAATTGCGCATAACCCCATCCACCAACAGCCACAAGCAGCGTCACCCAGATAATGAGGACGCAATGGGCCTTCATTTGGACAACCCATTTTCCGTGTTTCCCGTTGGCGCATACACACTGCGGATCGGGAAATAATTGATCACCGTGTCCTCCGGTGGCTCAGGATTGGCCTTGCGCACAGACTCTTCTTTCTCAAACGCCAACCGAGCCTCCTCCCTCAACGCAAACGCTTCAGCAAGCACCTTGCGATTGGCGTCATGATACGCATGCAGGGCCTCCATCGCCTCCAAAGCCGCTGCCCCGGCCTTGCCACCTGGCACCGACAACACCTCAAACCGCGACAGCCCATCCTTCTCCTGAGGAAACGTCTGATACTCCACCGGCCATTCGGACGCCGGATCCTCCCGTCGCCACTCCGCCAGTTCCTCCTTGGTCCACGAGTGCGCCATAGAAAACACATTATAAAACACGCCCCCCTCTTCAAAATGAAGCAGCGAATCAAAGAGCCGGGCATCCACCGAACTCAAGGCCACCACCTCCCCCTGCTCCGTCCACATCCGAAGCTCCGACCCCCGCCCCACATAAACCGCCGCCTCCACATTGATCCACTCATACCGCAAAGCCGCCATGCGCTTCTCCTCTGCCAACTCCGACGCACTCGGCACATAGACCGCACCCGCCTCCGCAACTGCCACTTCCCTCTTCACCCAAGGCTTCAATACCGGCGGCTCAATCCGATTGTAGAAAATTGACCGATTACCGAGGTCTACTTCAAGGGAATCAAGGATCGAAGTGTTGTGTGCCTCGGCCGATAGGCAAGAACCTTGTGAAAGTGTTAAAAACCAGAGCAACAAGCAAGTTGACGAAAGTAACTTCAATATTGCGGCCATTTGTGCGTTTAAATTAACGATCTCCCATGGTGATGCTGGCAGATGAAGAGTCAATATGCGGCAACCCCCAAACTAGCAAGAATAATGTAACTCTAATTACCGTTTATGAACGGTGTTATAAAAAGGAATTTAGCAGTGTTGTTTGCGGGCAATGCGACTGCAAGCTCAAGAGAGACCTGCGTTTCGAATTCTTTTAGGGGCCAGAATTCGAAAACACCGTCTATCAAAAAAAATGACTCAGGAGCAGGCAGCTGAATTGTCCAATCTCGATCCTAAATATTTTGGTGAGGTTGAACGAGGAGAGACCACCATTTCCATTGATCGGCTTTACATCTTGTCACAGGCACTTGGGACAAGCGTTCGAGAGCTGACTAGGGACTTTTAGCATGTCAATTTTCAGAGTCACTTCATCTGAAAAGCTCTCGGAAATTCGTTTGCTCTTGCAAGTCGCGGAGTGCCCATGAGCGGCGGGTTCATCAGTGAGGGCTGACGAAAAATATTCCGTTTTCGGCTATGTCGTAGAAAAACGCGGTGCTTTTGTTACTTTCGAGCACTCCTGGCCCTGCTTGAAAACAAAAAAGGACACACAATGACTGTGTGTCCTTTTTTTGAGAAACAGAGTGCGCCTCTATCGTGAATAAAGCTCGACGACGAGTTGTTCGTTGACGATGGGGTTGATTTCCTCGCGGGTCGGGATACGCATCACTTTGCCAGTGAGGTTTTCCGTATCGACGAGGAGCCAATCAGGCACCGTTTGGGAACCTGTTTGATCGACCGCTTTCACGGCGAGGCGCTTGGAGCGTTCGGCCGAGTGAATCACGACTTCATCACCGGGCTTGAGGTTCATGGACGAGGCGTTGGTGCGGTGGCCATTCACGATCACATGACCATGCGAGACCAACTGACGGGCTGCGCGGAGGGTTTTCGCAAAGCCCAGACGATGGACGACGTTGTCCAACCGGGTTTCGAGAAGTTGCAGGAGGATCTCACCCGTGACACCGCGCTTGCTGCTTGCGAGCGCGAAATAGCGTCGGAATTGGCGTTCCAGCACCCCGTATTGGTGACGGAGTTTTTGTTTCTCCGCGAGCGCGATGGCGTAATCGGAAAGTTTGCGACGGGAACCTTTCGGGCCGTGTTGGCCGGGAGGAAACGGTCTTTTTTCGAACGCTTTTTGTGAGCCACCGAGGAACGTGTTGTATCGGCGGCTGATGCGTGTTTTGGGTCCTGTGTAACGAGCCATGTGATGAAACGATTAAGTGTTGCGAGAATTGTGATTTGCCGGAATCAGACGCGGCGTTGTTTGGGTGGGCGGCAGCCATTGTGTGGGACGGGTGTCACATCGCGGATGACTGTGATTTCCAATCCGATGGCCTGCATCGCGCGGACGGCGGATTCGCGGCCGGAGCCGGGGCCTTTGACGCGGACTTCGACTTCACGAATGCCATGGCCCATGGCCTGTTTGCAGGCATCTTGGGCGACGACTTGGGCGGCGTAGGCGGTGCTTTTGCGGGAGCCCTTGAAACCGCACTTGCCAGCACTTGACCAGCCGAGGACAGCGCCACGGGTATCCGTGATGCTCACGATCGTGTTGTTAAAGGTGGCGAGAACATGGGCAATGCCATTGGAAATATTTTTACTTCCTTTGGCTTTGACGACTTTGATCGGTTCGATCGTGTCGTCCAAGGAGATGCTGATCGGAGCGGCCGCAGGGGCAGCCTCTTTGGTTTTGGCTGTTTTCTTTGCGCCTTTCACCTTGGCTGCCTTGGCTGGTTTTTCGGCAGCAGCGGCTCCCTCGGCTGCCACGGGCTCGGTTGCCACGGGCTCGGCTGCCACGGGCTCGGTTGCCACGGGCTCGGTTGCCGGGGCCACGGCTTCAGCAGGTGCCGGAGTCCCGGCCACCACCTCAACGGGTGTATCAACTGCAGGAGCTTCGGAAGTGGAAACTTCAGCGACCGGAACTTCTAATTCAGGTGCTTCCTTTTTCGCCACCTTTTTCTTGGGAGCGGCTTTGGGTTTCGTTTCGGCGGCGGGAGCTTCTGGCTCCTTGTCCTCCGGGGAATTTACGGGTTCATCTGCCATGATTCAGTATTCGGTTAAACTTTGCCGGCCTTGGCATTCGGGTTACGCTGCACACCAACCGTTTTGCGGGGTCCCTTGCGGGTCCGGGCGTTGGTGCCGGTGCGTTGACCACGCACGGGAAGGCCGCGACGGTGGCGGATGCCACGGTAGCAGTTGATGGCTTGCAGGCGTTTGAGATTGCTTTGCAGCTCCCGCCGCAGGTCGCCTTCGATCACGATATTCAAAGAACTGATCGTGTGGATAATGGCATTCAATTGCTCCGGTGACAGATCTTTGGCTCGGATGTTGGGATCGATGTTGGCAATTTCCAGCACACGCTTCGTGTTGCTGGGACCAATACCATAAATGTAGGGCAGGGACGCTTCGATGCGTTTGTCGCCGGGAATTTCTACTCCAAGAAGGCGTGGCATATGTTTATATTAGGGTTGGGTGATGAGTGGGGTGTTTGCGACAGGGGCAATCAGCCCTGCTTTTGCTTGTGGCGCGGGTTTTTGCAGACAACACGCACGACATTCTTGCGGCGGACAATCTTGCAGCTTTCACAAATTCTTTTAACGGAGGCTCGGACTTTCATGGGACCAGGGTCGGTGATTTTAGGTGGTTATTTTTGGGCTTTGAGGCGGACTGTTGTTGCGGGCTATCTGAGGTCGTTGGAAGACATCTCCGCCGTGACTTCGTCGCCGGGAAAGATGCTCATGAAGGGCATTAGCATCATTCCAGGAATGTGAGCGAGACCCGGGTGTTTCTGCATGATTTCCATGCTGAACAAGCCCGCAGGCAAGAACTCGACGACTTTCCTTGTCATTTGAATAGCGTCTTTCGTGAAGATGTCAAGACTTCCGGCGCACCTTCTGTCACAAGAACCGTGTGCTCGAAATGGGCCGATGGAAGGCCGTCGTTGGTGACAACCGTCCATTTGTCCTGGAGAACCCGGACTTTGGGTTTCCCCATGTTGATCATGGGTTCGATCGCAAGGGTCATTCCGGGTTTTAATGTGGGGCCGGAGTTCCTTTTGCCAAAGTTGGGGATCTGGGGCTCTTCATGCAACTGGCGACCGACGCCATGCCCGACAAATTCTCTGACGACGCTGTAGCCATTGCGGATGGCCTCTTCCTCGACAAAGGCACAGACATCTCCCAATTTGCGGCCAGCGCGGACGAGTTGAACGGCGCCATTCAGGATTTGTTCGGTGGCTGTGCAGAGGCGTTCCACTTCGGGACTGACGATTCCGACAGCAACCGTGGTTGCATTGTCGCCGATCCAGCCATCGCGAATGATACCCACATCCATTTTGACAATATCGCCATATTGAATGCGGCGGGTGCCGCCAATGCCATGGACCACTTCCTCGTTGAGGCTGATGCAAATATGGCCGGGAAATTTTTTGTAGCCGTGAAAGGCGCTTTTGACACCGGCTTCCGCCATGAGGCGGGCGGCGGCATGGTCAATCTCACCCGTGGTCCGGCCGGGAGCGATCATGGCCACCAATTCTCTAAGAATAGCGGCTGCCGTTTCGCCGGCTTTGCGCATCTGCTCGATCTCGGAGCCACGTTTTATGGGGATCATGCTGCCTCGAGTGTGCAAGTTTTCATCTGGCCTGCGGATTATTTTCCTGCGGCGAAGTAGATTGTCACACCCGCAATGATGAGCAACCCAAGAACCGCATAGATGAGCACGAGAGTGTCATCCCGCACGACCTGGCCTGTGCTGAGACGCGGACGGCTTTCCCGGGCTCCCCGCATTTTGCCTTTTCTCAAAAATCCGTCGTAGTGGCGCTGAAGGAGATGGGTCTCCACTTGCCGCATGGTGTCAAGCACCACACCCACAATAATCAACAGGCCGGTGCCGCCAAAAAACTGGGCCGTCATGTAAGGCACTTGCAGGGATTGTGAAAGCAACTGCGGCAACACGGCAATGAGTGTCAGGAAGATGGCACCGGCAAAGGTCAGGCGCGACATGGTGAAATCCAGAAAATCGGCCGTGGGTTTCCCGGGGCGAATTCCGGGAATAAACCCGCCATACTTTTTGAGGTCATCCGCGATCTGAACAGGCTGGAATTGGGTCGCCACCCAGAAGTAGCTGAAAAAGAAAATCATCGCCCCGAAGAGCACGTAATGCAGCCAACCAGTGGCGAGGAGTTGGGAGATCTCCTGTGCGGTGCGGCTGGCTGGGAAGGCCATGTTGATGATCGTGGAAGGGAAGAGCAGGATGGCTTGGGCAAAGATGATGGGCATGACGCCGGCATAGTTGACCTTGAGAGGCATGTATTGGGTTTGCCCGCCGTAAACTTTGCGACCGACCACACGCTTGGCATATTGGATGCTGACTTTGCGTTGCGCTTGGGTGACGGCAATAACCGCCGCAATCACGATGATCAGGAACAGGCAGAGCAGAACCAAAACCATCGGGCTGACATTGGCTTGGGCACCTAGCTCGGCTGGAACAAAGGTGCGCCAGGCTTGGATGAGGCCCGCCGGCAACTGCGCCAGGATGCCCACCGTAATGATCAGTGAAATTCCGTTTCCAATACCACGTTCCGTGATTTGGTCACCCAGCCAGACAAGGAACATGGTTCCCGCCGTCATGGTCAAAATCGTCAAAAGTTGGAAGCTGAGGCCGGGTCTCTGCACCAAATCAACGCCGAGGCGGTTGATGGTGTCCATGATGCCGGGGAGAAAGGGGTTGGCCTGGGGGTTCTCAAAGGATTTTGCCAGCAGCCACCCTTGGAAGACACACAGCACAAGGGTGGCATACCTTGTGTATTGCATGATTTTCCTGCGGCCACCGTCCTCGCGGGAGAGTTTGCCCAGACGGGGAACAACCGCTGTCAGCAGTTGCATCATGATCGATGCGCTGATGAATGGCATGATGCCCAATGAGAAGATCGCGCAGTGCGCGAGGGCCCCTCCGCTGAAGAGATTGAAAAGGGCGGCGACTCCGCCCGTGGTTTGGCTGTCCGCCACGTTCGTGAACCACTCGGACAACACCTCCGCGTTCACGCCGGGGGTAGTGATCGAGGACCCGGCACGGATGATCACGATCATCGCCAACGTGAACAAAACCCTCTGCCGGAGCTCTGGAATTTTGAAGATGTTGGTGAAAGCGGAAATCATAACGTGAACGGACCAAGGAACTCAGGGGTTCTCAACGGCCCTGGAACTATTTCTTGGCAGGTTCTTGAAATTTGGTGCTGAGCGTCACACTGCCGCCGAGCTTCTCAACTTTTTCTTTGGCGGAGGCCGTGATGGCATCGGCTTCGATGTGGAACGCTTTTGTCAACTCTCCGCGTCCAAGAATTTTGATACCATCGAGTTTACCGCGGACAAGGCCGGCACCGCGAAGCAATTTTTCGTTGATGGCAGCACCCGCGTCAAAACGCTTTTCCAGGTCATCGAGGTTCACGATGCCATAGACGGTTTTGAATGCGGCGTTGCTGAAACCACGCTTGGGCAAACGACGGTAAAGGGGCATCTGGCCGCCTTCAAACCCGGGGCGGATACTTCCACCGGAACGGGCTTTCTGTCCTTTGTGGCCTTTGCCCGAGGTTTTTCCTTGGCCGGAACTTTCGCCGATACCAAGCCGCTTGCGGCGATGTTTGGCTCCAATGTTGGGTTTGAGATCGTGAAGACGCATAATTTGTGAGGATGAGAGGATCAGGCAGCGACAGGCGTGGCTTCGGTCGAAGCCGGACGGAGCGTTTTGCCACGCAACTTGAAGATTTCTTCTTTAGGACGAAGGCTGGTGAGTGCTTCCAAGGTGGCTTTGACCACGTTGGACGGGTTGCTGGAACCCAAAGATTTGGCAAGCACGTCACGAATTCCGGCGGCTTCGATGACGGCCCGAACGCCCCCACCCGCGATGACACCGGTTCCGGGAGAGGCCGGACGCAAAAGCACGCGACCCCCGCCAAATTCACCCACCACTTCATGAGGGATCGTATTTCCCTGCACGGCCACCCGGACCATGTGCTTGCGTGCGGCATCCGTGGCTTTGCGGATGGCTTCGCTCACTTCGTTGGCTTTGCCAAACCCGATACCCACGCTGCCGTGGCGGTCTCCGGCGACGATCAAAGCGCTGAAACTGAAACGGCGGCCACCTTTGACCACCTTGGCGCACCGGTTGATGAAAACAACTTTTTCTGTTGTTTCTTTGCCATCGGATTTGTTGTCACCCGAGGATTGGGACTGGTCTTTGTTTTTGCGTTGAAATGCCATAAAAATTAAAATTCGAAACCAGCCTCGCGTGCGGCGTCAGCGAGAGCCTTCACCTTGCCATGGTAACGATAGCCACCACGGTCAAACACAACCTTCTTCACATTTTTTGACGTGCCACGTTCGGCGATCAGCTTACCAACACGAACGGCGGTTGGCACGTTGGCGCGGGTCGTTTTGTCCGAACGGATATCGGCTTCCGTGGTGTGCACCGAAACGATGGTTTTCCCCTCCTCGTCGTTGATGACTTGGGCTTGGATGTGGCGTTCGGAAAAATGCACGGCCAGGCGGGGGCGCTCGGACGTGCCGGTGAGAGTTTTGCGCAGGCGCTTGTGCCGGATGTGGCGTTTGTTGGTATTGGCCATGGTTTACTGGACGGTTTTGCCTTCTTTGCGGCGGACTTGTTCTCCGGCGTAGCGGATGCCCTTGCCTTTGTAAGGCTCGGGGGGATAGTAACCGCGGATGTCTGCGGCCACTTGTCCGACAACATGCTTGTCGATTCCCTCGACGGAAATCTTGGTGTTGTCGGTGACGGTGATTTTGATTTCGTTGGGGATGTTGAAAAGGATGGGGTGGGATTTGCCGAGGCTCAGGTTGAGCTTGTCGCCTTGGACAGCGGCTTTGAATCCGACACCTTGGATTTCGAGATCGCGGCGGAAGCCTTCGTTCACACCAACAACCATGTTGGCGATCAGCGCGCGGGAGAGACCATGCAGGGCTTTGACCTGACGGGATTCGCCGGAGCGGGAAAACTCGACCGTTTCTCCTTCAATTTTGGCGCTCACGGTTGAGGGCAGGGTCCACGAGAGTTTGCCTTTGGGGCCTTCGACGACGATATTTCCGCCATCGCCAATGTGCACTTTGACTTTGGCCGGGACTTGGATGGGTTGTTTTCCGATACGGGACATGATTACCAGATGTATGCGAGGAGTTCTCCTCCGATGTTTTTTTTGCGGGCTTCCCCACCACTGAGGATTCCCTGCGACGTGGAAAGTACGGCGATTCCGAGACCACCCAGGACACGGGGAATGTCCCCTGCCCCGACATAACGGCGGAGACCGGGACGGCTCACTCTCTTGAGACCGGCAATGGCGCTTGTCTTGTTCACAAATTTGTTTTTGATGCGGATCTGGGGTTTTCCGCCTTCCGGAGTCTCCAGCTCAAAGCCTGTGATGTAGCCCTCGCTCTGAAGAATGCGGGCAATCTCGGCCTTCATCTTCGAATACGGAAGGGTGAATTCCGTTTTGCGGGCTCCAGCGGAATTTCTCAGCCGGGCAAGCAGGTCTGCGATTGGGTCTGTCATGATCTTATTAAATTAGGTTGTGAGTAGGCGGTCCTCAGGCTACGGCTTCCCCGGCAGCTGCCTCTTCGGGGTCCTCCACTTTTTTGGGAGCTTGCGGACGGGCTTTGTCAGAAAATGGCATGCCCAGTTCGCTCAGAAGGGACTTGGCCTCGGCATTGGTTCGGGCCGTGGTGACGATCGTCACATCGAAGCCGACATTACGCTTGATTTTGTCGAGCTCGACTTCGGGAAAAATGCTTTGATCAGGGACACCCAGAGTGTAGTTGCCGTTTCCATCAAACGCCTTGGCAGGGACCCCGCGAAAGTCGCGGATACGCGGCAGGGATGTCATGATCAGGCGCTGAAGGAATTCATACATGATGCGCCCGCGCAGGGTAACTTTCGCTCCGATGGCTTGACCTTGGCGGAGTTTGAAGTTGGAGATCGCCTTTTTCGAAATGGTCGCGATCGGGCGCTGGCCGGAGATAAGGGCAATTTCGGACTTGGCGATTTCCAAAGCTTCCTTGCTGTCCGCGCCGGCACCAATGCAGGAATTGATGACAACTTTCACGACTTTGGGAATTTCGTGGATGTTTTTGTAGCCGTGTTTTTCACGGAGGGCAGGGATCACGCGGGAGCGATAATCCGTCAAAAGTTCGGGTTCTTGTTGAGTGGCCATGGCTTAAGCAGCTTTTTTCTTGGGTTTTTCCGTGGTGGCCTTCTCGACGAGCTTGACATTGGAGATGTGAAGCGGGCCTTCGCGTTGGATGATCGCCCCATTGGGTTGATCCTGACTTTTGCGCTGATGCTTCTTGATCATGCGGACGCCTTCGATCACCACTTGGGATTTTTCGGGAATCACTTCCAAAATTTTTCCCGAGGCTCCTTTGTGGTTGCCTGAAATGACTTGGACCGTGTCGCCGCGGCGGACGTGGAATTTGGGATGACTCATAACACTTCGGGAGCAAGCGAGACAATTTTCATGAAATTGCGTTCGCGGAGTTCACGGGCCACGGGCCCGAAAATGCGGGTGCCACGGGGATTTTGGTCCTTGTCGATGATGACAATCGCATTGTTGTCAAAACGGAGATAGGAACCATCTTCGCGGCGAACCGGTTGTTTTGTTCTGACGATGACCGCGCGGACGACGTCACCTTTTTTGACGGCTCCTCCGGCAGAGGCTTCTTTGACGTTGGCGGTGATCACATCACCCACGCCGGCACTTTTGGTGGCTTTGCCGATCACACCGATCATGGTCGCCATGCGGGCTCCCGTGTTATCGGCCACATCGAGTCTGGAACGAATCTGAATCATGACGTAAGGGCGGGGGCGTGGTTAATGTTTGAGGATTTCGACAAGACGCCAGCGCTTCAGTTTGGAAAGCGGCTTGGTTTCCATGATGCTGACACGGTCGCCGACTTGCGCCTGGTTGTTTTCATCATGGACATGGAACTTGGAAATTTGTTTGACGATCTTGCCGAACTTCGGGTGAGGGACACGGGTCACGGTCTTCACCACGATGGTTTTTTGCATGGCGCTGGAGACGACCTCGCCGACGCGGGTTTTGCGGAGGCTGCGCCGATCGGTGGCCTCGGCAGTCTTGGCAACTGCTGTCGGCGCGGACGGGGTTTCGATAGTGGACTCGCTCATGGGATATTAAGTGGTAGGGGTTGCCTTGCGCTTCACGGTAAGCAACGTCTCGATGCGGGCTGCATCCCGACGAAGGCTTCGAAGCACATGCGGCTTTTCGAGTTGGCCGGCTTGTTGCTGCACGCGGAGATTGAAGACTTCGTGGCGCAAATCTTTTTTGCGGGTCTCCAGTTCTTTGATGGTGAGTTCTTTGATTTCGTCGATTTTCATACTGACATTCCCCAAGGAAGGAATCCGGGGATAAAAAAAGCACGGGAACGTGCTTCCTCGATATCCCGACTTCGTGCGGGAAAATGAATCTAGTTGGCCGCAAAACACTGGCAAGAGAATTTTACAAAAAAATTACGCATGACATCCCGTGCCAAAACGAGAGACAGTAAACAGCTCATGAAGATTGAAAGAGCGCTGATCTCCGTTTCGGATAAAACCGGTATTGTTGAATTCTCAAAAGCCCTTGCCGCACGGGGGGTGGAAATCGTCTCCACAGGGGGCACCGCGCGTTCCCTTGCCGAGGCCGGAGTGCCCGTGATTGAGATCTCCGCCTTCACGGGCTCGCCGGAAATTCTGGGAGGGCGCGTCAAAACCCTGCACCCCAAAGTCCATGGCGGTTTGTTGTTTTTGCGCGGGGATGATGACCACGAAAAGCAGGCCAGGGCCCATGGCATCAGGCCGATCGACCTCGTTGTTGTGAATCTTTACCCCTTCGAAGCCACCATCGCAAAAGCGGGTGTCACCTTGGAAGAAGCCATCGAGCAAATCGACATTGGTGGTCCGTCCATGATTCGCAGCGCGTCAAAAAATTATCGTAGTGTGACGGTCGTCACCGATCCGGCCGACTACAGCGATGTTCTGGCGGAAATGGATGAGGAAGATGGGGGCACCGGCCTGGCGCTTCGGGAAAAACTGGCGATCAAAGCCTTCGCGACGACGGCCTCCTACGACCGCGTGATTTCCGGGTATCTCAATCAAAAGCAGGAGACGGCCGCCGCCTTTCATCTGGATCTGCCCAATGAGCAACGGCTCCGCTACGGCGAAAATCCCCATCAAAATGCCGAACTTTACGGCGACTTCGGATCGCACTTCGAAAAACTCCAGGGCAAGGAGCTCTCCTATAACAACATCCTGGATATTTCGGCGGCCACGTCCCTCATCACCGATTTTCTCAAACCCACCGTCGCGATCCTCAAACACACCAACCCCTGCGGCGTTGGAAGCGACCAAGACCTGCGGGCCGCGTGGGACAAGGCCTTCTCGACCGACAAACAAGCGCCCTTCGGTGGCATCATCATTTGCAACCGCCCCCTCACCCTGGCACTCGCCAAAGCGATCTCCGAAATTTTCAGCGAGGTGATCATCGCCCCCGAGTTTGAAGCCGACGCCCGGCAACTCCTCGCCAAGAAAAAAAATCTGCGCCTCATGCGGCTTATCAAAGCCCCGACCGTCGGGGGTCGGGACGTCCGCTCCGTGATTGGCGGCCTGCTGGTTCAGGACACCGACTCGGCAGCGATTCCCGAATTGGAACACAAGGTGGTGACGGCCCGCCCTCCCACCAAAGACGAAATTGAGGCCATGGAATTCGGGTGGAAAATCGTCAAACACGTCAAATCCAATGCCATCGTTTACGCCGCCAAAGACCGGACCCTCGGCATCGGGGCCGGGCAGATGTCCCGCGTGGATGCCTCGCGCATCGCCGTCTGGAAGGCCGGCGAGGCGGGACTGTCCCTGAAAGGCAGTGCCGTGTGCAGCGATGCGTTTTTTCCTTTCCCCGACGGATTGATCGCCGCCTCGGAGGCCGGTGCCACCTGCGCCATCCAACCCGGTGGGTCCGTGCGCGATGAGGAAGTGATTGCCGTCGCCGACGAGCGAAAAATTGCCATGGTCTTCACCGGGATGCGTCATTTCCGTCATTAAAAAACCAAAAAAATACGGGAACTTTTCCCTGCGGTCAGGGTTACCTCCCTTGATGAAAGACGATTTCGATCATAACGATCCCCTATGGGAGCTTTTGGGAAAAGCCACGGCTTCACCCGCGAGCCCGTTTTTTTCGCGGGATGTGATCCGTGCCATTCGCAACCAAGAGAGCCCACGCGAATCGCTTTTTGCCACATTTTTTCGGTGGGCAATTCCTGCGGGAGCCGTTGCCGCGCTTGCCTTGGTCCTGAGCGTGTCGCTTGAGGTAAAAGACGAAATGACGACCAACCCGTTGGCTGCCACGGATTTTTATGAAACCGTGACCTTCAGCGAGGTGGCCGGGTTGGAAGACCTTGTCGCCTCCAGCGCTGGCTGGACATGGGACGATGTGGCTCCCTGATTTCTCGAAAATTCCCTCCCCCGGGATCGCTTTCCTGTTTGACCAACCAGTGATTCATGATCAGAGTGGGACTTCTTTATCAGGTGAGGTGGCTGAGTGGTCGAAAGCAGCGCTTTGCTAAAGCGCCGAGCTCCTAAAGGGCTCCGGGGGTTCGAATCCCCCCCTCACCGGGTTTCCGTCATCCCCTGAATCTCCATGAATCTGGTGTGCCATTTTCGAGAGCCTTGATCCCTGAGAGATGGGTGTCACCCTGCATCCTTTTATCCTGCGAATCAGAAAAAGTGTTTACGATTTGGCATCGCGCGGGCAGAGGCCAACCCATGCGCGATGGGAAAAACCTGTAGCCACCTCACTCCGCTTGGGCGTGCTTCAGCGCCTCCTGCCGTGGTCGTGGTTTCGTTCACGCCCTCTCTTGTGGGCATTGATGATCAAGAGTCAGGAAACCCTGATGTTTCCAGAGGAGGAGCCGGGTCT
>JBBECL010000225.1:0-3082 GCA_040881805.1 Terrimicrobiaceae bacterium | reverse complement strand
GCGCACAGCCCCCATCAATCCGGTTCGTCTCACCCACTCATTTCAGCGAGGAGCCAGAATATAGGACCTCTTGCATCTGCTGCTATCTGCTCCAGCGGTTCCGCCATGCCTCTTAGTGCCGCCTCCCTACAACCCTCACAAGTATCCAATTGAGTCTTCACGATTTTACCAATTTCTACTTGATTTTCCGGCACCCCAACACTCGAGGTGATCATTATCGCGTTTCACGTGGCAGAGATAGCACACCAGTCGTCTCATCGACTTCGCAGGCAAAATCTCGCGTTGTTCCAGCTAAAATCACGACGAGATTTGTTCCTTCATAATTGAAATAATAAAACATCTGTGCCTGCTCGGGGTTGAATGGATTCTTCAAGATTGCCCTGATTGAGCCATCTGAGTTTAATATGAGCGCACGAGCCTCTAGGTCATTTCCTTCTACGACCGCGATACCATTCGACCTTAGTAATAGTGCATTTGCTATTTGACGATGAAACGAAATTTCTTTCGGGCCTTCATTTGAGCACCAGGACAAAAAATTGCCAGTCCATTTCAATTCACTAATAGCACTCATATCATTGGATAGGTCGGGCAGGTCCTACGGGAGTCAATACACTTGATCGTTGTGCTGGCGAAACCAGAATCTGGATCTGAGTGCCACCACCAGGATAAAGGATGCCTTCAGATGTTTGAGGTCCAACAGGACCCCATTGGATTTGGGTTCCTGGAGTTATTTGATACCGCTGAACGTATCCAATATGTGGTTTAAATTCCGGAATAATCGCTAGCTGATTTCGGGCGTAAGCAACGTCAGTGATAGTATCAAGGGTAGCGAATCCGCCGGGACGAGTAATGGGTTGACCTGGGGACATTGCCATTTCAACAACCAAACCACTCGGGGCAGGACCTGCATTCAGCGGAACGCCAGAAGGATAGGGGTTAGTTCCAACGGGGGCAGGAAGTGCCAGCCGAGGCGGCACTACTTGTGCCACAGGAATGGACGTTCCCCTTGTCAAGGTCGCAGTGCTGGTCATCGAAGTGATGACATTTGATGTCGTTCTAGTAACGACATT
This sequence comes from Terrimicrobiaceae bacterium, assembly GCA_040881805.1. GTDB lineage: Bacteria > Verrucomicrobiota > Verrucomicrobiia > Chthoniobacterales > Terrimicrobiaceae > JAJTZA01. Next base: position 2,012 of record JBBECL010000225.1, on the reverse strand, counting down.
CAAAGCACTCCCGATAGCTGCACCTGTGGCAACATCTCTTGGGATTGTTGCGAATGAACGACTCAAGTCATGTTCCCAGCCAGTATTGCTTGCCGAATCTGACCACCCCAAGTTGTCATATAAACCGTAGGTGACGATGTTATTGATATTGTCTAATCCTTGACTAAGACCCATGCCTGCTCCAGAAACACCCGCTCCCACTGCTTGCCCGAGAGCATACGCCCACGAGTCTGGAGAGTTTGAGGCTTGCGCACCGTTCCATCCTGAACTGATCCCGGTTGAAATTCTGCCATCCGCATCAAAATTGTTCACCCCGTCACCTGAGGCAAAGTCATAGAGACTCCAAGATGTCGCGTGTCCCAGGGGGTCCGCTGAAATGAAACTGCCTGAGTCCTTGTCGTAGTGGCGTGCGCCGAGATTTGTTAATCCAGTCGGGTCAGCTCGGCGAGTCCGCCAGGTTGATGTTTCGATGAGGCTGGCTCCACTTTCTAATGTTTTGGCCGCATACTGCGGAAGCGGCCCATAGCTGCCGATTTTGGTTGGGCTCCATGTCACAGCACTATTGACGACGACTGAGGCGACCATATTCCCGAAGACATCGTTGATTGTTCCTGTCGTGCCATCGGGCGTAATCACCGCTTCCAGACCGCCCGTGCCATTGAGGCGGCCAAACGCACCGTTCAAGTCCACGCCATTGACCCGCCAGTTTTGAGCGCCGTTCATATCGACACCGACCTCTAAAAACTCAACCTGCGGGTCGAACGAGGAGTTTACCACAAAAGCGCTGCCACCTGAGGGTGTGTGAGTTGTGCGGAGACGCCTCCCGAGACCATCATAAGCAGCGGTCCAAGTGAATGGCTCAACGCCGGTTTGCACCACCTTGACCAACCGGCCAAAAGCATCCCATATAAGGGTTTGATCCTTCCCGCCGCTCCACGTTCGGGAAATCATATTGCCCATGTTGTCGAAACCTTGCGACACCGTCTGAGGGATGCCCGTCACTGTAAACGTGCTTGTTGCTGGGTCGCTCAACCATCCGCTGGGATGAACCCCTCGCGCGGTGAGAGTATGTGAGCCAGCGGTGAGAGTCAGATTAGCTGTCCATGCTCCGGTGGCATCCTGCCAGCCTGGATGGGTCGCCACGGGTCCCGGCACCCCATCGACTTCAAGCGCCACAGAGGCCGCTCCAAAGGCCTCACCGGAAGCAGAAACGGCGCGTGTGCCAGTATTTTCATTTAACGCGGTGATGCGGGCGAGAGAGTTAACTGTCGTCGCGTTGATGAACCAATTTGTGTTTCCCCCGGTGCCGACCTGTGCGTTGGTTCTTATGCCCAGTTTGTTCGCACTGAACGTGTAATTGAGCGTGGCTGTGTTATCCGGCCCCGGAGCGTAGCTTTCGGAGAGCATCTGGCCGCGTGCATCATAGCCGAAGCTACGGGATTCGTCCCATGCGTTTTCACCTGTGCGGTTGGCTGCGTAGCTGTCCAGCGTGCTATCCGCACGCCAGATTTGGGTTTCTGATAGCGGGGTGGCTGAACCTGATGTAACGGCTTGGGTCAAGATTCTTCCGGCTCCATCGCGATCCGTGATCGTCTGGGTGCGGAAGGGATTGGAGCGAGAACTGAGCAGACCTGCTGTGTTGAAAGACGAGTTGTAGGAATTCCCGGCAACGGAAACCGAAGTCAGTTGACCCGCTGCGTTGAACCCGTAGTCGAAGCCGGGACCTGCACCAAGTGCCGCTCGCCGACCGGCACCATTCCATGTCTGCGAAAAGCTTGTCGTCCCGCCATCAAACGCCACGGCCTCATTGCCGATTTGTCCGTAAGGGGTGATCGTGTGCGTGATCGTCGAATCCGGCTGACCTCCGCCAGTTTGGGTGATGGTTTCAGGGATTCCTTGATTGTCATACGTCCATGCGATGCTTTGATTTTGCTCAGGCAGTGTGCCAGCTGCGGAGATGCTTTCCAGGCGGCGGAAGTCATCATAATCATGGGAGAACGTCACTCCGCGAT
>JBBECL010000224.1:0-3093 GCA_040881805.1 Terrimicrobiaceae bacterium | reverse complement strand
CCGCGATTTCGCGGAGCCTTTGGTGGGTTTTGCCTTCTGCGGAAGTTTTTCAGGGATTCTGCACCGTCCACTCAGGGAACGGATCGCGGAACTTCGTCCATTTTTCAGGTCCCATGGCCAATTCTCTGTCATCGAGCAGACACTTGCGCAGAGCCTCCAGCATGTCCTCCTTGGGAAGTTCCTGCCCTATGTAAACAAGCTGCTGACGGCGGTCCCCGTAGGGCTCCTGCCAATCTTTCACGATGGCCTTGCAAATTTCGTCATCCTCCGGCCACCGGGATTTTGGAGCCGCAGCCCACCAAAAGCCGACGGGACGATATTCCGCACTCCCCCCGGCCTGGCTCCACATCCCAATCATGTCATGACGGCTTGCCAGCCAGAAGTAACCCTTTGAGCGCAAAAGCCCGTCCCATTCCGTGTGAATAAAATCCCAGAATCGTTTCGGATGGAAAGGGCGGCGGGCGCAAAAAACAAAGCTGGAAATCCCATATTCCTCCGTCTCGGGGACATGAATTCCATTGAGTTCCTGAATCCAGCGGGCGGATGTCCGGGCTTTCTCCATATCGAAAAGTCCCGTGTCCAGAACCTCATCCAATGAGACCTTGCTGCGTTCGGTTTCGATGATTCGGGCGCTGGGATTGAGAGCGCGCAGGGCCGAGAGGAGTTCCTGCCGATCCTCCCCGGAGACAAGATCCAGCTTGTTCACGAGCAGGACATTGGCAAACTCGACTTGGTCCACAAAGAGGTCGGCGACTGTCCGCTCATCCTCTTCGCCAATGGCCTGGCCTTGTTCTTTGAGGGTTTGGGCCTCGCGAAATTGATCCAAAAAATGCGCGGCATCCACCACGGTCACCATCGTATCAAGCCGGGTCAGTTCTTGCAGACTTTTGCCATTTTCGTCGGTGAATGTGAAAGTCTGCGCAACAGGCAGGGGCTCCGAGACCCCTGTGGATTCGATAAGCAAATAATCAAAACGCCCCTCCGTCGCGAGTCGCGAGACCTCTTGGAGCAAATCATCACGAAGCGTGCAGCAAATGCACCCATTCGACATTTCCACCAATTTTTCCTCGGTGCGCGAGAGCTCGGCCCCACCGTCCCGGACGAGGTCGGCGTCAATATTCACCTCACTCATGTCATTCACAATCACCGCCACGCGCCGTCCTTCGCGGTTATTCAGGACATGGTTAAGCAAGGTCGTCTTTCCAGCTCCAAGGAAGCCGGAGAGAACGGTGACGGGGAGTTTTTGGGATTTGGGATTTTCAATAATGGATGGCATAATTTAAAAAATTCTTTCGCGGCGATTGCGAAACGAAGAATCCGGTTTGTTGCGGCCTTGGCGGCGCAGAAGTTCCTTGGCCCGTGGCGTTGAGCCGGGATCGGCGAGAAAATGTTCCCTCCACGTGGCGGCTTTCGAAGGAGGGAGCCATGGACGCCCTCCCATTCGGGAGAGCAGCCGCATCCAACAGGTGTGGCGATATTCCCTGGCGGTATGTGCCTCAATCCATGATTCATATTCTGCGACCCACTCAACCAGCGGGCGGCACATTTCTAACATCTCATCAGTGGTTGAATTGATTCGGCGCTTCTCCTCGTATTGGCCCGGCGTCAGCGGTTCAGCCCCGGAAAAGGAGGTAAGATGTTCTTGGTTACGGATAAAAACCACGCCCTCTCCATCGCTGGGATACCATCCCGCGCAAAAGCTGTGCAATTCCAACGTGCCGCCACGCCACGCCATCCGGTAACGGCTGCTACCCTCCGAATGCACCTCGGCCCTCTCCAGACGGGTCATTCCAAACCTCACCAAAAGATTTCTCGCGCTGTGCTTGGCATCACATCCCCAAAAAAACATCTGCTGCTGAAGGCACCCACACACATCCTTCACAAGGCTGCGACGGCGAGAAGGGGCGACCAAAGGAGCGGGCAAAATGGAGGGGTCAAACATGTGAAAAACGAGAATAGAATATCAATTTCACTAATTGATACTTGACTCTCAGTTTTCGTCAATCTCAAATGATGAGATGGCCTACAAAACCCGTCAGCGCGATGCGATTTGGCAAGTGGTCGTCTCTTCCGCACGACCCTTGACCGCTCAGGAGATCTGCGCGGAGGCTGCCAAGTCCGTGGAGGGAATCGGCATTGCCACCGTTTACCGCGCTCTCAAGCAGATGGTGGAAGAGGGGCAGGTTCGTCATATTGACGTGCCCGGAGTCCAGCCCCACTACGAAAACGCCGCGTTAAGTCATCACCACTTTTTTCTGTGCGAAGAGTGCAAGCGCCTCTTTGACTTGGCCGGATGCCTGCGCGGAATCGCCAACCTTCTTCCAAGTGGATACCGCATGAAACGTCATGAAATCGTCATCTACGGTGAATGCGCGGGATGCGTGAGCCGGGCTTGATAAGTTCATTTTGTTCGAAGCAGCGAATGGTTGACCATCAATGCGCCTGTGTCAGATTCCTGTCATGAGCAGAAGACCATGGTCAGCATCCTCCGTGGGGTTATTGAGTATGCTGCTGAGCGTGCTGGCCTGTTCTGTTGATGCGGCTGTGATTCGAACTCTGGATCTTTCCCCTTCCTCTCAACGTTCCACTCCCGTTCCGGCCTCTCTCTTTGGTGCCAATATCGGTTATTGGTCGGTTGTGAACAGCCCCGCACTCGCTGCGGCCGCGCAAGAAGCCGGGCTCACCGTCCTTCGCTACCATCCCGGCACTTACAATAATCCCCACGCCGTGGATGGAGCCATCAACCAGTGGGACTTCACCGCTGTGGATGACTTCGGGGCCGAGCGCCTTGGCGACTTCGGTCGGTTCTTGATTGCCACTGGAACGACCGGGCAGATCCACATCAATTACGGCGGGGGAAGTATCGAGCAAGCCGCGGCCCTCGTTGCCTACTTGCGTGTGCCGGTTGATGCGCCCGCCGCGCTGCTCGACCGGTCGTTTGGTTCGTCCGTGCTTGAACCCTCGATCGACAGCCCGCTGAGTTCACCCCCCTTCACGCGCACCCGCGATTGGCGAACAGTCAGGTTTTGGGCCAACCTTCGCGCTTCCGCTCCCATCGCGCCAGACGATGGTTTTAACAAGCTCCGCCTCAAT
>JBBECL010000223.1:0-20192 GCA_040881805.1 Terrimicrobiaceae bacterium | reverse complement strand
GGGGGTTGCCATGCCGGCCAGGGGGCATGGGCGTCTCGACCGTGTGGTATTGATTGCGCGCGGGGGAGCAAACTTGAAACGGGCGAGACGCACAGTTCCCCCTGATTCATCCCTTTTTTTACGCAGCACCAATCAACTGACCACACTTTATCATGGCAACCTAACCCCTTCATTTCATAATCTCTTTACTAAATGAACCCTGCTTTTTCTCTTGAACTGGCCTCCCGCATTGAGCGGGCGGGAATTCTTGCTGTGCTGATTGTTGACCGTGTCGAGGATGCGGTTCCACTGGCCAAAGCGCTCCTTGATGGGGGGATTGACGCCATTGAATTAACCTTGCGGACCGAAGCGGCCCTGGGGGCCATGAAAGAAATTCGCGCGAAGGTGCCGGAGATGTTGGTGGGGGTTGGGACAGTGCTGACGCCCGCGCAGGTCCTGGAAGTCAAAGAAGCCGGAGGGGCTTTTGGGGTCGCTCCTGGTTTTAATCGCAGGGTTGTTGAGGCCGCACAAAAAGAAGGCCTGCCCTTTGCGCCTGGCATTGCCACACCTTCCGATATTGAGGCCGCCGTGGAACTTGGGTGTCAGCTCTTGAAATTTTTCCCCTGCGAGGCTTCGGGTGGGCTGTCATTTCTCAAAAATATTGCGGCTCCCTATCAGCATCTCGGACTGAAATACATCCCGCTCGGCGGCATCAATGCAAAGAACATGGCAACCTACCTTGCAGAGCCGCAGATCGCCGCGCTGGGCGGCTCTTGGCTAGCGCCGCGTGAGGTGATTCGTGAGGGAGACTGGAAAACCATCACCAAACTGGCCGCCGAGGCCACAAGCATTATCAAAACTGTCAGACCCTGACCCCTGCCCCATCCCGCACCTTATGAAAACAATCGTCACCTTTGGAGAAGTCATGGTCCGCCTTGCACCGGAAGGGAGCCTCAGATTCCGTCAGGCTCTCCCCGGAAAAATGGAATTTACCTTTGGAGGAGCCGAATCCAATGTGGCGGCGTCTTTGACACAATTGGGAGCGAAGGCCCGGTTTGTGACAGCCCTACCAAAACATGCCATCGCGGATGCGTGTGTGGGGTTTCTCAACGGGCTTGGGGTGGACACTTCCCAGATCCTCCGTGCCTCAACCGGTCGCTTGGGGATTTATTTTTTAGAGACCGGAGCAAATCAGCGGCCCAGCAATGTCATTTACGACCGTGCCAATTCTGCTGTGAGCCAAACCCCAGCCAGCGAATACCCATGGGACGCCATTTTTGAAGGGGCCCAGTGGCTTCATACAACCGGTATCACGCCTGCCCTTTCGCAGATTTCCGCCGACGCCGTGCTTCATGCCGTGCGGGCTGCCAAAGAGGCCGGACTGACAGTTTCTTGCGATCTCAACTTTCGGAAAAAACTCTGGAATTGGGAGCCGGGCATGGATTCGAAAGCGTTGGCGGGTCGCACCCTTCGCGGCATTTTGCCGTATGTGGACGTGGTGATTGCCAACGAGGAAGATGCCGCCGATGTGTTGGGCATTCATGCCGCGAACACAGATGTCGAATCCGGGCACCTCGATATTAGTGCCTATCCGGACGTGGCATCGCAGATTGTGGCCCGATTTCCGAATGTCCAATTCGTGGCCATCACCCTTCGTGAAAGCATTTCGGCCTCGCACAATAATTGGGGAGCGATGCTCTATGATGTGAAAAGTGCCACACCACATTTTGCTCCGCTGGATCAAGGAAACTACAAGCCCTACGAAATCCGTGATATTGTTGATCGTGTGGGGGGGGGCGATTCGTTCGGTGCCGGGCTGATCTTTGCTCTGACAACCCCCGAGTTGTCCGAGCCATCCAAAGCCATCAGCTTTGCCGTCGCGGCATCCTGCTTGTGTCATTCCGTCGTGGGCGATGTGAATTTCACCTCACGAGCCGAAGCCGAAGCCTTGGCTGCGGGGTCAAGTTCCGGTCGGGTGGTGAGGTGAAGTCAAGAAACCGAAGCCCGCGAAGATCTTTGCAAGGCAGCCGTGATTTTCAACAACAGATCCAGGGCCACATCGGAACCCTGCACGGCAGATGCGTGGGGGGGGAAGCTGATCAGAATTTCTTTGGGCTGATGAAGATTCTCCGGGATCGGGGTGAACGTGCGCGCGAACGCAGGTGTGGCAGGATCAATTCCCCAATGAAGTTCCGGCGACTCCCCGGACAGGCTTTCAAAAATCGTCTTGAGAGGCGCCAAGTGAGTTCCCCCGCCATCCCAGGCATCCACGGCCAATCCACCGCCCCGCGTTGATTCGGCGAGCAAGATCACGGCGTCATAATTGTAGCGGGTCATTTCATTTTCGATGACCTTCACATGACTGCAGGTTGACCCCGACCAGCATTTCACGCCTTCGATTTGCTGTTTGCCCGTGAGGAAAACTCCTTCGCGATAAGCCTCCACATTCGAGACCGGGTAGGCGGTGATCTCCAGTCCTTGGATCAAGTCCTGGCAACTTTCGATAGCGGCAATAAATCGTGCCACAGCCAATGGGATGGCGGTATCACTTCCCAACCATCCCCCGACAATCAGCAACCGCACGGGGTCTTCATTCGCATCCGGTCCGAGGATATGGAAATAGGGGATCATTTCGTCCCGGACGCCGGCCTGCCCCAACCCATATCCCACAACCAACGTTGAAGAATCTTCCGTTAGCTCAACGAGCGGGCAGGTGAGATCTTCCAATTGTGGTTTCCCGCTTTGGGCGGCTTGCTTGAGGAGAATATCAGTTTGGGATTCCATAGAAAGTGGGCTCCTCGGGAGAGAAGAGAGTGCGTTTTCAATTAAAATATTAGGCCATCCCCATGAGGATGCAAGCCTCCTTGGTCTGGGATGGGAGTGATCAAACCAACAAAAAAGCCGGTCCCGTGTGGCGACCGGCTTTTTTTGAGAAGAATTCGAGGCGGGCTCGAATCAATCACCAAGGACTGCGTTGGGGATCCCGCGCATAATTGTAGCGGCTTTCCCAGCCCAGCTCCGGCGGAAATTCTGTGTAGCCCGAGTTGATCCAAGGGATATCGCTTTTGTAAGGCGGCTTGTAAGTGCCTTTCTGGGTCGGGAAGGGGAAGAGGGCCACCTCATAGATTCCATAGCCCAATCGCGCAAACGAACGACCGACTCCTCGGACCAGGCCGTAGCCAAAAGCGGCGCTGTTGCCTTCGCTGTAGTTGACAGCAGCCATGGAGTCGAAGAGCTCTGTGGGTCCGAAAAGGATATTGCTGATGCCTCGTCCGAGTTTGCGTGTGGGGCCATAGTCGGATCCCGGAGGCGCTTGAATGTCAGCCATAACAAAGCTTGACGTGAGGAGCAAGACAACAAGGAGGGTGAGTGCTTTCATACGGTGTTTTCAATATTTATTCACAATTGCCGGATGGCAGGCAAGAACTTTTCACCACCAAAAAAATCGCGGCAAAATTTCTGTGTTTTTCGCATTTTAACTTGTGGTGTGACGAGATTGTGATAATTGCTCTCGTCCTGCCGATCTCCCTCGGTCCGTTTCCTGCGGCTTGATTCGCATTGGTCATGGCCAAATTGGGAAATGCGGACTTCATTGAAACTATGCCATTATTGAATTTAGCCGCTGCCCTGACCATTGATGCTCCCAACTTTGCGGAGGAACAGCTCGGGGTCAGTTACTTGGAATGGCTGACGAATTCGATCTTTGTGAGCTTTCTGGTTTCGGTGGCTGTGATTGTTGTGGCCCGCAAGGCGACGCGCCAGATGATGCTTGTCCCCGGCCCCACCCAAAATATTTTTGAGGCCTTGGTGGAATTCCTTCATGAATCGATTGAGAGCATCGTCGGCAAACACATGATCAATAAGGTATTCGGGTTTTTGGTCACCTTGTTTATTTTTATTCTTTTTTCAAACTGGTTTGCCCTCCTTCCCGGGGTGGGGTCGATCGGCTGGGGGAATTCGACTCCGGCGGGATTTGAGGTGGTGGTTCCCCTCTTGCGTCCCACCACGGCAGATTTGAACATGACTCTGGGCATGGCGCTCATTTTTATGGTGCTCTGGGTTTATTGGACGTTTTCCGAAGTGGGAGTGAGGGGCTTCTTGGAGCACACATTCGCACCCAAAGGAGGGTTACAGGGCTTCATCAAAATCATTCTGATCCCGATTTTCTTTTTTGTGGGGATCATCGAAATCGTTTCGATCCTCTTCCGCCCGATGGCTCTTTCCTTGCGTTTGTTCGGGAATGTGTTTGCTGGTGAGAACTTGCTGACAACGATGATCGGTCTCGGCAAGCAGGTGGGGTTGCCCGGGTGGGCGGCGTCATTGGCGTCCATCACCCTCCCCATTCCCTTTTACTTTCTTGAACTTCTCGTCGGCCTCCTTCAAGCCACGGTGTTCACACTCCTTTGTGCCGTTTACATTCAGCTTTCCACCAGCCACGACGAAGACGAAGAGCACTAGCACTTTTCCGTCGGGACCGTGGCAAAGACTGCGGGCGGCGGAAATCCCAACAACATAAATAACATATCATGAACCCACTCGTAATCGCAGCAGAAGCCGCAGCAACAGCTGGCGCCATCGGCGGAAACCTTAGTCTTGCCGTCGCAGGTGCCGGAGCCGCCATCGGCATCGGTATGATCGGCGCCAAAGCCGTTGAGGCCGTCGGCCGCAACCCCGGTGCATCCGGCAAAGTGCTCACCCTGAGCATCATCAGCATGGCCTTGGCGGAAGCTATCGCCATCTATGCCCTGATCACGACGCTCCTCGGTAAATAATAACCCAACCCCGGGGAGACGGTCTGTCACGGCCGTCTCCCCAACCTTCCCATCACATGGACGAATTTGGTCAAATTTTCAGCACGTTCGGAGTCACCCTTCCGAAGTTCATTGCTCAGGTCATTCTTTTCCTGATCGTTTATTTCATCCTGAGCAAATACGCGTTTGGACCCGTGCTTGCGATGCTCAACGAGCGTCGCCGTCGCATCGAAGAAGGCCAGCACAACGCCGAGAAAATCAAACGCCAACTCGCCGAAGCGGAATTGCGTTACCAAGAAATCCTTCGCAAGGCGAATGACGATGCCGGGAAGCTCCTCGAGGAGGCCCGACTGAGCAGTGAACTTCACTCCCAGAAAGCGACCCAACAGGCCATCAAAGATGCCGAGGGAATCATTCATCGCGCCCAGGAAACCATCGAACTCGAACGGGGCAAGATGGTCTCCGAAGTCAAAAAGGAACTCATCGGCCTGGTGGTCGATACCACCGCCAAAGTCACCGGCAAGATTCTCACCCCGGATGACCAAAAGCGCCTGTCCGAGGAAACGGCCCGTCAGCTTGCCTCATGAAGATCAGCCGCGAATCCCGCAAACTCGCAAGAGACCTTTTCCGACTTGCCACTGAAAATGGCAAGCTGGATGCTTCGCGGGTTTCAACTATCATTTCCACCCTGACCCAGTCAAAACCTCGCGGCTATTTTGCCGCGCTCAAGGAACTGACACGCCTGGTCCGCCTCGAACTGGCGCAGCGTCATGCCACCGTTGTCAGCGCCACACCATTACCCCAAGCTTCCGCTGACGCCATCACCAAATCGATTCATTCCAAATTCGGTGAGGATCTCACCACCGAATTTCTCGTTTCCCCCGGCCTGATTGGCGGGCTTCGCATTCAAGTGGGGAGCGATGTCTGGGACGGAAGCGTCCTTGCCCGCCTGGCCAAACTCAAAAGCCAAATTTGACGGCCCCCATTTTCATCAATCTTTTTACCCATCCAACACAACAGCTATGAGCACCATTCTCGAAGAACTCGAAAACAAAATTCACTCCATCCAAAGCGGATCGACCACCAAAACCAATGTGGGGACCGTCCGGGAAATCGGTGATGGTGTCGCGAAGATCGAAGGATTGAGCGGTGCCATGCTGAACGAGATGCTGGAATTTTCCGGCGACCTGTATGGATTGGCGCTGAACTTGGAAGAGACCGAAGTCGGTGCCATCATCCTGGGTGACTACACCGGCGTCAGTGAAGGCGATGAGGTCAAAACCACCGGTCGTCTGCTTTCCGTGCCCGTCGGCAAAGGCCTTCTCGGCCGCGTGGTGGACGCCTTGGGCCGCCCCTTGGATGGCAAGGGCCCGATTGACTCCAAAGAATTTTATCCCGTTGAAAAAATTGCGCCGGGCATCATCAAACGCAAAAGCGTGAATCAGCCGGTTCAGACGGGGATCATGTCCATCGATGCGATGATCCCCATCGGCCGTGGTCAGCGAGAATTGATCATCGGAGACCGGGCCACCGGCAAGACGACCATTGCCATCGACACCATCCTCAATCAAGCCAAGATCAACAAAGAAGGCGAAGCCACGGGAGACCCCAACTTCCGTCCGATGTATTCGATCTACGTGGCCATCGGTCAGAAAAATGCCACGATCGCCCGTGTGGTCGGTGTGCTCGAAGAACACGACGCCCTCAAATACACGATCATCGTGGCTTCCACGGCTTCCGATGCGGCCACCGATCAATACATCGCTCCGTTCTCCGGGGCCTCCATTGGGGAATGGTTCATGGACAATGGCATGGACGCACTGATTGTGTTCGATGACCTCTCCAAACACGCCGCGGCCTACCGCCAGGTCTCCCTCCTTCTCAAACGCCCCTCCGGTCGTGAAGCTTATCCCGGTGACGTCTTCTATCTCCACAGCCGGTTGTTGGAACGTTCGGCCCGCCTCAGCGAAGCGGCTGGTAATGGCTCCCTCACCGCCCTGCCAATCATCGAAACCCAAGCCGGCGACGTGTCGGCCTACATTCCCACGAATGTGATCTCGATCACCGATGGTCAGATCTATCTCGAAACGGATCTGTTTTATCAGGGCATCCGCCCGGCGATCTCGGTCGGTCTCTCGGTTTCCCGCGTGGGTTCCGCCGCTCAGATCAAGGCTATGAAGCAGGTTGCCGGAAAAATCAAAGGCGATCTGGCCCAGTTCCGCGAGCTCGCCGCCTTCGCCCAATTCGGAAGTGACCTCGATGCCCGCACCAAGGCCCAGTTGGACCGTGGCCAGCGCATCGTCGAACTCTTCAAACAGCCGCAATACCGGCCTCTCGAAGTTCAGCTTCAGGCCGTCATGATCTGGGCCATGCAGAAAGGCTTTTTTGATGAAGTGGCCGTTGATGATGTCAAAGTCTACCAGGATAAGATGCAGGATTACCTCACCACCCGCAAAGAGGATCTTCTTAACAAGGTGCGTGACAAAAAAATGTTCGATGAAGAGATCGAAAAAGAGCTGACCGCCGCTCTCGAGGAATTCAAAAAATTCAACGTCTAGTCCATGGCCTCCCTTCGTGACATCCGCCGGCGCATCAAGTCGGTCAAAAACACTTCGCAGATCACCAAAGCCATGCAGATGGTGGCGGCGTCCAAAATGCGCAAAGCCCAAATGGCGGCTTTGGCAGGCCGTCCTTACGCCATCCTTCTCAACAAAGTGCTGGTGTCCCTGCGGGACCGTGTGGACCACAGCATGCACCCTCTCCTGGCGGAGCGCGAACCCGGCGGACGCGAACTCGTGATTCTCCTCAGCACGGATAAAGGACTTTGTGGCGGGTTGAACACCAACCTTGGCCGAGAGGCCCTCACTTACGACAAGGACAAGACCGAGTTTGTCTCTGTGGGGCGCAAAGGCACCCAACTCCTTGTCCGCACAGGCCGCAAGGTGGTTGCGGAATTTCCGTTCAAAGATCAACCCACGTCGCTGGAATCCAAGAGCATTTCAAAATTTGCGATGGAGCGTTATCTCTCCGGCGAAGTGGATAAAGTGACGGTGCTGTTCCCCCGCTTTGTCAACACCCTCAGTCAGATTCCCACCGCCATTCCGATCCTCCCGATCACCAGCTTGGAAGACCTGGGGCTCATGGATAAAGAAGAAATCGTCCCCGACGACTCTGCCCTCCTGATCGAGCCTGATCCCCACTCGGTCCTGGATGTCATCCTGCCCTTCTACGTGCATTTCGAGCTTTTCCAAATGACGCTTGGCACACGGGCGTCCGAGCACAGTGCCCGGATGGTCGCCATGAAAAGTGCCACCGACAACGCCAAGCAACTCGTCAAGGACCTCACCCTCGAATACAACAAGGCCCGCCAGGCTTCCATCACCAACGAAATTCTCGAAATCGCAACCGCCCAACTCTCTCTCAGCTAAAATTTTATCATCATGAGCACCAAAGGAAAAATCGTTCAAGTTATCGGCCCCGTTGTGGACGTGGAATTTAATCCCGCCGATGGACCCATCCCAAAAATTTATGACGCCCTCGAAATTGATTTCGTGGCGGATGGCGTCACCAACCACCTGACTCTGGAAGTTCAAGCCCACCTCGGCGAAAGTTGGGTGCGCGCGATTGCGATGAGTTCCACCGAATGATTGCAACGCGGGGTGGATGTCACCAACACCGGGGCTCCCATCTCGGTGCCTGTGGGCGAGGGCGTGCTGGGACGTATTTTCAACGTGACCGGCCACCCCACCGACGAGCGAGGTCCGGTCACCTTCACAAAAAAATATCCCATCCACCGTGCGGCTCCTCCGCTTCTGGAGCAGGACACCAAACCATCGATCCTGGAGACGGGCATCAAGGTCATCGACCTGATCTGTCCCTTCACCAAAGGTGGAAAAGCGGGCGCCTTCGGTGGTGCCGGCGTGGGCAAGACAGTCGTCATTTTGGAACTCATCAACAACATCGCCAAAGGCCACGGCGGGTATTCCGTGTTTGCCGGTGTCGGCGAACGCACCCGCGAGGGCAATGACCTCTATCACGAAATGAGTGAGGCCGGCGTCATCGTTCAAGACGACCTTGGCAAATCCAAGGTGGCCCTCGTTTACGGTCAAATGAACGAACCCCCCGGAGCCCGTCTCCGTGTGGCTCTGACAGCTCTCGCCATGGCGGAATACTTCCGTGATGAAAAAAATCAGGACGTGCTGCTCTTCATCGACAACATTTTCCGTTTCTCGCAAGCGGGTGCCGAAGTGTCCGCCCTTCTTGGACGAACCCCGAGCGCGGTCGGTTACCAACCCACCCTCGCCGCGGAAATGGGCAACCTTCAAGAACGCATCACCTCGACAACCAAAGGTTCGATCACTTCCGTGCAGGCCGTTTATGTGCCGGCCGACGATTTGACCGACCCCGCACCGGCGAACACCTTTGCGCACTTGGATTCCACGATTGTGTTGGAGCGTTCCATTGCCGAATTGGGCATCTACCCTGCCGTGGATCCTCTCGCCTCAACCTCCAATGCGCTCTCAGCCGAAGTGGTTGGTGAAGAACATTACAACGTTGCCCGCGGCGTGCAGAAAGTCTTGCAGCGTTACAAAGATCTCCAAGACATCATTGCCATTCTCGGGATGGATGAACTTTCCGCAGAGGACAAACTCACCGTCTATCGCGCCCGAAAAATCCAGCGCTTCCTGAGTCAGCCCTTCCATGTGGCCGAAATCTTTACCGGCACGCCCGGTCAATATGTTTCGATCCCGGAAACCATCCGCGGCTTCAAAGAAATTCTCGAAGGCAAACATGATGATGTGGCCGAGCAGAACTTCTACATGAAGGGCGGCATTGACCAAATCCAGTCCTGATCTCTGACTCAAACACCAACCTTCGCCAGTCCCAAAGCCCATGCCCTTGCTTCTCGAAATCGTGACACCTGAGTCAAAAACTTTTTCCGACCAAGTGGACAGCGTGGTGGTTCCCGGCGTGGAAGGTGAACTGGGAATTCTGCCCGACCACGTCGGCCTGCTGACCCAACTCGAGCCCGGTGAACTGCGTGTCACCCAAGGGGGCACCGAGCTCATCCTGGCGGTCGGGGCCGGGTTTGTGGAAGTTCAGGCCAACAAGGTCTCCGTGCTCACAGACATGGCCCTTCGCGAGGACGAGATTGACGAGTCCGCCGCCGAAGAAGCCATGAAACGTGCCGAGGCCTCCATGCGCGACGAAAAACTCTTCGGAGAAGACCACGCCGCCGTCCAAGCCGCCCTCCAAAAATCCCTCGCCCAACTCAAAGTCAAACGCCGCCGGGCTAGATAAACCTTGTTGTCGCCTCACTCCGTTGAGGCGTTTCCCGCCAGATATTCCCGGTCTCAGCCGATTAAAGAGAGAGACCGCAGACTTCAACTCCTGATGTGAAGATCGTCTCTCCGCAGGGCCGCGCAGGCAAAGCAGCCACGGGACGCGAGGCGCAACGGCGCTGGCTTGCATTCTGTGATACGGTGACCTGATGGAACTGGCTGACAAAGCGAGACAGATTGTGAACCGGCTGAGGGCAGCGGGTTTTTCGGCTTTGTATGCGGGGGGGAGCGTTCGAGACTTGCTGCTCGGACAACCAGCCAAGGACATCGACATCGCCACCAATGCGACCCCGGCGGAAGTTCAGGCACTCTTTGAGCGGACCGTGCCTGTGGGGGCTCATTTTGGGGTGGTGATTGTGCTGCAGGATGGCACGCCGTTTGAAGTGGCGACATTTCGAGCCGACGGAGAATATTTGGATGGTCGGCGTCCGGCGGGGGTGGTCTTCACGGATGCCCGGGGGGATGCCCTGCGCCGTGATTTTACCATCAACGGACTCTTTTTGGATCCCGTGACCGGAGAAGTCATCGATTATGTGGGCGGGAGGCAGGATTTGGAAAATCGTGTGCTCCGGGCCATCGGGGATGCGGGAGCACGGTTTCAGGAAGATTATCTCCGCGTCCTGCGAGGCGTGCGCTTTGCCGCAGCGCTGGATCTGACCATCGAGCCGGAGACCTGGCAGGGGCTTCGGGGCGCGGTGCCAGCCATCGGAGCCGTGAGTGCCGAACGAATCCGCGAGGAATTGGTAAAAATTTTTATCTCCCCTTCCCGGGTTCGCGGGCTCGACCTTCTCGACGAAAGCGGTCTTTTGGCCATCCTGCTTCCCGAGGTTGAAGCCCTCAAAGGCTGCGAACAACCACCGGAATTCCATCCGGAGGGAGATGTGTTTGTTCATACACGTCTCATGCTCGACATGCTGGGACCGGCGGTCTCCCCCGCGCTGGCCTTTGGAGTGCTCCTTCACGACATCGGGAAACCCCCCTGCTTTTTCCGCGATGAGACCGGACGCATCCGCTTCAACGGGCATGAACATGTGGGGGCCACCATGGCGGAAGCCATCCTCCGGCGCCTGAAGTTCTCCAACCACGAAATCGCTGCGACCGTGGAAATGGTGCGGAATCACATGGCCTTCAAAGACGCCCCACACATGCGCACGGCGAAACTCCGGAGATTTATCGCGCGTGAAACGTTCCCCGAGGAACTCGAACTCCACCGCGTGGATTGTGGCAGCAGCCACGGATCGCTGGATATCTATGAATTTCTGAAAGCCCGCCGGGAAGAATTCGCCAACGAACCCATCATCCCCCCTCGCCTCCTCACAGGCGCTGACCTGATCGCTCTTGGCTGGAAACCCGGCCCCAAATTTCGAGAGACCCTCGAGGCAGCCCACAACCTCCAAATGGAAGGTGCTCTTTCCACCCGCGAGGAGGCCCTCGCTTGGGCTCAAAAAAATGATGACAAGCGCTAGAACCGCAAACCACCACTGATGGGATCAGGCCTGAATGGCACGAACTTAAGCCCGACCCCATCGTTGGTCCGATCGCTTGACTCTCCAACATTCAGATTTTCTTGACTGGCATGGGTTGGGTGTCAGTTGATTTGCCGGCTTCACCTCAACTCCGCCAGAATGGCCGAGGCCGCGCGCTGACTGGCCCCCTCCGCTTGGAGGCCTGTGAGGATTTTCTGGAATTTTGAGGTCAGGGCCGTGCGGTAGGGGGTATCGTCCAAAAGGCGGAGGGCTTCCTCCGCCATGGCTTCCGGGGTGGCGAAGTGTTGAATGAATTCGCGCACAATATGGGGAGCGGACTTGGCTGGCAGGCGGGGGTCGGGCGGCGGGTTGGTCTGGTAGTTGTTGAGGATGTTGATAATGCCGAGGCAATCGACACTCACCAGACGATGGCCCAACTCGAATGTGAGCCAGGCAGCTTTGTAAACCAAACAATACGGCAGTCCAAAAAAGGCGGCTTCCAGCGTGGCTGTGCCGGAGCAAACAATGCCTGCTGTGGCCCGTTGCATCAGGTCATGGGCGTTGCCCACCGTGACTTTTAATGGGAAGTCACCGGCCTGTTCACGGATCCAGCTGGCGTGGGCCTCGCTGGCCGCAGCAACTTCAAACTGGGTGCGGGGGCGTTGTCGGGCAACCCGATTGGCGGTGGCAAGCTGGGCGGGAAAGATCCGATAAACCTCTCTCTTGCGGCTACCGGGAAACAGACCCAGAAGATCTGCCTCCCTCGGTTTTTCGGATTTCTCGGCAAGGAGCGCCTCAAGAAGGGGGTGGCCGGCAAAGACGGTGTGCAGTACACTGGCTTCATACATCGGTTCTTCAAACGGAAAAACGCAAATCATGAGATCCAGAATTTTTGCCATTTTGGGGATCCGTCCACGATTCCATGCCCAGACCTGAGGGCTGATGTAATAAAGGATTTTCCCGGCATACCCGCGTTTTCGCAGAGCCTTGGCCAGGCGGAGATTGAACCCCGGATAATCAACGAACATCACCGCCTCGGGCCGGCTGCGCTCGATCTCTTCAAGCATTCCACGGAATTTTTTGCGAAAGAATCCGTAATGCCTCAGCACATCCACCAGGCCAACAACCGCCGCCTTGGAAATCCAATTGTCGAAAGGCTGTTGGGACAACCCGGCCATCCGTGGCCCGCCCGCTCCCACAAATTGCACACCGGGTTCGGCGGCATGAATGGCACGCATCAACTCGTAAGCACGCGAGTCCCCGCTGGACTCCCCGGCCACCACCCAAATTTTTAAAGACGACATGTTGTCATGGTGATACTTCATCCCCCATACTTACCGCAATGTCTCTTGATCTTTCCATTCGTCCCCGCCGACTCCGCAAATCGGAGGCGATCCGCAGTCTCGTCCGGGAAACCCGGCTGCAGAAGGAGAATTTGATCTATCCCTTGTTTGTCCATGACTTGCAGGAAAACCAAAACATTGCGTCCATGCCGGGTGTTGTTCGACACAGCATGGATTCGCTGGTGGAGGAATGTTTGGCCTCAAAAAAAGCCGGGCTGAATGCCGTCGCCATCTTCCCCTGCGTGGATCCTTCACTCAAAAGTTCCGCCGGCCAATCGGCTTTTGACCCCGACGGGCTGATTTATCGGGCGATTCGTGCGGTCAAAGCCGCCGTGCCGGAGCTGCTTGTTGTCACCGATGTGGCCCTCGATCCTTTCACTGATCATGGTCATGACGGGGTTTTGTACGCGGATGGTTCCACCGTGGCCAATGATGAAACGGTGGAGTTGTTGTGTCAATTGGCAGTGTTGGAAGCCGAAGCCGGCGCGGACATGGTGGCCCCTTCGGATATGATGGATGGCCGGGTCGGTGCGATCCGCAAGGCGCTGGATGCCACCGGATTCCAAGAAACCCTCATCCTGGCTTATTCTGTGAAATACGCCTCGGCCTATTATGGCCCGTTCCGGGATGCGGTCGGCAGCAAGATCGGGAAGGACACGATCTCAAAGGCCACCTATCAAATGGATCCTGCCAATGTCCGGGAGGCTCTCCGGGAGGCTGCGCTCGATGAAGCCGAGGGAGCGGACATTGTGATGGTGAAACCCGCCGGGGCCTATCTGGATGTGATCCGCGCGGTCAAGGAGCGCAGTGCGGTTCCTGTGGCGGCTTACCAAGTCAGCGGCGAATATTCGCAAATCCATGCCGCCGCCCGACTGGGTTGGCTCGACTATCGGCGCACCCGCGATGAGTCCCTGACCGCGATTTGTCGCGCTGGAGCGGATATCATCCTCACCTATTTTGCGCGGGAGATTGCGGAGGAGGGAATTTTTTTATCGTGATTCTTGCCAGTCCAGATTACATAGAACCCTTCAATTAAATCATGGCTAGACCTTCCAAAACAAATGTTGGTGTCATCGGGCTCGGAATTATTGGTTCCCGCGTGGCCGCAAACCTCCGTGCCAAAGGCTTTCAAGTCTGGGTTTGGAACCGCACCCCACGCCCGGAGCCCAACTTCCTCCCCTCCCCCCTCGAAGTTGCGGAATCGGCAAAAATCATTCAGATCTTTGTGGCTGACGGACCAGCCCTCCTGGAAACGATTGCCTCGATGAGCAAGGCTCTCGGGCCGGGTCATGTGATTCTGAATCATGCCACGGTCTCGCCGGCTGAAACCAAAGAGGCGGCCCGACTGGTGGAGGAGCGTCATGCCAAGTTTCTGGATGCCCCATTCACCGGAAGCCGGGATGCGGCAACTGCAGGTGAGATCGTCTTTTTTATCGGAGGAGATGCCGAGACTCTGGCCCTGGCCAGGCCGGTCCTGGAAGCCAATGCGAAAGCCATTCTTCCGGTGGGCAATATCGGGGATGCCACGGTTCTGAAAATTGCCACCAACCTCATTGCTGCCGTCAATGTGACCGCACTTTCCGAGGCCATGGCGTTATTGTCCACAAATGGCATCGCCCTGCAGAACCTTTTGGAAGTTCTGCCCCATCACGGCATCCGTTCCCAGCTCGCCGAGATGAAAATCCCCGCCATGATCCTTGATGACTTCGAGCCACGGTTTGCCCTCAAGCACATGTTCAAGGACGTTCAGATTGCGCTCAGCATGGCCGCCGACGCGGGCATCGAACTTCCGGCTGCGGGATCCTTTGCCGGTGCGGCCATGGCAGGCATCCAACAAGGGCTTGCCGATCGCGATTTTTCCAGCATTGCCCGGCTCTACAAATACCCGGATCATGAGGCGAGTTTGGACGAAAAGTTCCGACCAGCCGCCCCTCAAACGGCGGCAGCCACCGCGGAACCTGCCCAGCCCAAACGCTGGAAAGTCTTCGGGGCCCGCTGAAGCCCGTGGTTCCTGCCGATCAACGTCTCGAGCAGCTCCGGACCCGGGGAGGTTGCTTCCCGGTGGGGCCAAGAACCCGCCTCCGCGTCTCAGGTGCCGACAGCCGCCGTTATCTCAACGGCCAACTCAGCAACAACCTCACAGCGCTCCCGGAACACACCGCCATCCCCGCCCTCTTGCTCACGGCCAAAGGCAAACTCTGTGCCGTGGTGTTTGTGTGGAGCGAGGGAAACACCTTCATTGTGGACAGCGACCCGGAAGTTGCAGAATCCCTCCAACCCCGGCTTGAGCGTTATGTGGTGGCTGATGATGTGACCATGGAAGATCTCTCATCGGAGAGCACAGGCTGGCATGTCTTCGGGACCTCCCTTCCCGCAGGCTCCCTTCAAATTTCGCGCCTTGGAGTTCCCGGCTGCGACGTTCCCGCCCCACCCGATCATCTCCTTGAAGCCACCCCCCAAGAACGCGAACTCCTTCGCATTGAGCGCGGCATCCCCCAATGGGGCAAAGAATTGGGGCCGGACACCCTGCCCCATGAAGCCGGATTGGACCGCACGGCCGTTGATTTTCACAAAGGTTGTTACGTGGGCCAGGAAGTGGTTTCCCGCATCGAGAGCGTCGGACGGGCCAACCGGATGCTTTGCGGCTTCGTGGGCGACTTTCCAGCCGACCAAGCCACCACGCTTGTGACACCCTCCGGCCAGCCCGCAGGAACCATCACTTCCGCCGCCCTGCATTTTGGAATGGCACAATCCGTCGCTCTCGGTTATCTCAGTTCTCGCATCTCCGAAAACCACTTCCTCGCACACGATGAAAATGGCAAACCACTCGGAGAATGCCAACGTCATGAATTCCCATTGGTTTAAACTTCTCATCCTTCCCTTGCTCATCAGCCTTCTGGCTGCCACCCCGTCATCCGCCGCCACCGTTGGCCCGGAAGTCGCCGTCGTCGAAATCCAAATCGGCACCACCAAAGGCACCCGCCAGGTCATCATTGGGCTCTACGATAATGCCGCTCCAGTCACCGTTGCCAATTTTAAAGAACTGGTGGCCAAAGGATTTTACAGGGGCATCCGATTCCACCGCATCTTTCCGGGAACCCTCGTGCAAACCGGAGACCCCCTCACCCGCTACTGGCTCCTCGCCGAGCGTCGCCCCCTCAAAGCGGGAACCGGTGGCCCCGGCTACACCCTGCCCGCCGAAATCCGCATCCCCCTCAAGCGAGGCTCCGTGGCCACCTCCCGCCTCCCGGACAGCATCAACCCCACCAAGGCCTCCAACGGCAGCCAATTTTTTGTGACCCTGGCCCCTGCTCCCAAGATCGATAAAAAATACACCGTCTTCGGCGAAATCCTCGAAGGCCTCGATGTTTTGGACGAAATCAGCAACCTTCCCGCAGATACCAACGACTTTCCATTGCCAAACGTCATCATTAAATCTATAACCCTCTCTCCACGATTCGCAGAAACGGCCCGGCCGTAATCACGAATCGTTCCCCCTCCGGATAAAACCGGGTAGGTACCGAAGTGGCCAAACGGGGTGGACTGTAAATCCACTGGCTTACGCCTTCACAGGTTCGAATCCTGTCCTGCCCATATTCTTTCGCGAAGCGAAACAAAAAGAAAACCGACAGGGTTCGAACGCCGTTCGACTGCCAGCGCGTCAGCGCCTTCCCATTCGCGAAGCCACTTTCGCAGAGCCTGCGAAGCAGGCCCATCCTGTCCTGCCCATATTCTTTCGCGAAGCGAAACAAAAAGAAAATCTTGAGAATGATAAGCGGGCGGCAAGAGGGAGGCCCCCGGGCCATCGAAAGGCTTGGCAAATGCTGTGGGACATTCTTTAGTTTGGCAGAATGATTCAACCGCGTGGATTATTTCTTTGGGTGGCTGTGGGGATTTTGACGCTTGGCGTCTCTGACTCCCGTGCGGACCTTCTACAAGAATTGAGCCCCGCTCAGCAAGGCGAGGTTCGGTCCGGCAAGCAGGTGACGGTGTTGCAGGAAGTGCCCGGTGAGCCTTGGCCGCGGGTGACGATTTATCGGATCATCCCGTCAACACCCGGGCGAGTGACCGCGGTCTTCTTCGATTACAAGAATGCCGCAAATTATATTCCCAAGGTTTTGAAGTCGGTGGTTTCGAAGGACCACTCCTCCTCGGTGACTGACGTGGACTACGAACTGTCCGTGCCCATTCTGCCCGATGAATTTTACACCGTCCAGAATCGTCTCACGCGGCTTCCCAATGGCGGGTATTTGATCAGTTGGCATCTGTTGCGTGCGGTCCAAACAAAAGCCAGCACCGGCGAATTTCGTGCGGTGCCCTACGGCAAGGACACACTGCTGCGTTATCGCATCCTGACAACCCCCAGCTCTGGCATGGCAGGAATCCTTCGCGGCAAAGCGATTGACATGATCAAAGACACGGTGGCGGCCATCGCCAAAGAAATCGAAAAGCAGCAAGTCCAGGATCCTGCAGGACTCGAGAAACGGGTGCAAGCGCTCCAGGCCGCCTTGTAGCGCAAAAGCCAAGCCAGTCAGAACGACGGTCGGGCCACGAGCAGAAACCCCTTCAGATAGGCGGTTTCCGGCAAATGCAAGGCCATGGGGTGATCCATGGGTTGGCCAAGTGCGGCAATGACGTGAGCGGATTTGCGACCTTGCGAAAAACCCGCGGCTATTGCGCCAAGGAAAGCCTCCGGGGAGACATGATGAGAGCAGCAAAAGCTCGCCAGCATGGCATTGGGAGCGAGGAGGGGGGTCGCCAACCGGTGAAGGTCTTCGTAACCGCGCAAGGCCTCATGGATTTTGCCTTTGGCTTTGGTGAAGGACGGGGGATCAAGGATCACCAAATCAAATTTTTCCTCCCGCTTGGCCAACCGGGGCAGGACATCAAAAACATCTTCCTGCAAAACTTCGATTGTCACACCATTGAGGGCGGCATTTTCTTTCAGACGGCCTGCGGCCTCGGCGCCACTTTCTATGGCGGTGACCGAGGAGGCCCCACCCAAGGCACATGTGAGCGCAAAGCCCCCTTGATTAGAAAAGCAGTCCAGCACCCGAAGACCGCGGGCATGACCGGCCACGGCTTGGTAGTTGTCGGCTTGGTCGAGATACAACCCGGTTTTGTGGCCTGACAAAAAATTGACGCGAAATTTGGTGCCCGCGAGTTCGATGACCCGTTCCCCGGGGTCTTCCCCCACCAGGCAGCCGGAAACGGACGGCAGTCGCTCCAGTGCCCGCACTCCGGCATCATTGCGTTCCACCACATGAGCAACCCCCGGGAGATCGGCCAGGCATTCGGCAATGACCTGCTTGGAGCCATCCATGGCTTTGGTGAGGGTTTGCAGCACGACCACGTCGCCATACCGGTCAGCGATCACCCCCGGCAAACCATCCGCCTCGCTCCACACCAAGCGGCAAAGTGCGAGGTCGCATCCCGCCCGTTCCCTCCAGGATTGAGCAAGGGCAATCCGACGGACGAAAAAATCGCGATCCAAATCCTGACGCCTCCGGCTGATGCGCCGGGCGACAATCTGCGACGAGGAATTGTAGATGGCTGTTCCCAGCAGCCTGTCGCGCCCGTCCTTTATGGAAACAACCTCCCCATCTTGGGGATTTCCAAAGGTCTTCAAGACCTCGGTGGCATATACCCAATCGTGCCCATGCAAAATGCGGGCTCTGGGACGAACGACGAGGCCAGCCATGACTAGGGAAGGCTCCCCGCGCACAAGAATTTCATACGCGGGGAGCTGAAAAAGACTCCGTAAAAAAAAGATGCCACTTCACCAGCCCCAAGAGCCTGGGACTTGGCGGCATATTTCTTGGGAGGAATTATTTCTGGCGATCTTCGATGTATTTGACGACATCTCCGACGGCGAGGAGCTTCTCGGCATCTTCATCCGGAACCTCGACACCAAATTCTTCTTCGAACGCCATCACAAGCTCCACGGTGTCCAGAGAGTCGGCCCCGAGGTCTTCGATGAACGAGGCTTGGAGTGTGACTTGATCTGCTGTGACGCCGAGTTGTTCGACGATGATGTTTTTGACTTTTTCTTCAATGGATAGTGAGGACATGACGTAATTTTTTTGTTTTCTTGGTTTGAGAAGGATTATTGCCCCTCTTCGCCGTTGGCAATAATTTATTGTTACATGGCGAGGAGCGAAATTTGCGGATTCCCGGCCAGGGTCAAGCGTAAATTTACATTATGGAGATAAAAACTTTTTTTGAAGCCTCGGTCTTGCTTCCGGCGTCGCCTTCCGAGGTCTTCAATTTTCACCAAAATCCGAACAATATCTCAGCGATCGCCCCGCAGTCTTTGAAAGTTCTTTCCGTCAAAGCCGAACCTCATGCCACGGTGGGGCAAACCTTTTTTCTGCGTGTTCGTCAGTTCGGTGTTACTGCCGAGTGGCTGGGTGTCTGGGAGACCGTGGAGTCCCCCGGCCAGTTGGTTGATGAGGGTGTGAAATGCCCGTTTCGCTACTGGAGGCATGAACACATTTTTCGAGAGGTGGAGGCGGGAACGCGGATGGTGGATCGGGTCACCCTGATTCCGAAGGGCGGAAAATTGGTTGCGATTCTCGCCCGCCCCATGCTCCTGCTTTTTCTTAAGAAAATGTTCCACGATCGCCATCAAGCGACACGGGGGCTGTTTCAAAACGGAGGGCAGCATCTCCCCTGAAGGGGTGCCATGTGATTAAAAGTGGATGCGGTCACCATACCCTCCTGAAGGAACAAGGAATCAGATTCTTTGATTCCGGCCCAACTCCCAAGTCATTCGTTCCAAATTCCTGCGCAGCGTTCTCACGCTTCCCGTCATCTCAGGGATTGGGCGTCACGCGTTGGGTCGCGGTGAAGCCTTCATTCGCAGCAGCATCTCCAGTGACAATATACATTTCTCCGGGCTTCAGGTCACGGGTTGGTAATTTTTCATTGTATTCAATCCGCTCCCCCGGGTTGACGAAAACAATACCTTCTTCGCCGGCAAACGCACGATCATCCGACCAGCGATCAATCACCTGGCCGGTGGTGTCCGACGTGATGATTTCGATGCGCTGAGTTGAGGGATAATCGATGCGCATGATCTTGCCGGTATTATTTTTGATGGCATAGGTCACATCGACCTCCCGCCGCTCTGCCAGCGAAAAATCCAGGGGTTCGACGCGGACGGTCGGGATTGTTGGATCAGCCCGGAGTTTTCCCAGTCGAACGGATGAGAACATATTCGTGAAAAAGCCCGCAAAAGTGTCTCCGGCATTGTTGTCGGAATCACGGACCTTGGGGTAAACGGCAGTGTCATTGGGACCCGAGGCCGCA
>JBBECL010000222.1:0-20350 GCA_040881805.1 Terrimicrobiaceae bacterium | reverse complement strand
TCCCCTCGCCACCGGCCTCCTCATTCTCACCGTGGGGCGTGGCACAAAAATCCAGGACCTCCTCATGAGTGAGGACAAGGAATATGAGGGCACCATGAAACTCGGGATCACCACAAGCAGCCAGGATTCCGATGGGGAACCTCTGGAGGAACGCCCGGTCCCCGAGCTGACCAAGGAAGAAATTGAGGCGGTTTTTGACAAATACCGGGGCGATTTTTACCAACTGCCCCCCATGGTCAGCGCCATCAAAAAGGATGGGGTTCCCCTCTACAAGCTGGCACGTCAGGGCAAACACGTGGAACGGGAACCACGGTTTGTCCACGTGTATTCTTCAGCGGTTCTGGCCATTCGTTTGCCGGACATTGATTTTCGCGTGGTCTGCAGCAAGGGATTTTATGTCAGGACGTTTTCGCATGATATCGGGGAATCCCTTGGTTGCGGTGCCCACATGTCCGCCCTGCGGCGCACGAAATCCGGCAAATTCTCAGTGGAGGGGGCCGTGACCGTGGACGAACTCAAAAGCCTTTCTTGTGAAACCCTGCGTTCGCGGGTGATGAGCCTTCCCTCGGTCTCGCGGCTTCGGGGGGCGTGACGCGACGGCCGGGAAAGCCATGACCATTCTCACGGACCCCACCCAACTCTCCGAAATCCCCGGGCCGATTTGTGTGGCCATTGGTGTCTTCGACGGTGTCCATCTTGGTCATCAGGCCGTGCTGCGGCGGGCAAGGGATGATGCCAGAGCTCTGGGGGGTGCGGCGGCGGCCATCACATTTGACCCCCACCCCGTAAAAATCCTGAGGCCCGGAGCCGCCCCGCACCTCCTCACCTCCACCCCTCACAAGCTCCAACTGATTTCCCAACTGGGATTTCCTTTTGCTTTGGTGATTCCCTTTGATGCAAAAATGGCCTCCACGCCCGCCAAGGACTTTTTGGCCGCCCTGTATCAACCCACCCGCCAGCTTCACGAGATTGTGGTGGGTTGTGGGTGGGCGTTTGGAAAAAATCGGGAGGGCTCGGTCCAACTCATCCGTGAAACCGGCCAAAGAGAAAACTTTCTGGCTGTGGAGATTCCCGCGGTCACATCCGACGGCGAACCCGTGAGCAGCACCCGGATTCGGCGGGCCATTGAAGTCGGGGATTTTGAATCTGCCGCCACGTGCCTTGGCAGGCCTTACAGCATCCTCGGAACGGTGATTCCCGGCAATCAAATCGGACGAACCCTTGGATTCCCGACTGCCAATCTGCGGGCCCACAACGAACAATTCCCTCCCAATGGAGTTTACGCCGTGCGAGCCACCGTGTCAGGGAAACTGTTTGATGGTGTGGCCAACATCGGCGTCCGTCCCACCATCTCAAGTCAAGGCGAACGCCTCCTCGAAGTCCACCTGCTCCATTTTCATCAGGACATCTACGGGCAGGACATGGAGGTCACGTTTGTCTCGCTTCTGCGCCACGAACAATCGTTCGGCTCTCTGGAAGCTCTCAAAGCCCAAATTTCCAGTGACATCACCACCGCCACCACAATTTTTGAAGCCAGCGGTCATTGAAGGACCCCGGAAGGGTGGGCCGCCATCCGCCCAAGCCAGGTTAATTCGTGACAGATACAAATCGGCTGTTTAGTTATCGCATCATGCCGGACCTGCACTGTTCTTTATTCCAAGGGATCAACGTTTTGCCAAGAGCCGTGACCTCCCTGGCCGTCCTGCTCATGCTCGGTTGTGGCTCCGAAGACTCAACTCCTCCGCCGCAGGCCCCCAGCGTCACCGTGGCAACGGTTGAAGAACGAACGATTCAGGATTTTGTGGTTTTCACAGGCCGCACCGAAGCGGTGGAGTCGGTGGACATTCGCGCCCGGGTGAGCGGATATCTCGCGGACACCAAGTTTCAGGATGGTCAGGAAGTCAAAAAAGGGGACGTGCTTTTTGTGATTGATCCGCGCCTGTATCAAGCGGATGAGGAACGTGCCAAGGCCGAGTATGACCAAGCCCAGGCCGACCTCCAGCTTGCGGGAATCGAATACACGCGCGCCTCGGAACTCAGGAAAAAAAATACCATCTCTGCCGCAGATTTTGATGCCAAAGCAGCGGCCTATCTCAAATCCCAAAGCCGGCTTGCCTCGGCAAAGGCGAGTTGGGATACCGCCAAGCTCAACTTGGAATTCACGACGATCCGGTCCCCGATTGATGGACGAACCAGCCGCGCGGCGGTGACCCAAGGAAATCTCATCACACCGGACATGAAAGAACCCCTCACCGTGGTGGTTTCCACGAATCCCATGTATGCCTACGCAGAAATCGATGAGAGGCAATTTATGCGATATGTGCGGTTAAACCAGGCGGCCGCCGAAGCGGGCACACTGGAAGATGAACCCGAGACCCCCATTGAATTGCAGTTGGCCGATGAACAGGAATTTCCCCATCTCGGCCGCATTGATTTCGCCGACAATCGTATCAATCAAGAAACCGGCACGATCACCATCCGCGGGGTGTTCGAAAACAAGGACCGTATCCTTGGTCCGGGTCTTTTTGTGCGCCTCCGGTTTCCGGGCGGCGACAAATACCAGTCCCTCGTTGTTCCCCAAGAATCCATCGGCACGGATCAGGGACAAAAATTTGTTTTTGGTGTGAATGAGGACGGGGTGGTGGATTACCGCCGGGTTGAACCCGGAGCCTTGCAGGAAGATGGGTGGAGAGCCGTGAAAGGCAATCTCACCGTCGGGGAAAAGGTGATCGTGGATGGCCTCATCAAAGCGCGTGCTGGAGAAAAAGTGGAAACCTCCCCATGGGTGCCGGAGGCCACCACCCCGGACGCCACCCCTTCCCCGGCGCCGTGAATATCAGCCACTTTTTTATCGACCGCCCGATTTTTGCGGCGGTGCTGTCAATCCTGATCACCATCGTGGGCGGGGTGGCGCTCATGACCCTTCCCGTGGCCCAATACCCGGATATCACTCCGCCAAGCGTCCAAGTCGCCACCGCCTATCCCGGAGCTGACGCCAAGACGGTCGCCGAAACGATCGGAGCCCCCATCGAGCAGCAAGTCAATGGGGTCGAAAACATGCTCTACATGTCCTCCCAGTCGAACAGCGACGGGACCTATGGTCTGGCGATCACTTTCAAACTCGGAACCGACCTCGACAACGCCCAGGTCCTCACGCAAAACCGCGTGAACCTTGCCCTCCCCCTTTTGCCCGAAGATGTGCGCCGGACGGGCGTGACGGTCAAAAAGCAGTCCTCTTCGATGATGATGATCATCAACCTGATTTCGCCGGATGACCGGTATGACGCCCTCTACCTCGGCAACTATGCGATCCTTCAACTCAAGGACGTGTTGGCGCGCGTGAGCGGGGTGGGAGACATCAGCATTTTTGGTTACGAATACAGCATGAGGATCTGGCTGGATCCCGAGAAACTTTCCTCGCTGGGACTTTCGGCCGAGGATGTGGTCGCCTCCATCCGGGAACAAAATGTGCAGGTGGCCGCCGGGATTATTGGCGCCCCTCCGACGTCCACTCCGGTCGCCTTCCAATACACGGTCAGCACCCAAGGCCGCCTTTCCACACCGGAGGAGTTTGAGCAGATTGTGGTGAAGCAGGGAGCCCGCGGAGAAATCGTCCGGCTCGGCGACGTCGCACGGGCAGAGCTTGGGGCCAAGGATTACAGCATTGAAAGCACCCTGGATGGACGCCCCACCGTGGGACTGGCCATTTACCAACAACCCGGAAGCAATGCGCTCGCCACAGCCCAACTGCTGAGGAAAACGATGGAAGACCTTCAGTCAGGGTTCCCGGACGGCATGGAATATCGCATTGAATATGACACGACCGAATTCGTCGCGGAATCCGTCAAGTCCGTGGTGCACACGCTCTTTGAGGCGCTGATTCTTGTCATCCTTGTGGTGTTGTTGTTCCTTCAGTCCTGGCGGGCCACTCTGATCCCTTTGCTGGCCGTGCCTGTTTCCCTCATTGGAACCTTCGCGGCCATGGCAGTGTTCGGGTTTTCTCTAAACAACATCTCCCTCTTTGGCATCGTGCTGGCCATTGGCATTGTGGTGGATGACGCAATTGTGGTCGTCGAAAACGTCGAGCGAAACCTCCATCTGGGTCTTCCTCCGCGCGAAGCCGCACGCAAGGCCATGGAAGAAGTTTTCGGGGCCGTCGTCGCCGTGGCCCTGGTGCTCACCGCCGTTTTTGTTCCCACCGCGTTTATCACCGGGATCTCCGGGGAATTTTACCGTCAGTTCGCCCTGACGATTGCCGTCAGCACTCTCATCTCCGCTTTCAACTCCGTGACGCTGAGTCCGGCCCTGGCGGCCAAGCTTCTGCAATCGCCGGGCTCAAAGAAAGACCCGCTCACCGCCTTGTTGGACAAAACGTTGGGATGGTTTTTCCGGGGATTCAACAAGGCCTTCGAAAAAATCACGCAGGGTTATGGCGCAACCGTCTCCGGGCTCGTGCGAAAGACCTCGCTCGTTTTGGTTTTGTATGCCGGGTTGATCGGACTCACCCTCCTGGGGTTTCTCAAAACGCCGGTTGGCTTCATTCCGCAACAGGACAAGGGATATCTGATCACCAATGTTCAACTCCCCGATGCGTCTTCGCTGGAACGCACCAAAACGATTTCCGCCGAGGTCGATGAAATCATCCGTTCAACCCCGGGGGTGGCGCACACACTCGTCATCAACGGGCTCTCCGTGGTTTCCGGCTCCAACCTGCCGAACGCCGCCACGATTTTTGTGATCTTGGATGAATTTCAAAACCGCAAAACCCCGGACCTCTCCGGCCCACAAATTGCCAACCGCTTGAACCGGGCGCTCTCCCAAATCCCGCAAGCCCTCACCGGGGTCTTTGGCCCTCCGCCTGTGGACGGGATGGGCAGCACGGGGGGATTTCGATTGATGGTCCAAGACCGCGGTGGCATGGGATTCGAGGCTCTCGAAGAAGCGGCCTCGAATCTGGTTGATGCCTCCCGGAAAGAAAGCCAGCTCGCCAATGTGTTCTCAAGTTTCAGCTCGGGCACACCGCAATTGTTTGTTGATATTGACCGCGTCAAAGCAAAAGCTCTGAACGTCCCGCTTGGCAATATCTTCAGCACTCTTCAGATCGAATTGGGGTCATCGTATGTGAATGACATCACGCTCTTCGGCAGATCGTTTCAGGTCAATGCCCAAGCTGACGCCAAGTTCCGGGAACAACCCGAGGACATCCTCCGCCTGAAGGCCCGCAGTCAAACCGGGGCCATGGTTCCGCTGGCGACGCTCGGCACGGTTTCGGAAATCACCGCACCCGCCAGTGTCCTGCGTTACAACCTCTATCCCGCAGCGGACGTGGTCGGAGGCACGGCACCGGGCGTCAGTTCAGGCCAGGCGGTCACGATCATGGAGTCTCTGGCAAAAACAGATCTTCCCCGCAGCATGGGCTTCGAGTGGACCGATCTCACCTATCAACAAATTCTGGCCGGCAATGTGGCGCTGTTCGTTTTTCCGCTCTGTGTGTTGTTCGTTTTCCTGACGCTCGCGGCCCAATATGAGAGTTGGTCCCTGCCCATGGCCATTATCCTGATTGTTCCGATGTGCCTGCTTTCTGCCATTGGCGGCGTTCTCTTGCGAGGTCAGGACAACAACATCTTC
Source organism: Terrimicrobiaceae bacterium (assembly GCA_040881805.1). Lineage (GTDB taxonomy): Bacteria > Verrucomicrobiota > Verrucomicrobiia > Chthoniobacterales > Terrimicrobiaceae > JAJTZA01. The sequence continues at coordinate 14,722 of JBBECL010000222.1, read as the reverse complement.
ACCCAGATCGGATTCATCGTGCTGGTGGGGTTGGCGTGCAAAAATGCCATCCTCATTGTCGAGTTTGCCAAACAGCTCGAGGGGCCGGACAGAGACCGCTTCGCGGCAGTCATCGAAGCGTGCCGGCTGCGTTTGCGACCCATCCTTATGACATCTTTCGCATTCATCCTCGGGGTGGTTCCCCTGGTTCTTGCCAGCGGCCCCGGGGCCGAGATGCGTCAGGCTCTTGGCACAGCCGTCTTTTCGGGGATGTTGGGCGTGACGTTTTTTGGCATTTTTCTCACCCCCGTCTTTTATGTGGTGATCCGGGGCCTGTCCAAACGTCCGGCAGCGCAGGCCGGGGCCGCTCCCACGATACCCGCGAAGTGATCCCTCGCTCAGGCGACATCCAAGACCAGCTCGCTCTGGCTTGGGGTTAATTCAAACAAGATGGGGAGACCGGTCAGTTCCTCCAACAAGGCTCTGTTGGAGACCGTGGAGGGATCTTTGGAAAATGAGGAGTTCAGCACGAGCCCGATGGTCGGGAGCCCGGTGCTTCGAATAGCGGCCACCGTGAGCAAGGTGTGATTCAGGCATCCCAGGCGGTTCGGCACCACCACCACCACCGGTAGGTTGAAGCTCACCGCCAAATCGGCCATGCTCAAACCCGGGGCCACCGGAACGGCCCATCCCCCCGCTCCCTCAACAAGGACCGATTGTCGCCCGACGGAGACTTTCTGAAACCATGAGACCAATTCCTCCCGTGTGATCATCTGTCCTGTCTGCCGTGCCGCCTGCAATGGGGCCAAGGGATCGGAAAGCCAGATGGGGTTGATCTCATCGAGTGACAAAACCCCCTCGCACGCCTCCCACAAAATTCTGGCATCATCCCGGTCCCCGCAACAAACCGGCTTGAGGGCCACCGTGTCCAACCCCGATGCCCGCAACGCCCGGGTCAGCAAAGCCGCAAAAAAGGTTTTGCCAACCCCCGTGTCGGTCCCGGCAATAAAGGCCTTCATGCGTCCCCCGGGCGAACTTCGGTGGCGAATTCCGCAATACGCTCCACCGCAATTTTGATTTGATCAAGAGACGTTGCGTAGCTGCACCGCACGTGACCCTCCCCACTCGCGCCAAAGGCGGTGCCGGGCACCACGGCCACTTTCTTTTCATGCAGCAACCGCAGGGAAAATTCCCGGCTTGTCAGACCCGTGGACGTGACATCCGGGAACACATAAAACGCCCCGCGCGGTTTGAAACAGGGAAGCCCGAGAGCATTCAGCGAATTGACAATAAAATTCCGCCGCAACTCATACTCCCGCCGCATGGATTCCATGGCCGTGCCCCCCCGCTCCAAAGCCTCGATCGTCGCATCCTGCCCCATGATCGAAGCACACAAAATCGAATACTGATGAATCTTCATCATCGCCTCAATGATCTCTTTGGGAGCACACGCGAAGCCGATTCTCCAACCGGTCATGGCATAGGCCTTGGAGACCCCGTGTAGAAACACCGTGCGTTCTTTCATCCCCGGAAAGGAGGCAATGCTTGTGTGGGTCCCGCCTTCATAAGTCAACTCGCTGTAGATTTCATCGGTAAAAACAATCAGGTCATGTTTGACACAAATCTGTGCGATCTCCTCCAAGTTCTCCGCGGGCATGGTGGCACCGGTGGGGTTGTTCGGAAAATTCAGCATGAGGATCTTGGAAGCGGGCGTGATGGCCGCCACAAGATCTTCGGCGGTCAATCGAAACTCATTCTCCGCACGGGTCGGAATCGCCTTCGCCACGCCGCGGGCGAGGACAATGCTTGGCGCATAGGACACATAACACGGCTCGTGATACAGGACTTCATCCCCCGGATCCAGCAGTGCCCGCAGCGCAAGGTCAATCGACTCGGACACGCCCACCGAAACCAAAATCTCGGAGAGCGGCTCATAGGTGACTCCAAACCGCCCTCTGACGTAATCCGAGATCGAACGCCGCAACCTTGGCAGGCCGAGGTTGGACGTGTAACCCGTGCGCCCTTTCTCCAGCGCGTAGATCGCCGCTTCGCGGATATGCCACGGGGTGGCAAAATCGGGTTCCCCAATGCCAAGCGAGATCACATCTCCCATCGTTTGCACGACCTCAAAAAAATCCCGGATTCCCGAGCGGGGAATCTCTTTCACATGTTCTGCAATCTTCACCACAATTCGTACCCCGACAGGAGACCTCCCGATTTTGTTTTCATGACACGCACAAATCAGGGGGAAACAGAAAGCCTCTCCGCCGTTTGTTCGAAGTGATGAAATGTTCCATTCTCCTTGTAGGTCTTGAGCCGAAAGCGCGTGGCCGTGGACTGAACCGCCTCGATCGTGCTCAACTTCTCCGCCACAAACGAGGCCACCTCCCGGAGATTTTTTCCCTCCACCGTGATCAACAGGTCATACCCACCACTCATCAAATAACAGGTCTGAACCTCCTCAAACTTCGCAATGCGCGAGGCCACCCGATCAAAACCCCCATCCCGCTCCGGCGTGATCTTGACCTCAATCATGGCCCGCACCAAGTCGGTGTCCCACTTCTCATGATTGATGATCGCCTGATACCCGAGGACAATCCCCTCGGCCTCCAAACGGGCAATCGCCAACTCCACGTCCTCCACACTCAAATTCAACATCCGCGCCAAGTCCTCCCGGGGAGTCAGCGCATTTCGTTCCAATATTTCAACAAGGGCCTGCATGTGACCGCCTATCATTCCCCCGGTCTCCGGGCTTGGCAAGTCTTCCGAAATAGGATATCGCTTTTCTATGACAACAACAAAAAAGAAAGCTGCCACCACAAAGTCAGCCGCAAAAAAGCCGGCTGCCTCCAAAGCCTCCGCTCCGAAAAAAGCCACCCCCTCCAAGGCCACAACCGCCAAATCGCGCGAGGAAAAGGCCGCGGAAAAAACCATTGAGCTGCTTGATGAAGCCGCAAGAATCCTGCGGTCTTCTCTTCGCGCCGGCGCAAAAACCACAGCCGAAAGCCGGGTCGAAGCCAAACAGAAGGCCCATTCTCTGGTCACCAAGGCGTCAAACTCGCTCTCCCATGTGGTCGATGGCGCCGGCTCCATCCTCCACAAGGCCATCAATAAAACGCTGGGCGGGATTTAACTCCCCCACCCTTGCGACCCACCTCTCTCGATAGGGCGGGGGGGATGATCACATAATCCCCGATTGGTTCGGGGGCTGTGAGGTGCCACCGCCCAAAATCTCCACCACCTTCTCAAGCACGGAAGCAGGGGGACGTTTACGCCCGCGACACAGCAAAAGAAAATCGCCGGTTAGCCCGATGAGCTCCATGCTCTCCATGCTTTTGATCGGCCCCAGACCTCCTGCCATGCCAACACCCTCTTGCTTGGCTTGACGCAACAACTCATGCAACTCGGCATCTGTTTTTGAATCCAACACCTCCCGGATTTTGCCAAGCGGCAATCCATGGGCTTGCAAAATTCGGATCGAAGCCAGTTGCAAAAAATGACGCCTGCCATACCTCCGACCCGCCATTGGCCCATCCAATAACCCCTGGGTTCGGTAAAATCGCAGGTTACGAATCGTCAATTTTTCCGCAGCCTGGCCACTCATCGGAATAACTTTATTTTCGTAACACCATGTGTTAACATCATCAGATAGAGGAGTTAAACCATCATAATACTCATCTTCAAATCCAGCCTGTCGTAGCTTCATGGCTAAATTGTCATCGAAGACACTGTCACTGTCAATATCTGGGAAGCGTCATCGCCATTTTCACTTCTCCACAAACCCCCGCACGGTGGGAGTTCCCCCTTCCTGCTTGGCCAGAGCAACCCTGTGGAAGAGCATTTGAGAGGGTTGGTCATCGGGGGGTAATTCGCGAAGCAGGGATTCGGCATCCTGCCAGCATTGCGCAAGAAATGCTTCCAAGGCCCGGCTGTAGGTTGTGGCGGTCTGAAGTGCTTCCGGAGTGGCCTGATCGCGAAATCCCATGAGTTCGTCGATATCGAGGGGTTCGATGCGGCCAACGACGCTGACACGGTCGAGTCGGCGCCAGAGGAATTCCTCTTCTCCGGCCTGCTGTCTCAGCGCGGAACTGGCCAGGATCTTGGTGCCATAGGCTTTGTTCAGGCCTTCGAGGCGGCTGCAAAGGTTGACCGCATCCCCGATGGCGGTGTAGGTGAAGCGGCTGGCCGTCCCGACATTTCCCACAAGCACTTCGCCGGTGTGAAGTCCCACACGGGCCACAAAACTCGACGGGGCGGAGCTTTGGATAGGGCAGCCTGCAAATGTTTCCGTTCCCAGCAACGCCGCGCGGCAGGCCGCAGCAGCCGGGTTCGGGATTTTGCCCGGGGCGTTGAAAAGGGCCATGATCCCATCTCCCAGAAACTTGTCGATCACCCCCCCGGATTCTTCAATGGCACCACCAAAACTCTCAAAATAGGAGGTCAGGGTTTCCACGGCGGCTTCCGGGGACGTTTTTTCCGCATAGGCGGTGAAGCCTGCCAAGTCGCAGAACATCAAAGAAATTTCGCGGCGTTCTCCCCCGAGAGCCGCGACCCCGCCGCTCCGAACAAGGTCACGGACCAAATCCACGGGAACATAGTGGGAAAAAGACTCGAGCCCCGTGCGCATGCGTTCCACGGATTCGGACAACACCCGAACTTCCTTGATGCCGGACTTTGGCAGGGGCGTGGGCTCCAATTGGAAATTTCCAACCCGCGCCACGACCTGACTGAGGGCCTTCAGAGGGCTGGCAATGCGTCCTGCCAGCAGAAACCCGGCGATGAGGGACAAACCAAGAGCCCCCAAGGCCGTGGCCAGGGTCACCGCCACAATGTGATCCACCCCCTCAAACGCCACTTTGCGGCTAAAGAGAATGGCACTCACACAGTCCAGGCCCCCGGGGATCTCGGCGGTCTGAAAGCCCACAAAATAGGTGTCATGGGGGGTCTCGATATGAAGCACAAGCCCCTCTTTTTCGAACTGAGTCCCCTGCCCCTGACTGGCCAGCAGTCGTCGAACTTCTTCGACCACCGGAGAGTCCACCATGGTTTTGGGGGTGGCCAGGAGTTTTCCATTGATGGAAAACACCATGGGCTCTCCGCGAAAGTCATGGGTCAGTTTGTCCAGGTAGGCGGCGACGTCGCTCAAAATGAAATCCACGGTCAGCACGCCTAGAAGTTCACCCGAAGGAGCTCTCACCGCCTGCGCGACCGAGATCCCGCGTTCTCCCGTGGCAAAGTCATAGGGGGGCGTCCACGCCCGATCCGTGCTCTCAAGGGCCAACTGAAACCAAGGACGCTGCCTCGCATCAAAGGTGGCAGGGAGATTTATGTTCGCATGCGGTTCCAGACGTCCGCTGCGATCCAGAACCCATTCCTGTGGAGCCCCCCCGTCCGGTCGGGAGATGTTGATCACCGTCAGACCACCTTGTGTCCACCCTCCCGCAAAACTCCCATCCGCATATCCAAAGCTGATCCAGGCGATCCCATCCTCAAATTCCAAGGCTTTGGCAAAGGTTTTTGCCAGTTCCACGGGATCATCGAGGGACAATTTCCCGGATTGGATCGCCCGCGAAAAGGTCTCCAGGAGTCGGGAGGAGGGTTCAAAGTGTTCCTCCACGAGGCTGGTCACGGCCTCAAGCGTGGTTGAAATCTGCTTCTCCAACAGGGCATAAATCGCAAGCCGCACCCCCCGCAGGCCGAAGGCACTGGTCAGCAAGCTGGAAACAAGGATCAACCCCAAAACCACGGTCAGCAATAACGTGCGAAAAGACACGGCGCGATCCTAGCTCACACGGCAGCCAAACCACCAGAAGGTTTCCAAGGCCTCGGAGATGGGAATTATGGGAAGCATGGGAGTTATGGGTTGCGGCCTTTCCCATAGCTCCCATTCTTCCCATAATTCCCATTCCTGCTCGCAAGCCGCGCTTTGAACATCCGCTCCCGCAAGCCGCCTTGTTCAAGAAAAGCCACCTCCAAGCCGCGAAGTTGTTGGTCGAGCAGGTAATTCGTCTGGTGAATCAGACAGATCGCGATGTTGGCGATCACCTCCGGTGGACGGGTCTCCAAAAACTCGCGATAGAGCTCAAAGGTGTGGGGAGTTTGTCGGCCGAGGCGACGCACAAAAAGGGCCTCCTTGGAGTCTTTTTCCCAGATGGCATGTTCCCGCACCCGAAGGTAGTCGCGATAATCGGCCAAGAGTTCTTCCAAGCTGGCCCGCCCCACACTCGTCAGCTTGAGTTCGGTTTCCTTGGAGGTAAGAGCTGCTTTGCTGCCCTCAAGGATGTTCTGTTTTCCTGACCTCGCCGACTGGATCATCTGATCCACCGTGCGATCACCGCGACCGAGGTATTTATGGGCAAACCGGTAAGTGATATCGTAAACAACCTCGGCCTTCTGGTAGGAAAGCAGTGTCTGATAATCGCCACGCGGGGGTATGATCGGATGGGAGGGAGGAGAATTATGGGAAGAATGGGAAGAATGGGAGGCATGGGAGGCATGAATCCCATCGCTCTCATTCTTCCCATAACTCCCATCTCTCCCATGATTCCCTTCAACAGGCATCCCAGTCATTTGATGCAAAATCCCCCCCAACGCAAGCCATCACCAAAAATCCTCCTTGACCTTGTGTTATAGTGTTGTAATACACAATTATGCTCTTTCACTTGAATCCATCCAGCGGCGTGCCGATTTACCGCCAGATGGTCAATCAGATGAGAGAGCGAATTCTTGGTGGGCAGTTGTCGGCGGGAGAGAAGTTGCCATCTGTGCGCGACGTTTCGGTGATGAGCTCTGTGAATCCGCTCACGGTGGCCAAGGTGTATCAGTTTTTGGAGCGCGAAGGGCTTGTTGAGACCCGGAGGGGCACGGGCACTTTTGTGGCCTCAAGGGTAAAAACCTTCACAGCGGGTCAACGGCGGGAGCAATTGGAGCCACTCATACGACAGCTTGTGGCCGAGACCCACCACCTCGGTCTGGACTCCGAGCAAACGCTTCGGTGGGTGAGGGACGAATTTTCAAAAAAACCACCGTGATCAAAACGCTGGCGGGTTTGTTGAAGGCGGATTCTGGCACGGTGAAGGTTTTTGATGAAGATCCCTGGTGCTTTGGAGTGACTCAAAAGCAACGGGTCGGCTATTTGGATTTGTGATGGCAATTGCGCCCCGTCCGGATCTGCTCATTCTGGACGAACCGGCAGCCAACTTGGATGTGGCCGCACGGAGGGAATTTCTGGATGAAATTCTTGAACTGATCCGGGAAGGCGGCAAAACCGTGTTTTTCTCAACGCATGTGCTGACAGATGTCGAGCGGGTCGCGGATTCAGTGGGCATTCTTTCTGGAGGCTCGTTGGTCGCGGAGGAATCTTTGGATGACCTGAAAGATCATTATGCGCGGGTGCGGCTTTATAATTTTTTGGGGCCGATCCCGCAGAAAATCTCCGGAGCCCTTTCTTTAAAAACTGCCAATCGGGAAATATCCGCCGTCTTCCGCCTGGACTTGGTAGTCAGGTCATGGAAAGCGGACTCTTTTTCATTCAAAGTCACCTTTTGGTCTCTGCGGTGGCCTGGAGTGTTGTCGTGTATCTGGGATATCTTGCCGCACGGCGGTGAACTTTGGGGAAATCAGCTTAAAATCCCACAAACCACAACAGGTCGTGGTATTTTTTTGAGTTATTCACAAGTTATTGATTGTGTCCGCTTCGGTGGGGTGTATATAGAGCCTCAGATTGAGACGCTCTGACTTCCAGAACTCATCACGCAACACCCGGAATTTTCTTCGCTGTTCTGGAAGATTCCCCAACCCCGTCAATAGCCACTGCCTCGCAGGGCCGACAACTTAAGAACCATGCACCGACCCGCACCGATGGAAATGACCGAAGAGCAGGGACTTTTTTTCCCCGGCCCGGAGAGAACCGAACGAAAAAGCTCAAAGGGAGCCGTCAAAAATTTTGTCATCGACACAAACGTCCTCCTCCACGATCCCCACAGCCTGAACCGTTTTGAAAACAATCACGTCCACATTCCCGTGGAAGTGCTTTCCGAGTTGGATCGTTTCAAGAACGAACAATCCGAACGTGGCGCCAATGCAAGGACCGTTCACCGGTTTTTGAATCAGATCTTTGGCCGGCACGCCGAGCGGGTCACAAAGGGTGCGGAGACTCCGGGGGGCGGCTTGGTCAAAATTTTGATTACCGATTCCTTGAAGGGGGCAACCCTGGCCGGGGCGATGAAGAGATTTCGCAACATTTTCCCTGATGAGGAGAAGATGGATCATCGCATTATGGCCGCCGCATTGGCTCTTCACGAAACCAGCAAATACCCGACGACCCTTGTCACCAAAGACTTGAACATGCAGTTGAAGGCCATGGCCATCGGGCTGAGCTGTGAGGATTATTTGAATGACAAAGTGGAGGTCAAGGATGCCGAGGAATTTGACATCCGCTCGGTGGGGGTGGATGGCCATGAATTGCAGCGGTTTGGCAGTTCCAAATCGATTGAGCTGCCGACATCCCGGACCGGCCTGCTTGAGATCAACGAATATGTTCTTCTGTCCACTGATGAGCAAAAATTCCTGCCGGCCCGCCATCTGGGGGAGGGACAATTCGTGAGACTGGAACTGCCGTCCAGTTTACAAATGCCGCGGGGCATTGACCTTCGTCCGGCCAATGCGGGCCAACAGTGTTTTCTGGATGCCTTGCTCGACCCCGGGATCTCGCTGATCACCTGCTACGGCCAGGCCGGCACGGGAAAAACTCTGTTGGCCGTTGCGGCGGGTTTGTATTTGACGGCCCAGAAAGAGTTTAATGGGATGACCGTCAGTCGACCGGTGGTGGCGATGGGAGACACGCTGGGATTTTTGCCCGGGACCCTGAATGAAAAAATGCACCCGTGGCTTCAGTCCATCTATGATGCCTTCGAGGTGTTGCTCCCCATCCACCAGCCCAAGCAGGAAGGAAAACCCAAAAATACTTCCGACCGCAAGAGGCCGCAACACTCTCAGGTGCTGCCCCATCAACCCCAAACGATCATCAAACCCTATGAACAACTCATTGAGCGGGGTCTGCTGGAAATCGAGGCCCTCTGTTACATTCGAGGACGTTCCATCCCGAACCGGTTCTTTGTGCTCGATGAAGCCCAACAACTGACTCCGCTCGAAGCGAAAACGGTTGTGACCCGCATGTCCAAGGGATCCAAACTTGTGATGGTCGGTGATCCGGGACAAATCGATAATCCGTATGTGGACAGCCGGTCGAATGGATTGGTCTATACCCGCAACCGGCTTCGCGGCCAACGCATCACAGCCCACATCTGCCTCACCAAAGGCGAGCGCAGTGCCCTGGCCGAGATGGGTGCGACGATGATGTGACTTAGCTCAGCGAAGCGAGAACTTCTTTGATTTTGTCAAAGGAAGGAAGCTCCTTGGGCGAAGGGGTTTGTTCGCTGTAGCGAATGACTCCTTCTTTATCAATCACAAATGCCGCGCGGGCTGAGGTGTCACCAATCCCGGCCAACGCTGGAAAGACGACGTCGTAAGACTTGGTCACGTCCTTGTTCAAATCACTGACCAGCCGGATGGAAATTTTTTCCTGCTTCGCCCAGGCCGCTTGGGCAAACGGGCTATCCACGCTGACACCAACCACCTCGGCATTCAAATCCGCATACGCAGAGAGCCCGGCGGTCACATCGCAGAGTTCTTGCGTGCAAACTCCGGTGAAGGCCAGCGGAAAAAACAGCAACACTGTGGATTTGACGCCAACGTTGGATTCGAGACTGTAGTCTTCGAGCCCCTCGGCGCCAGCGCTTTTGAGAGTGAATTTGGGGGCGGGAGTTCCGACTGAAAGTGCCATATGAGGTGGTAAGGTTGAGAGTTGGTGGATTATTCGTTGGCAGCGGGAGGCATGCTCCCGGGGATAAGTGCTGCGGGGTCGGGGGCGGGAAGAGTGGATTCAATCTTCGCGTCGGCACGCAGCTTGGCGATCAGATCACTCACCGCTTTGCGTTGTTTGTCTTGCTTGAGGTAAGCCGACAGCTGCGGTTTGACTTCTTCGAGCGAGGAAGTTCCCGCGTCTTTTTTATCTTCGACTTTGATCACGTGCCAACCAAACTGGGTGCGAACCGGTTCGCTGATGTCACCCGCCTTGAGTTGGAAGGCGGCCTCGGAAAATTCGGGGACCATGCGGTCTTTCGAAAAGAATCCGAGGTCACCCCCTGATTCCTTGGCTCCGGGCTCTTCGCTCAATTCTTTGGCGAGGGCCGTGAAATCTTCACCTTTTTTGGCTTTCGCTGCGGCCTCTTTCGCTTTGGCGAGTTGAGCGTTGGATGCCTCTTCCGTGTCATCGGGTTTGGTCAAAAACAGGATGTGACTGGCTTTCACTTGCTCGGGTTGTTCGAACTCCTGCTTGTTCTCCTCGTAGAATTTGGCGACGTCGGCATCGCTCACTTCCGCGGAGTCTCCGATCTGACTTTCCACCCATTTGCGTTGTTGGAGAAGCTTTTTGAGGGAGGTGGCCACTTTCTCAGGGGTCTGCCCAACCGCGGTGAGCTGCGCCACAAACTCCTCCTCGGTGGGGAATTGGCCGCGGAGCTTGGCGATTTCCGCTTCAACCTCCTCATCGGTCACGGAGACATCCGCAGCGGCTTTGCTGATCAACTTGTCCGTGATGAGGTCGTCCAAAATCTGACGATACCCTTCCATTTTCTGCTCGGCGGTGAGTTCCTCGGGTTTGATCCCGGAGGCTTGCGCGGCTTCGTTGAGGGCTTTGTCCAACTCGTCTTTGCTGATTTTTTCGCCGTTCACGACAGCAACGGGATCTTTCAGCTCGATGGTTGTGTTAGCGGAAGCAGCTTCTGCGGCGGGGGCCTCGGTCGTGACCGGAGGCGTGGTTGCCGACGTTTCTGGAGCAGGCGTCGCGGCGGGCTCTGCCGTGGGGGTGGGCTTGGATTCAGCTGTCGGGGCGGGTTTGTCGCAGCCAACAGTCAGAAATGCAAACGTCGCAAGTGAGGAAACGGTGAGCGGGAGAAGGATTCTTTGCATAATAAGAGGAGTCACTTTGCACAGGTCTGGGGATTTTTCCAGCGCTAAATTCCGGCAGAATGGAGAATTTCACGGGAAATTCTTGGGAAATCAACAGATCTCGATCATTTTGGGAACTGGAAATGAGCCAGTTAGCTTTTGGACGAATCAATGCCTACCGGAAATACGAGCTGTTTATGGAGCGCTATCGCAGCGCGGCAGAGATCGTCCGGCGGGAGATTCCGCTGAATCATGAATCCCGTTTTCTCGATGTGGGTTGCGGAAATGGGATCATGAAATTCTTTTTTGACGACCATGAGGGGACCTGGCATGGCATTGAAGAATGGCCGGAGCGGGTCGCGTGTTGCGAAAAGCTGGGTTACAGGATTGCCCGAATCAACATCGACACTGATGCCTTCCCCTACCCTGACGAATCTTTTGACACGGTTTTTGCTTCGCATGTGATCGAGCATTTGAAAGATCCGGCGCGTGCGCTGCACGAGTGCGCGAGGGTGCTCAAGCCGGGGGGGCTCCTGTTGGTGGCCACTCCGACCAAGCCCCCCTTTTTTGCCGGTTTGATCAATGGATGGCATCACGCACTGCCAAAAAAATTGGGGGAAACGCAGAATGCGTTTTCGGCTCCCTCCTTGCGCCGGCTGGTGAGAAGGGCCCTCTCTGCCGATCCCAAGACCCATTGGCGACTGGTGGACTGTCGCGGCTTCCGGTTGCTATCCTGCCGCAGCCGCTCAACCCTCGAGGACCAGTATTGGTTTTACCGCCTGAACACCTCCCTGGCCCGCCACCTCACCTATCTGGTGCCGGAGGTCAACGTGATTTATCAAAAGATCGTTTCCCCGGACTCAAAATAGGTCAACCCGTCATGGCGGAAACCCGAAGGAGAGTTTCACAGCAACATACTCAGGGTGGACTGTTCCGAGCCGGGTGCGGATCATCAGAGGGTGTTCCACCCAGGGGCTGAGGCTGTTGGGCAGGTCGCAGGACCGCATCATACTAAACAGTCCCAACAAAGCGGGTGATCCCTCGCGCAAAACCACCGGCCGCCAGCGAACGGTCACCAACCCAGCCGCGGCAGCCGCAGCGTGCACTCGTTCTTGTTGGTGGGAAGGCTCCACGGGAAACACACAGGCAAAGATTCCGCCCGGTGCAAGGTGTGTCGCGGCGGTCACACAATAATCGGCGATCGTTCCGCGCAATTCAAAACGACACGCCAACTTCTGGGGATGTTCACTTTCCGGTCCGCTGCCAGATGGAAAATACGGCGGGCTGCCAAGAACGAGGTCAAAACGTTCCTCATCCCCAAGGATGCCGGGATCCCGGAAGTCTCAATGCCGGATGTCATATCTTCCCTCAAGCCCGTTCCATGCGGACGACTTGCGGGCCAGTCGCACACTCTCCGCCTGGGCTTCCACGGTGACAAAACGTGCGCCCGGCAAGCGCCAGGCCGCGATCATTCCCACGGTGCCGATTCCGCTCCCCAGATCCAACACCACCCTGGCCGAAGGACACAGGCTCGTCCCATACCACGCCGCGAGAACATCATCGGTTGAGAATCGGTGCCCGTCCTTCAATTGAAAGATTCGGAAAAAACCGCTGATCGCATCCAAAGATTCGCCGTCCTCGATTTCGGGCCCATGCCCCAAAGCCCCCGGCGGAATCGGACCCGGCTTGGACCAGCCTTTGAACGCCGGGTCGGAGTAGATTGAAATCAGGGGGCTTGGCATGGGCAACGGGTCATCGAAAATTGCGGAAGGGACCACCATGCCAAAAGCCCCGGCCGGATCCCCAGACAAAAGAAGTTTTATTTTGGCCAGAGAGGCCAGAAGACGGTTAGCAAAGAAAGCACCACCACCGACAAGATAATGGTCAGCCCCAAGCCGACTTTCACGAAATTCATAAAACGGTATTTGCCCGGTCCATAAACCAAAATGCAGGATGGCTCCAGGGGAGCGATGAAAGAAATTGATGCGGCAAGCATGATGGCAATCGCGAACGTGCGGGGTTCACAACCCAGGAGCTGCGCGGTTGTGATGGCCACTGGCAGGACCACCAGAGCCGCCGCCGCGTTGGACATGGGCTGGGTCAGAAGAATCGTGAGCAGGAAAAAACCGGCCAGGATGCCATGGACACCCAGGGGGGAAAAAATCTGCAAAATCAGTTGGGAAAGAAATTCCGCCGTGCCGGTCTTTTCCATGGCCACCCCAAAGGCCGTCATACCACCAATAAGCACAAGCAGCCTCCAATCAATAAACTGGTAAGCACGTTCGGCACTCACCGCTCCCATCAGGACGCAAAGGACGGCAGCCACAAGGAAGGCCGCCGAGACAGGCAACCAGCCGGCCGAGCCACAAAGAACGGCACCTATAAACACGGAGAGGATAATCAGGCCCCTCCGGGGATTGGCAGGAACACGGGCCACTTCCTCCATCACCGTCATCCCCAAGGATTCTTGCAACAGGGCCAACCGGCTGGACTCGGCCCGCACCAAAAGCACATCGCCTTCATGGAGGGAGATCCGGTTCATCTGCTCGGCAAATGTTCTTCCATGACGAAACATGGCCAGGACAGTAACACCCATCCGTGCGCGCAAATCCAAATCCACAAGTGTCCGTCCCACGACTTTCGCCATTTTCCCGACTTGGACTTCCGCGATTTTGATTTCGGAGTCTTGCAGATCCGCATCGTCAACCACTCGGTCGGATTTGATGGTGATCCCCTCGATTTTCAGGACCTTCATCAAATCACTGACCTTCCCGGTCACAATCAAAACATCCCCCTCCTCGACGATCGTGTTCTGTTCAGGCAGGATCGCCTGGTCTTCTCGCAGAACTTTGAGGACCGTAAAGTTCAGGATCGAGAGGTCGGAATCCACGATGTGCTGGCCGATCAGCGGCGACGAAGGCAGCACAACAATCTCAGTGAGGTATTCCCTCATCTCGTAATCTCCGGTCAAATCCACGTCAGCGTTGGACGGAAGCAGCCTCGCCCCGACGAAAACCATGTAAAGAATGCCGACCGCGAGAATGATCAAGCCGATGGGGGTGATCTCAAACATCCCAATCGGCTCCATCCCATTTTGCTGAATGAATCCGCTCACCGCCACGTTCGTGGAGGTCCCGATCAATGTGCAGGTCCCTCCAAGAATGGAAGCAAAGGCCAGCGGCATGAGAAGCTTTGACGGGCTGACTCCCGCCTTGCGGGCCATCCCCGTCACCAAAGGCGTAAAAAGAGCGGTGACGGTGGTGTTGTTCATGAAAGCCGAGGTGCCCCCCACAAACCCCATCATTGAAATCATAAACTTGTTCGATCCCACGTTGGCCATACGCCTCATCTGTGCTCCAAACCAATCCAGGACTCCGGCATCTTTGATGGCAGCGCTGATCACAAAGATGGAGGCCAGAATGACAATGATGTCATTGCTGAAGCCCTGAAATGCCTCTTTCGGGGTCAGGATGCCGGGGATCACCAATCCGAGGAGCAAGATCAACGTGATGATATCCACGGACAGCTTTTCAAGGCTGAAAAGCACAATCGCCGCCAGAAGCAGAAAAAGAATATAGCCAATGAGTAGGGTCACGGTTTCGGTGGGCAATCGCAGATGCTAAAGAGCCTCGTTTTCCGGACCCTGGTCAAGCACCATTGAAAAGCCGTGGGTGAGGTTGCTATGCGGGCCGGGTGACATGGTTGTCTCGACCGTGTGGTATTGGGTGGGCGA
>JBBECL010000221.1:0-20463 GCA_040881805.1 Terrimicrobiaceae bacterium | reverse complement strand
AGTTGATCGAGTGCGCTCTTCGGGGAGGGGTCAAAAAACTCTATGGCACCGACCTTCGCCCTGAGGCTTTGCTTGCGGCAAAAACCAATATCGCGGCAGCCGGGGTGGATTCCAGCCTTGCGGACCTGGTGTCAGGTGACTTCCGCAACTTCCTTCAATACTCGGGGCTGCGCCCGTGTAGCCTCAGCCTCATGATCACCAATCCCCCCCTTGGCATGAGAATCCCAATCCCCGACTTGCGGGCCTTGATGACGGACCTGATTTCCACGGCCGCAAAAGCCCTGAAACCCGGGGGCCGCTTGGTTTTTGTAAACCCCATCAAATCCCCCGCCCTGTCTCACCCGGGGTTCAGGCGCACATTTCACCACATGGTGGACATGTCGGGGTTTGATTGTGCGCTGGAAAAATACGTCAAGCTCTGAATTGGCGGTGATGACTTGCGGGATCGTGATTCCTCGGCGAACCTTTCCATCACTTATGAGCAACCAACCCCTGCCAACGCCCGAGCAACTTCACCAACGCCTTCAAGATTTTCTCCGCTCCGGATTTGCGCAGTCGGCGGAGACGGAGCCATCCGAAGAGGGGAGTGGCACCTCGCCCGGGAAAGCGGAGCAGGTTTTCTCATTCAACCTTCTGCCTCGCGACATCAAAAAGCACTTGGATCGCTTTGTAATCCGTCAGGACGATGCCAAGAAGGCCCTGGCCATCGCGGTTTGTGACCACTACAACCACGCCCGCCACGCGGCCTCCCTTTCCCCCGAAGAAAGCGCCAAGCTCGAATACGCCAAGAAAAACGTCCTCCTGATCGGCCCCACCGGCGTGGGAAAAACCTATTTGGTCAAACATGTGGCCGAACTCATCGGGGTTCCTTTTGTGAAGGCAGATGCCACCAAATTCAGCGAAACCGGATACGTGGGTGGAGATGTGGATGATCTGGTGAGGGAATTGCTTCACCGGGCGGACGGGGACGCGAACCTGGCGCAATTCGGAATGGTTTATATTGATGAAATTGACAAAATTGCGGGAGCAGGCGAGTTGATTGGTCGTGATGTGAGTGGTCGGGGGGTTCAGTCGGCGCTGCTCAAACTTATGGAGGAAACCGAGGTTCCGCTACGCAGCCCGAATGACCTGCAATCTCAAATCCAGGCGGCCATGGAATTTCAGCGCCGGGGAAAAGCCACCCGGGAGTCAATCAACACGCGCCACATTTTGTTTATTGTTTCCGGAGCTTTTGAGAAGCTGTCTCCACGGATCACCCGGCGACTCAAACGCACCAACATTGGGTTTGGAGCCGAGCAAACGCCACCTCCCGAAGAAGCCGGCATTCTTCGCCTGGCGGAAACCCGGGACTTCGTGGACTTCGGCATGGAACCGGAATTCATGGGGCGCCTTCCGATCAGAGTGGTGTGCGACCACCTCACGGAGGGAGACCTCTTTGAGATCATGAAATCCTCGGAAGGCAGCATCATCCGTCAATACGAGCGGGCCTTCCGCGCGTATGGCATTGAGGTGTTTTTCGAAGACGGGGCTCTGCAAGCCATTGCCGCCTCGGCTGCCAAGGAACAAACGGGCGCCCGAGCGCTGCTCAGCGTGTGTGAAAAAATTCTTCGCAACTTCAAGTTCGAGTTGCCCGGGTCGGGAGTCAAATCTTTCACGGTGACCCCCCACTTGGTGGAAAACCCCGGGGAGGCGCTCTCCGTGCTTTTGGAACTCGGCCATGGGGAACACGAAAAGGCCCTCCGATCGATTGTTCATGAATTTGCCCGGCGATTTTCCGCTGAGCACCAACTGACTTTCACGTTTCAGGAGGCCGCCACAGACCTCATCTTGGAAAAAGCCGAGAATTCTGAAACCGGAATCCGCGACTTCTGTGCAAAAGCGTTCCGCGACTACGAATTCGGGCTCGCCCTGATTCACAAAAACAACGGGAAAACCTGGTTCGAAATTCCGGCAGAAGCCGTGGAAAGTCCGGACCGGGTTTTGAGTCAGTGGGTTGTCGCCTCTTATCAGGACCGTGCGCAGGGCACAAAAACACCAACCGATCACAACGGAACGGCAACCGAAGTTGGAGAAACCTCAAACCACCCCCCAAGGGCGGATCAGGAATCCTGAGCGCCCTCGGGGGAAAGGTTATTCTTCGTCCGTGCCTTCTTCACAGATTTCCTCGGCTTTCCGGGAGAGGCGGTGCGAGAGGATGAAGAAGCTGGGCACCCACAATCCAATAAAGATGCCGAACCGCTCTCCATAAGCACGGTTTTCGCGGGAAGCGGTGAACCATGTGACAATGGAGGCCACAATGGACAGAAACCCGAGATACAGGGTGATGTCGGAGAGAAGCTTCAAGTTATTCTTCGTGTAAACGGCACAAACAGGCTTGATGTAATTTTCCAGATCGCTCTTATTCATAGGACCTCAGTGTATCATTTCTCCTTTTGTCGTCAAACTCTGTCTTACTACCAACTATCCCATGAAAAAAGCCGCCCTTATTATTGTTGTCCTCCTTGCCGTCGTCACAGCCTCCGTCTTGTGGGTCCGGGGCCAAATTGGGATCACCGACCCCGCGCTGTTGGTTTCTCCGGAGGCAGCCATGTATGTGACCCTCCCCGACCTCCCCAGAAGCTATATGCGGTGGCCAAAAACCACATTATCCAAAATTTCTGCCGAGCAGGAGATGAAGGATTTTTTGCAGAAACCTGTCGAGTTTCTGTCAAAAGAACGCGGCGGCAATGAAGCATCCACAATTCTCATGGGCTTAAAACCCGGACGGATCTACGCAGCCGCTCTGGCCCCCGCAGGCGGGGACGTGCAGTCCGTGCTTGGGTTTCAGTATTGGGGGTCACGGAGCGAGTTCGACAAAGCCATCGCAAGGATGCGGGCCGAACTTCATCGCGGGGCTCCCCCCGAAACCACCAAAGAAGACCACCTTGGCACCGAGATTTCTTCCAGCACCCTCCCTGACGGATCGAAACTCTTCACGGCCACGCAAAGCCGTTGGGGGCTCCTCTCAAACAACCGGGAGGCCTTGGTGGCTGTCATCGATCGGGCTGCCGGACGTTCGACTTCTCCCAGTCTGGCAACAGACCCAGCCTACATAAAGGTGCTGGAAAACCTTCCCAAAGAATCCGACCTCCTCGCCTTCGTGCGTCCGGGCCAGATCTTGGATGTGCTTCTCGACGTGGGGAGCCAACTCGGAGCCGCACCGGATCCGAAACAAGTGGAGCAAATCCGCAAGGCAGAGGCCGCAGGCTTTGCACTCAAATTGGACGGCGCCGACCTCCGCGATGCCCTCTTTCTCCTTCGCCCCAATCCACCCAACCTTGGAGCTTTGAACCACCAAGGCCTGGCCCTCACCTCCGCAAAAACCATGGGCTACTTTGGGTTCCTCCTGCAATACGATGTCCTGGCAAAAGCGGCCAAGGATCCTTCCCTTCAGAAATACGTCCCCGGATCGTCCGGGGGAGCGCCTTCGCTCTTTGACCGCCTGGCCGGAGCCTTCGGCAAGGAGGCCTCGATTTCTTTTGCCTGGCCTGTTGAGCGGATGACCCCTGAACTTCTCGTATCGGCAGCAGTGATCGATCCCGCCCAAGTGGAGGAAATTCTCATGGAAGCCACCTCGATGCTGCCAGAGACCACCGTGATCGAAAAAAACGGATCAAAATATTACACCTTCCCCACCCTGAGGTCCACGTTCCTTGACCCCACCCTTGCCGTGTCCACGGACCTGCTGGTTTTCGGACTCAACCCCGGCGAAGTCGACATGGCTCTGGCCAATCGGGGCAACTCCGAAAATCTGAAATCATCGCCGGCCTTTGCCCCGGCCCTGCCAGCCTTGGCCACGGCCAACGAGACCTTTGGATTTATCGATTCCAAAGCCCTCTTTGAGCGCGCGTTTCCCCTGCTGAGACAAATCATCACCTTCGGATCCTCGTTCATGCCGGGAGCCGACCAATTCCTTGATGCGAGCAAAATCCCACAAACGGAAACCATCTCCAAGCATCTGACGCCGATCATTTTTTCCCAGACCCGGCTCGACAGCGGCTACCTCATTGAATCCTCCGGCCCGATCACCATGAACCAAGCCGCCATCCTCACCATTGGATCCGGCGCGGCGTTCCTTGGCCCCCAGCTGCTCAACCAGCAATAAAAAATTCTCGCAACCTGCTTGACCATCTCAGGATTAACAATTAGGTCTTTTCTCTGGTAACGCGGGTGTAACTCAGTTGGTAGAGTGCAACCTTGCCAAGGTTGATGTCGAGGGTTCGAATCCCTTCACCCGCTCCCCCTCTTTTCCCCTCTAGAGCCGCTTAAATACTAGGTGAGAGGGTCATTCAGCACCTCATAAATGAGTGACATGGAATAACATCAAATCACACCAAAATACGGGTTTTATTGGCACTTATTGGCACTCAATTGGCACTGGCTGGCACTGAAAAACGGTGATTTTCTGGATGTCGGTTGAAAATTCAAAGCCTCCAAGGGGAAATTCAAACGCCGAATCAGAAAAATCAACCCTGTTGACAGCCTCCCAAAGGCATGGGTGCTGTCCGCCTCGATCCGTCATATGTTTCCATGCGTCAACTGTCCCTTGAGTTGGGATATTGCCGAACCTACATTCACGAATGCTGGCGGCGGGGTCAGCTCGTCGGCCTCCCAGTCGAGCGGGTCGGCCCCCGGGGTTGGTATCGAATCCGTCGAGGCCCCGAACTGGATGTTGTGGTGGCGATGTTGACCTCCAAGCATGGTCGGCCTCATCGATACGCCAACCCTACCAGCGCAACTCGCCACCGCAGGGAATTCCTCGCGGATCTCGCTGACGGTGCGGTGCAGACAAGCCCGGTCGATCGGCACGGTGCGGTGGCCGTCCTGTTAATCGCTCAAAGGTTAATGGATCAACGCCAGCCCGGTGAGCGTTTGCGTGCCACGTTGGCCGCTCTGGACGTGGCAGGCTGGTGCTTGGCCCTCAAACGTGCGGAGTCGGATAAACCATTGCGTTTGCTGGAGTCCCTGATCGCAGGGTTGGAATCGGCGGGTGTCTCTACCCTCAAAGACGGAGAAAACGCGTCAGCGGTCAATTCTGTGGCCTGACCTGTGAGGCTTCGGGTCGTATGTCCTCGTATTCATCAACTCCAGCGCCGTAGGCGGGATTTGACCTCCATCGATTGCCACACGCCAGTTCCTCAAGAATTTCGGAAACGCGATCCGCGTTGAGGCGGCCCCGGTCGGTGGGTTCGATTTCCTTACGTGCTGGTCTCATAATTCAGAAAAGAAGTGATGCCAGCGTGCGCCTTGGTCGCTGGCATCGCCCCGGCAAAATGACCGCAAAACTGCGAGCTAGGCGGCGGGGTTTTCCGTTGGACGGGAAAAGTTTTTTCATCTCATTTGAAGGTGTCTCATCAAACAGTTTCCAGAAAAATCCTGCTTCTGCCACGGGTCAGGCATCGGCGGCAACTGTCGCTCGGCGCAATCAATGACCTGTTGAACCGACAAGCCAGAAGGCAAACCAAGGCGCGCCGTGATAGCGGCAGTCCACCCCTGCAAGTGGCGGTCAATTTTCTCGTCGCTTATTTTTTCGTCGAATCCTGGGAACGCTTCCCCTGCTCTGGCGCGATACAGCCTGTCGATTCGCCACGCCAGACCGAGCAACATCGTCCTGCGTGCTTTGTCCTGCGGTTTGTGCCAAAATGCCATAGTCGTTCAAGCGTTGAGTTCTCTAAGCCATGCGAAAAAATGCCAGCTCTCAAAATACTTTGCGTTGTCCACCTCGGCAGGGAAGTGGAACTTCAAGGCATGAACCAGAGTGAACATCCCTCCCAAAATCGCATCGGTGTGAAGCTCCCAATTCGTGACCTCGAAACCTTCCTGCAAACCGGTTGCTGAAAGCGGTCGTCCGTATTTGGTCAGTCTCGCTTCGGCGGCTTGGGCCTCGGTAACAAAATCACTAAGCACGGCATCGGCGGTGGTGCTAAGGATGTCTTTTGCAAGTGAAAGCAAATCAGCATCCAGAGCCTTAACCTTCTCACGAGCGGCAGCAAGTGCCGACAAATCACAAGCGGCAGCTTCCCTGCTCAGCACCTCGGCGCGTGCAAAATCGCAATCCGTGCCAGATGCAATATGTTGCGCGGCTTGTTTCCGCCTGCCAACCGGGTCGTTGTCAGCAACAATGGCGGCCTGCGCATCCGTCTGGGTGATCAACTTAGTGAGCTTAGTTTTCTGCGCATCGGACATCGCGGCCCGTGCTTCTTCAATCGGCAAGCCAACCCAGGGGGAAAGCGAGGCGGTCAGATAACTGCGGGGGTGGATTGCTGGATCCAGATAAAAAGGCGTTGTGATGCCTTGAACGATATTGTCGGCGGGGTGTTCGATGTGGTTGTTCATGGCTTAGATTTTCGAAGCGGCCTGCGCGACAAGGTTGGAAAGACGGGCGAGTTTTTCACTATCGGTCGCCAATGCGGCAAAGTAGCGGTTTGCAAAGGCGGGATCGTGCATGGCCTTAGCGGTCGGAGCCGGTGGCATGGAGTTGAGTTCTTCGCCCACCAGTTCCAAAAGTTCAGCCCCTTGGTGTCCGTGCGCACGTGCCAGTGAAGCCAGCCGGGACGCGGATGTCAGGGCCTTGTGAAGTCGGGCGTTTGATTGGTTGATAGCCAGCCTTGTCTCGCCAGCCTTACGGGCAAAGTAGGTGCGCGTGAGTTTTTGCGCGTCATCGGGGGTTAGCGTGCGCGGACTGTTTTTGTGCGGGCCTTTGCTGCCAAGGTTGATTTCTTCGGCCAGGGCTTGAAGGGCATCGGGTGAAGTTTGGCAATCTCGCGCCAAACTGCGGATGGATGAGTAGTTCACTCGGATGCGGGGTTGTCAAATTTCGCGGCACGTGTCGCCTGCACCTCGTTCAACAGCGCGTAGCGTTCGGGATTTGAGAAACCGCCGTGTTTCAGCTTTTCACGGACTGCCATTTCAAATGGGAGTGGGCCCGACTCCTCCTCGTTCAACAGCGCGTAGCGTTCGGGTTGCCCTCGCCCTGTGATTACTGCCATTTCAAATGGAAGTATTCCAGACTCCTCCAACTGCGGAAGATACGTCCGTATCAGTTGCATTGTTGCCCGGCGCATAAATCCCCTTCAAATATTCACGTAATTTTCGAGCGGCGGGTGATGCGTGCGGCCTGTCCCCGGTTACGGGATCGCGCTGGCCTTGAAGTTTGTCGAGTCTGCGGGTTAGTCGGGCGTGGTCGGTGGTTGTCATAATGAGTGAGGGCTTGAGAAGGCGGAAACTGCGGCCTTTGCAAGTCGGCAAATTCGGTCAGCCTCTGCGGCCAAGGTTTTTTCAATGCTCCCGGCAGACTGCCCTACCAGCCGGGGACCCAAGTTTTTCGGCATATTTGCCAGCGCGTTTTTAACGGCCAGGTGCGCGGCACTAGAGAGCTGCATTGCCTCTTCCCGATAAAGCAGTTCGTTTGCCAACTCGCGGGATTCAAGACGCAAGCACAACAATTTTTCCTCCAAAACGGCAATTTCGGCGTTCGTCTTTTTCAGGCGAGCTTGTGCCAGAGGTGAAGCGGGCTTTTCGGGAATAGCGGAAGCCGTATTTTGCTGCCGGGCCATCAAGTTTCTTGCGTGCCTTCTGCTGACACAGAGTTCCGCGGCGAGCTTGTCCAACTCAAGGTTGCGGGGTCTGCCGGGTGGTCGTTTGGGTGGGTTTGTTTTGCTCATAAAATACGTGGGTTGTCATTTTCGGGTTTCGGGAAATTGCAAATTGTTTGCACTTACAGACACATCAACATGACATGTAACCCAAAGGAGTGACCTTCTTTAGGAATCCCTTATGCCCCCCCCTCATTCCTGCCACAGCTGCCCCTGCATCACGCACAAATCGCCCTGTTTGAATCTTTACGAGTTCTGAGCATGACCATAGCGGAAACTACCCTTTCACGCCTTCCTGCCTCTCAAACTTAATAATGTGTGCGCGTGGGTCATTAGCCGTGCCGACGATCCGGCGCAATAATCTGTCTGCCACGATTTCCGCATCATCACCTCCACCTTTGGCGAGTAGCTCCCGCAATCGTGCCGACGAGAAGTTTGTTGTGATGTAGGTTCCCCGGCGATGAGAGAATCTCGCATCGAACAGTGAGAACAGAGCGGAAATTCGCGCCTGCGTAAATGATGCGCCGCCGAAATCATCGAAGAACAGGAACTCTGCCTCGGCCAGTTCTTTGAGTTTGGTTCGTGCTTCTGATCGGCCTTCACCGCCAAGGCTGGCAACATGGTCGGCAAACTCTGGGCCTGTAGTCCATGCGATTGACGTGCGCATAGGTAGAGCATCAATGACCTTTCCGGCCAGATAGGCCAGGGCGCGGGATTTGCCCGTGCCGGGTGCGCCGACAAGGACAAGGTTGTCGCTGCTCTCAGCGATAGGGAACCTGATGGCCGCTTTGAATGCGTCCTTGTCTATGTCTGGGTGGTTAAGATTTGGCCGGGTGAGAAGTTCACCGCCGGCCGCATCGTAGAGTTCATCGAGCATGACCATGCGTGCGCGTTTGCTGCGCTCTATGGCATCGCTGAGCTTGTCGGCCTTGCGTATCAGTTTGTCGGCCTGCTCCAGCAATTCATCGCGCCTGTGGTGCTTCTCGTTGGCGGCTTTGCCCTCCTCGGTTTTAAGCCATGCACGGGCCGCCGTGTTTGCTTCATCGGCGGTCTGGATCTCGCCTTCCCGATCTTCAAGCCTGAGGCGTAGCAAGAAGAACTGTCTGGCGATCTCATCCTGCGGCGCGGTAAACTTCCCGGCGTGTTCTGGGAGTGCCTCGCCAAGTGCTTCAAAGATGGAAGGTAGTTCTTCGGCCTGTTGTTTTAGTTCTGCCGCCTGATTTCTCAAAGCGGCCTCGCGGGTTTGGTCTGTTGTTGTCATAGAGTGATTAAAATTCCTGAGTGAAAGATTTAGATGCGCCGGGGTTTTTGTTTTTACTGCCGCTGGCGGTCGGAGCTTTAGCTCCACCACCGCCAAAGCGGCTCTTTCTTTTAGAGCCTTTAGGCTCTTTCTTTATACGTGGGCCTTTCTGAGCGGACTGGGAGTCCCTACCTAGGGACTGGGAGTCCCTACCTTCCTTAGGCAAAAGGGACATGATGGTGACGCGGTTTTCTTCATTATCGCGTGTTCTGTCTGCTCTCCGGCCGGATTGGATTTCAATGATTCCTTCCTGCGCCAGAAGCGGCAGCATGCGTTTGGCCGTCTTGGTAGATACAGCACCATGACGGGCAATTCTGGATGCTCCCGCACGAAAATGATTCTTCTCCTCTGGTGGTGCATCGGAATGGATACGGCAGAGCGCGACATAGACGGCCAGTCCGGTTAATCCACCGCATGCGATGGCGCGGTCATGGTCGGCTTTGAAGATTCTGGAATATGCGCCGGGGTTCATTGTCCGGCCTCTTTTATCGGCTGAATGTCTAGGACTGGACGGGTTAGCTTTTTCCCTTCACACTCGATCAATGCCTTGAGTCCAGTGATTTTCAACAGGGTAATTTCTTTCCCTTCGATCTCGTCTTTTTTTCCGATTAACGTCGTGTGGGCTGATTCCACTTTTTTACCTATTAACGACTTCAGCTCTTCAACGCGCTTTTCACTTCGCACTCGGGTGACAACGCGGTCCTTCGCGGTATTGACTTGCCTTAGAAAATACTTCAGCTCTGCATAGCAGTTATCGAAGTAGCTTTGGGCTGTCGAACATTCGTCTAGCGTATCAGCGGATTTTATCAAAGGCATTACCTTCTCACCTAATGACCTGATGGCTAAGTATGCGGTCTTATCCATCTCCTTTATGCTGGGCTGATGCGATTCCGGCTTGGGTTCTGATGACTTAGCCTCCGGCGGCATAACCTCCAGCACAGCCTCGGCGATCTGCTTAACGGTCGGCTCTTTCCCATCGTTAGCTACCACCGCCACCTCATAGACCTTGGGACGCTTAGCAGGGTCAACTTTCTTGAGTTCCCTTGTGACCGCCTCTTTGGTTGGAAGCGGGATGGAGTCACCAATTGGTGACTCGGCCAGTTCCTTTCGGATGTTCGCCATGTCGAGCAAACGAAAGGATTGTTGCTTGGAAAACTTAAG
Source organism: Terrimicrobiaceae bacterium (assembly GCA_040881805.1). GTDB lineage: Bacteria > Verrucomicrobiota > Verrucomicrobiia > Chthoniobacterales > Terrimicrobiaceae > JAJTZA01. The sequence goes on along the minus strand of JBBECL010000221.1, from coordinate 10,368 downwards.
TTCCCCTGCGACATAATCGTTCCAAGTGGCATACCCAAGAGCCTGCCATGCTTTGCCATCATGAGCGCGTTGGAGCATCCCGGCCAAGTCCTCGGAGGTCTTATTGATGCGGTCGGTTAAATCCCTGGCACAAGCCGGGGTCATCTCGATGAATTGGAGTTCTTCGATTTCACTTGTAGCCTCTGCTACATTTGTTATGTTCTTCATGTTATCGTTCGTTTTTGAGCCGGTCGCCTTGGGGGTTGACCGGCTCTTTTTTTAGATGGATCGGACAACCAGCTTGTTGATGGCCTTGATAACTTCGTCAGGCTGATACCTGACGCATCGGCCCAGTTGGACGAAGGGAACCAGTCGACGCTTGCGGAATTCGCAGAGGCCACGCTGGGAGACGGACAAAGCTGATGCCATGTCCCTTTCAGTCAGAAGGAATTTATTCGTGTTCACGGTAATGGTTTGCTGTCAAACGATGTCCGTCCATGTAGGTATTTACTTGACCTACAGGCGAATTTGAGACACTAAGTGAGACATGAACTCCCGCAAAAATGCCCTCTGGAAGCAAATTGATGACGCGACAAAGAAGTCCGGCGTTTCCCGTGCTACCCTCTACAGATGGATGAGTGACGGCAGGTTAACGAGGAAGACCGTGGACGGGTTCACCTTCGTTGACCTCTACGCAGTCGCAGAATTGGCAAGGGGGCCTCGTCGGAGCCGGGGACGCAAACTGGCTATTCAGAAGGCGAAATCAAAGCGGGTCGAACATTCACGCCGCCCCGATAACTACCTAACCGTGTTCAATCGGTTTGCTGCAAGGATGGCACGATACCAAGATCACAACGAAATCTCTCCCATGGTGGCACAAGCCGTCATGCTTCCCCGCTTGCGATCCATGATTGCAGACCTTGAGAAAATCGCCAAGGGGTAGCAGACCTACGCCGCCACCGGCAGTGGGATGATTTTCTTGCCGTCCACTGGTCTGATGCCGAAATACTTTTTCGCGTCTTTGGATTTGACCAACTCGCGGTAGTGCTTGAAGAGCACGTCCTGATCGTGTCCGGCCTCCAGTGCCGTCTTTCCCGCATCATTGGTGTCTGCCAGCCTGTAGGAGACGAAAGAGTGACGCAAACCGTTCTCCGGCCATTCTGTGAGTTTGGCGGCGGCTCTGGTGGCGAGTTGTCGTTTCTGAAAGTTCTTTTCGATAATTGCGCCTTCAGATTTCGCCACTGGAGTGATCCATGCGCGGAGGGCTGGCAGGACGGGAATCAATCGGCGGGATCTGGTCTTGGAGTTCTTGGCCGAAACGTGGACAAAGCCTCCTTCAAGATCCACGTCCTGCCAGTCGAGCCGCTTGATCTCGGCCACACGCAGACCAGCGAAAAGACCAAGGGCATGGAACGCAAGAACATCTCCTTCACTTGCGGCAAGTAGGTCGGCGGCTTGTTTCGGTGAGAAGATCGCGGGTGGTGCGTCCACGGTTTGCGAAACATCCACCTTCTGCGCTTCATTCGAACTGGCGAGCCTCTGCTTGACCGCATACGACCAAAGTGTCACGCAGTCCCTGCGCACGGTATTTCTGGTGGACGGTGAGACTTCCAGAGAGTTCAGAAAATCTTCAATGTCGGATGCGGTGATCTCTGCGATGGGACGTTTCCCCATTGTCGGGGTCATCTTCTCCAACCTCTGGCGCATGAGTCGGCAGTAGTAGGATGATTTTCCACTCGCCAACTTGGAGGCCTCCAGCCGGGTGATGACTTCACCAAGGGGGAGACTTGCAGACTGTTTACGCAGATGCTCCAGAGCAAACCGGATTGCTCGTTGAACCGTCCAGCCATGTTGCGCCAATTCACGATCATCAAACGCAGAGGAACCTTCATTCTTCTGGCGCACCTTTGCGGCATTGGCCGTTGACTCGGCCTCTCCCTTGGTCTTGTGGAATGTTCGCTTCCCACCTGTCGCAGTTCTTGCGTCCACCATCCACCTTTGGCGGGATTCAATCCACCGAATGAAGGGCCACACTGTCGTTTCGTCCTTGCCTGTCTTTTTATTGTTCATCCCTTTTAATTGGCACTTTATTGGCACTCGGTCAAGTTTTTCCTCGTAGCGGGAAACCTTGCCAAGGTTGATGTCGAGGGTTCGAATCCCTTCACCCGCTGTCCTTAGTCATTCCATGCGGCCTCCAGTTCTTTCGGACGTTATCAAGTCGCCTCAAAGGCCAGAACCAAGGTGTTGAAGCCAATTTGACGAGTGTAGTCCTTCTCCACTTCCATACAGGGGACTTCTTCAAGCACACGGATGCCGGCGACCATTCGAGGCAACTGGGTGAGGAAACTGCGAATGATCGCGCGGGCATGATGCGACCCCAGGCAGTTGTGGTGGCCGAATCCGAATGCGACATGGGGGTTGGGCTTGCGTTGAAGGTCCACATCGTTTGGATTCTGAAAAGCTTCCGGGTCGCGGTTGGCAGCCGCCCACGTGAGGGAAATTCGACCCCCCGGCTCGACCTCATACCCGTGAACGTTGGTCTTCGCAGGACAGACCCTCCCGATATGGGTCAGCGGTATGGCCAGGCGAAAGAATTCCTCGGCAGCCAAGTTGACCGCTTCAGGATGTTCTCGCAGGCGGGCCATGTCCTCCGGGTTTTTGGCGAAATAAGCCATGATTCCGGTCAGGGTGTGGATAATCGTATCCCTCCCGCCGGCGAAGGCGAGGTAGGCAAATCCCTCTTTTTCTTCGTCCGTGAGAAGTCGCCCGTGAATCTTCGCGACATTCAACGCACTGTAAAAGTCGTCGCCCGGCTGCGCTTTCGCTTCTTGAAACATCTTCCGATTGTAGTCCTCCATTTCGGATCCCTTGGATTTGCCGTCACCGGCGCGTGTCACATGCACGCCCCACGCAATCCACTTCTCCCCTTCGCTTTCCGGGACGTTGAGCAAATAAGCCAGGGCATAGGATTGAAGCGGGATGGCAAAGTCATGGACAGCCTCGAAGGAATCCCTCGCTATCATTCGCTGCAACAGGCAGCCAATCAGCCCCTCGATCTTCGCTCTGACTTCCGGCAACTTGGGACGAAGAAAAAAAGGTTCCACGAGTTTGCGGTATTCCCCGTGTTCGGGCGGGTCGAGTTCAATGGGATATTGCCGGACGTCCCGCAGGGCCTCCTCGGAGGGAATCGGTATCCGGCGGGGCGCATCCGAGCTGAAGGTCTTCCAATCCTTGGCGGCCTCGCGCACATCGCGGAGTTTGAGCAGCATGGGAATTTTTTCCCCGTCCTGAAAGTCGCCCACCATCATCGGGCAGCGCGCACGGGCTTCTTTGAAGGGGTCGTCGGTGATATAGGATTTTTTGGACATGGGTTGGGCTTGGTTTTTGGAATTGAGCGGGTGCTAGGGCTTCCAGGATACGGGCTCGCAGAGCGCCCGCAAATTCTCGACGGGTGTTCCGGAAGGGATTTCACAGCCCGCGTTGACGATAAACGGATTGCCGGCTTCTTCATAGCAGGCTTGATTCGCGAGACGGATGGACTCGGGGGTGCCCCGTAGGACATCGGCCACGGGATCCAAGTTGCCGCAAATGGCGACCCGACGGCCACACACTTCACGAACACAGGCAAGCGAAACCATGTGATCGACATCGATGACATCCAAGTCCAAGCTGGAGAGCCCGGGCAGAAGGTGTGTGATATTTCCACAGATGTGCATGCGGACTTTCGCACCCATCCCTTTCAGACCCTGCACCAGACGCTGCTGCCGGGGTAAAATCAGTCTTTCATACAAATCGGCGGAGACTTGACTGGCTGCCGCATCACCGATGCCAATGGTATCCGCACCCCATTCCACCTGGCAGCGGGCAAACCGCAGGGCGACATCGACACAAAGATCCATGAGTTCCCCCGCGTAGGCATCGTCCTCGATCAGGTCCACGAAGAAATTGTCCATCCGCCGTAAATCCGTGGCTTCGGCCGCAGGCCCCTCGACCCACCCCATGATCGAGTATTCTCCTCCCACATGCTCACGATATAACCGAACCGCCTCGAGGCGGTCCCGCATCCGCCCGGCCTGCATCGGGTCCGGACGCGGAAGGCCGGACAGGCTGCTGGAATCGCTGTCTTCCAGCGGATGCCTGTCGCAATAGGGTACCACATTGGGTTCAAAGATGATCTTCGCTCCAAAACCCTGGGTTTCCCGGTAGGGATCCGACATGGTGTTCATCTGGTCGATGCCAAACGCGCGGGCGCAGGTGATGTTCGCCTCACAGAGGACTCGGTAGTCCGAGGCGAATGCTGCGTAGTTGCTGCCAATGAACTCCGCTGCAAATTGCATGAGGATCGGCAGCCGCGCCAAGTGGTCGACAGGACGATTTTCGAGGGTTGCCAGGTAGCGTTCCTTGGGAGTCATCACAATCAAGAAGACTGGCTGAGTCCTTGGATTTCGGCTTCTACATTTGACGCATCTTGCTATACTTTTCGCTCTTTCATGGCGCAGCACACCCACATTTATGCAAATCCATTTTGAATCGGTGGCCTATCGGCCTGAAGAATCCATTGCCTGCTTTCAGTTCCAAGGGCCAAAGATCATCTGTCCCTATCATCACCATCCAGAATATGAAATTGCATGGATCGTTCGCAGCGAAGGGCGGGTGTTAATCGGGGATGCCTTGGGCGATTTTCAGGCCGGGGATTTGTATTTGCTGGGTGCCAACCTGCCCCACCTGTTTTGGAATCATGAAAGCACGCGGGAGGCCCGGACCGTGGTCATCCAATTCACGCGCGATTCCTTCGGGGACAAGCTCTTTGATGCTCCGGAAATGCGCGACATCGCAAGACTCCTGAGCACCTCAGGCCGTGGCTTGCGCTGGAGACTCGGGACGCGGTCGCCGCTGCGGCGCAGGCTTCGCAATTTGGGAGCGCTTCGCGAGAGTGAACGCATCATCCGGTTTTTAGAAATCTTGCGCCTCTTGTCACGGATGGCCCCCGCGTCCGTGGTCTCCTCGGTGGCCTATGGACACCGCCTGAGCGGAATCGATTCGTCACGCATGGAAACTGTGACCCGCCATATTCGGGAGTGCCTTTCCACCACAGTCAGCCAGTCCGAGGTGGCCCGGATGGCGGGAATGTCAATCGCCAGCTTTCGCCGCTTTTTTCAACGCACGACTCAGCGATCTTTTCCCCGTTTCGTCAACGAACTGCGAATCAGCGAGGCGTGCCGATTTCTGGTCACGACGGATCTGACCGTCACCGAGATCCTCTATCGCTGCGGCTACAGCAACCAGGCAAACTTTTACCGCCGCTTCCGTCAGATCCTTGGCACAACCCCTGAAAACTACCGCAGGGGGGTTCAAAGGCACTCCGGGGATCATGGTTCTCCGGCCAACACGATCGCCATTGGAGCAAAATCTTCCTGGGAATTTGCATGACGAATCGTTCCCTCCACGCATAATCTCGGGACATTCAGATCTTGGGAAGACATCATGACAACTTACGTTTACGAAACCCTGACGGCCAAAAAAGGCGAAAAGCCCAAACATTTTGAGATCCGTCAAAGCATGAAGGACGCTCCGCTGACAAAACACCCCGAGACCGGGGAAGCCATCAAACGGGTCATTCTGGGCGGTTATGGGTTGCTGGAAAAGGGCAAGTCGGCCCCGTCCGCTCCCAAGGGTGGGTGTGGCACGGGGTGTGGATGCCATTGAAGCGCGGTCTTGCTCTGCTGGCTGCTGGGATCATTGGTCCCTCAGGGATCCCGCGGATGTGAAGACCTCAACGCGACTCCAGCGGATGTGAAAAAGAAAATTGCCACCACCGAGATTCACAATAAACGCGCCAGACTGAAGGAAATGGCGGAGCGTGGGACCGAGCACGAAGCCAAAGTTGCCCTCTCGAAACTCAAAGCGCTTGAGAATCTTTTTGACTTCTCCGGACCGGACAAAGAGACCACCCCCAACCTCTTTGATGGTGTTCACCTCAAACGAGAGGGCCCAAGCCGTTCCATGAGGATCATCTCCGTGGAGCCCGCAGAACTCGAGATTGGGAGCTACGTGAAGTGGGCCTTCCTCGACCGATTCCGCGCGGATTCCACTTGGAAAAAAACCAAAAGCGGAAAAACCGAACTTCACATGAACGTGGACTCCTCGAGTGCCGGGCAGTTGCGCCGTGTGGGTGACCACATTCAAAAAAGTTTTCGGGCCATCTGGGGCGAGTTCAGTCAGGGCGGAACAATCAACACCGGCCAGCGTGCTCCATTTTTGAGCGGTGTGTATGATGGAATGATGGGAGGCGGGCGACCAGAAGGCGTTCGTGTTCCTTCTGCTTTGGGGGGCTCCCCCTCCAAGAAGCGTCGCGCGGGCAAACCCTCAAAAAAACAATCCGACCCGGTCGTTGGGATGCATCCCTACGAGCTTGGCTTGGCGCTGGGCGAAAAAATTGCCATGAAAGTTCCCCCAAAGAGCCTTCCCGGGGAATTACAAAAGCTGATGGCTGCTTGAATTGTCCACCAGAGACCTTCATATCCGGCTTGCCTTTTAGAATCCCCCATGGCATTGATAACAACCCGCTTTATGAAATTCCCATTCACGAGAATTCTATGCCTGCTCGTGGGACTGGCCGCCTTTTTTCCACACTCGCAGTCTCGTGCCGACGAGACCTCCGATCTTTTTTTGCGCGCTTATCAGCAATACCAGGCGGCGGAAAAACTTGAGGGAGAAGCTGACCCAAGGCGGGCATTGATCCGTTATCGGGAAGCGGAGTCCCTCCTTTCGGAAATTGCCTCCTCAAGCCCCGATTGGCAACCGTTGGTGGTGGAATACCGACTCAAGAGAACTCGCGAAAGCATCGCAAAAATGGAAACCCAAGCGGCAGGCCTTCCTCCCTTGGAAGAAGAATTGGAGGGCCCGCTTCCGTCGTCTCCAGAACGTGCCCAACCCGCCACCAGCAGGAACACCACCCCGGACCTTCCCCCCGTGACAACCACGCCGGGAGCCCGTCAGGCTCGCCCGGCCCCGGCGACCACAATTCCATCCACGTCCACCGACTCCCCCACCCTCGCGAATGCCCTGCGCGAATTGGTTGCCGCGAAAAAAGAACTGACCACCCTCCGAACAGACAACAAAAAACTGAACGATCGCCTGGAAAAAGCGACGGCCGATTTGAAAAGCGCCCGCGTGGAAGTGGATCGCACCAAGGTCAATGTGGTGGAACTGAAATCCCAGCTGGCGCAAGCCAATGATGCCATTGAAAACTTCCGCAGAGATGGTGGAAGTCTCTCCGATGTTCGTGCGGAAAGGGAAAAAGAAATGTCCTTGTTTTTGCGCAAGCTTGCCGAGGCCGATGCCGATGCCGAGGTTTTGAGGGAGGAAAACGCGGCGCTGATGGCCAAGCTGGAGCGCGCCTCGGGAATCATCACCGAAAGCGAAAAAATTCGTGTGTCCCTTTTGGAAGAACGCAAGACCCTGGCAACAAGCCAAAATGCCTCCGCCGAGGATGTGGCCGCCGCCCAAAAGAAACTCGCGGAAGCGGAATCACAAATCCAAGAAGCAAAAGCGCAGGTTGCCGAGGCAGAATCCAAGCTGAAAGAAAAAACAGAGGAACAAAAGCTGGCTCTTCAGCAGGAACAGGAAAAAGCCAGGGCCGCTGCCGAAGAATTGACAAAGCTCGCCGAGGCGAACGCCGATCTTGCCACGCAATTGGCAGCGGCCAAGGAATCCGGGGCCACCAAGAAAGAAGTCGATCGCCTGACCGCTGAGAACTCCGCGATGGCTGCCAAGTTGGCCGAAGCCGAGAAAAAGCTCACTCAAGAAGGGCGCGACATCGCGATCACCGCGCTGCAAAGCGAACTCAACGGGGTGAATGACCGCCTCTTGGAAGCCCAAGCCCAGTTGGCAAGCCGTGACAAAAGACTGGAAGATTTGGCAGGAGAACTGGACCAAACGTCGGCCGAACTCGCCCGCCTTCGCCTTCTGCCCGAGCCCACCTCGGATGAAAAGAACCTTCTGGCGGAAAACGATCTGCTACGCGGAATTATCCTTCGTCAAATCAAACTCCAAAATCAGCGGGACGAGGCCCTTCGCAACTTGGAGGGCGAACTCGACCACCTCAAGATCAAATCCGAAAATCTCAATGTGCAACTTGCGATTCTGGGATCGCCCGTCCTGGAATTAAATCCGGAAGAACGTGCGCTTTTCAAAGATCCGGTTGCCCTCCTCACAGATCCCCAAACCGACAAACTCGAGGTCAGCATGGCCATCACCAAGCCAACGGCGGAAGAGGCCACCGCCAACCTCAAAGAGACCACAGCCCAGGGAGCTGCCGACTTGACCGAAGAAGCCCGCGCCCAAGTCAAAGAAGCCCAGGAGTTCTTTAATCAAAAAAGTTACGTGGAGGCAGAAAAGGTTTACCTCAAAATCGCCCAATCGCTCCCCGACAACTATTTTGTGCTTTCAAATCTGGGAGCCGTTCAAATTGAAGCCGGCAAGCCTGCCGCAGCCGAAGTGGCCCTCGCCAAGGCCATTTCCATCAGCCCACAAGACTCGTTTGCACAAACGCATCTGGGCATCGCGTTCAGCCGTCAGGGGCGCTTCGACGAGGCCCAGGCGGCCCTCACCAAGGCCATTGAATTGAACCCCTCGGACGCTATCGCCTACAACTATCTGGGTGTCTGTCTGGCACAAAAAGGTGACCAGGAAAACTCGGAAGCCAACCTCAAGAAGGCGATTGAAATCAATGGCGAATACGCCAATGCCCACTTCAATCTGGCCGTGCTCTATGCGACCGGAAAACCACCTTCCTTGGAGCTGGCGAAAGAACACTATCAACTCGCCACCAAATTCGGCGCGGCTCCCGACCCCTCGCTCGAGCAGTTGATTCAATAAGCTCTCCGCGCGGCCGCAAGTCTCTTGAGCCGCCAAGGGATTTCCCGCTTCCCCACAACTCCGGGACGCAACCAACCATTCTATTTTATGAACCACCGCCTCCAAAGAGTTTCCGAAATTCTGAAACGTGAATTGGGAACCATCATTCACCGGGAGATCACCTTTCCGGTCCCACTTGTGACTGTCAGCGCCGTTGACATCACCCCCGACTTGAAAAATGCGCATGTTTTTGTGAGCGCCATTGGGAACGACAACCAACGGGGAACCGTTCTTTCGTTGCTGGAAAAGAACCGCGTGACCCTGCAAAGAGAACTGGCCAAACGAATCGTCCTCAAGCAGACTCCTCACCTCCATTTCAAATTTGACGATGCCATCGAACGCGGAACCCGTGTTCTGGGCATTCTCGATGAGTTGGGATTAAACGAATGACGACTTTTCAAACGATCGATGAGGCCTTGAAGAAGGCGGAAACCATCCTTGTGGTGAGCCACATGAGGCCGGACGCGGATGCGCTTGGCTCGACCCTGGCATTCACGCTCTACCTGCAATCCCTGGGCAAAAAAGTGACCGCATGGAATGAGGATGGGGTGTGCGAAAAATTCCGGTATCTTCCGCAACATCACCTGCTCACCACACCATCCGGCAAGCCGGAAAGTTTTGATGTGGTGCTTGTGCTCGACAATTCCAACAAAAAGCGGATTGGCACACCGCTAACCAGTATCGCAAACGCCGGGCTCTGGATCAATATCGACCACCACGTCAGCAATGAAAAATTTGCCGACCTGAATTATGTGGACCCCACGGCCCCCGCCACGGGTCAGATCCTTTTCGAATATTTTGAAACCCTCGGCATCCCCATCACCCCGGACATCGCTGAAAATCTGTTTGCCGCCATTTCGACCGACACCGGGTCCTTCCAATACCGGGGCACGGATGGTCGCACGTTCCATGCGGCCTCTCGCCTCGTGGAAAGCGGGGTGGATGTCGCCGGGCTTTCGCTGGCCATGTATGATTCGCAACCCAAACGAAGGCTCAACCTCCTCAGGCACGCGCTGAACACCGCCCGGTTTCTGTGTGAAGACCGCTTGGTCACCTTTTCCCTTTCTTTGGCCGATGTCGCCGAATTGGGTATCGTTCCCGAGGACAATGAAGGCATCATCGACCACCTTCGCTCGGTGGACTGTGTGGTGGCGGCGGTCTTTTATGAAGAGCTCACTGACGGCCTCGTGCGTGTGAGCGCCCGCTCCAAAGATCCGCGCGTGAATGTCTCTGCCATCTGTTCCCAATTCGGTGGAGGGGGCCATCCCCTGGCCGCCGGCACACGCATCAAGGGATCCGTGGCCGAAATTTCAGAAAAATTCAATCACGCCGTTTGTGAGGCCATCTCCCATGGAAGTTGATGGCGTGCTTCTCGTTGACAAGGCCCCGGGAATGACATCTCACGATGTGGTTGCCATCAGCCGCCGCGCTCTCGACACACGAAAAATTGGACACTGCGGCACCTTGGAT
>JBBECL010000220.1:0-3170 GCA_040881805.1 Terrimicrobiaceae bacterium | reverse complement strand
ACGGGTGGCGTGTGATGCTGTTCGTGCTGTTGACAAAGGAAGCTGTTCCCGCCAGCTTGCAGGCTTGAAGCGGTCCAAGTCCCTGTTGATATCCTGTCATGATGAGAAAATGGTGACCACAGGATGCCTGTGGGGACGCTGGTTTTTTAAGGGGATGGTGCTGCTATGTTTGCTGCTGTTGTCTCCCCAGCCGGGCTTTGCTTATGACGGCGGGCGGGCGGATTTTCTTTTCAAGTTGCAAACAGCGCTGAAAACCCGGGATTACCCTGGGTTGGCGAATTGTTTTGAATTGGAAGGCACCGAGGTCGAAACCCAGCGGATGCTCTGGAAACTTCTCGACCAGTTGGTCAAGTGGCCATCTCATCAGGTGAAGGTGACTGAACGCTCGCAGACGGGCCCGTTCGTGATGGAGAAGCACGGGCGCAAGTTCACGCTCAATGGGGACTGGACCTTTCAGGTTCATATTCATCGGGGCGAACCCCCGAGCCGGACCTTTGTGTTTCCGGCGGGAGTTGGCAAGTCCGGGAAACACGTGATCCTGATGAGCGTTCCCGTCAGAAAAGACTAGGCGGCGACGCGGGAATTGTGACGAAATTGTAACGTGCGGGGCATTGCCGCGCACGGGGGGCAACTCTAGGAAGTAGCTCTTCGTGTTTCACAGTCAAAAGATTCCACAGTTTCCGGCCGGGCAGATTCCACCTCGCGAATCGTTGGTGAGGCGTGCCCTGTTGAGGAGCTTGCGTCATGGACTTTTTGGGCTGGTGTCTTTGACAGCCTCTCTCGTAGCGGCCCCAACGTTTTGTGTCATGGCCCAAGACGCAGGGACAACCGACACTCCGGCGGAGGAGGGCGGGGGTGAGCCGTCCATTTATATCAAGGAATACCGCGTGGTGGGGACCAAGAAGCTGCCGAGGGAAGATGTGGAGATGGCCGTTTATTCGTATTTGGGACCAGGCCGGACGTCGGAAGATGTGGAAGGGGCCCGGACGGCTTTGGAGAAAGCCTACAGGGATCGCGGATTTCAAACGGTCAGCGTGAATGTGCCACCTCAACGCGGCCGCGGGGGCATCGTGGTTTTGCAAGTGACCGAGGCTCCGGTGGGGACGCTGCGGGTGGTGGGTTCTCGGTATTTCAACATCGATCACATCAAGCGGCGGGCGCGTTCCCTTGCCGAGGGGTCGGTGCCCAATTTTGAGGAAGTTCAGCGTGAGCTGATTGCTTTGAACCGCAAGTCGGATTTGCAAGTCACGCCGGAATTTCGCCCCGGAGCCGTAGCGGGCACCGTGGATGTGGATCTTGTGGTGAAGGACACCTTTCCGTTTCACGGGAGTGTGGAGTTGAACAACCGGTACAGCGCCAACACGACTCCCCTTCGGTTGGATATTGCCGCCCGGTATGACAACCTCTGGCAACTCGGACACACGGTTGGTTTTGGTTTTCAAGTGGCTCCGGAGCGCATCGATGACGCATTGGTTTTTTCAGGCTATTACATCGCGCCTGTGCCGGGTCTGGATTGGCTGAGTGTGATGCTGCAAGGGATACGTCAGAACAGCAACGTGTCCACACTCGGAGGAACGGCAGTGGCGGGTAACGGGGAGGTTTACGGAGGAAAACTCATGTTTGATCTTCCGGGGCGTCCCGGACTTTTCCACACCACAAGCTTGGGGGTGGACTACAAGAATTTCAAACAGGACCTCTCGATCAATGGGGAAATCGTGAACTCACCCATCAGCTATTTTCCCTTCACGGCAGCCTACAATGGGTTCTGGATGGGCAATGGCTATCAATTGGAATTGGACGCGGCCGTTGTTTTCAGCTTTCAGGGACTGGGAAGCGATGAGATCGAATTCGACAACCGGCGGTTTGGGGCCGACGGAAGTTTTGCTTATCTGCGCGGGAGCTTTGGGTTCACGCGAGATTTGCCGCTTGGGTTCCAGCTTTACTCGATGATCCAAGGGCAGGCGGCAGGAGTGCCGCTGGTGGACACCGAACAGTTTGCACTGGGCGGATTAAACACGGTGCGTGGATATTTGGAGGCCGAAGTCCTCGGAGATAGTGCCGTGGCAGGAACGGTCGAGTTGCGCAGCCCCTCGCTTTTGGGGTGGATCGAGACGGAGGGCAATGAGTGGCGGTTGTTTGCTTTCGTTGATGCCGGGGCGGCCTGGCTTAACGAGCCCCTGCCCGAACAATTGGCTGACTTTTCGCTCTGGAGCTTCGGCTTCGGGAGCACAATCCGGGTGTGGGATCATTTCAACAGCTCGGTCACCGTCGGTTTTCCCCAAGTCACACAAAACCCCTCCGTGGCGGGCACGCCGCTCGTGAGCTTCCGCGTCTGGGGAGAACTCTAAGTTTTATGAATATGTCTCTTATTCGTCAGTTCGTGATTCTCGTTGCGATGGTATTTTCGATCTCGTCCGCCACAGCAGCCTCCTCCTGGTGGGACAAGGAATGGAGCGGACGGAAGCCCTTCACCGTGGACACAACCACCGAGGGTGGAGCCATCAAGGATGAGATCGGCAACACCGTGGTGCTACTAAGATTGCATCAAGGCAACTTTCCCTTCGAGGCCTCCAGAGAAGATGGCAGCGATTTGCGTTTTGTGTCAGGGGACGACAAGACCCCCCTGCCTTTTCATGTCGAAAAATGGGATCCTCTCATGCTGGAAGGCATCGTGTGGGTCCAAGTGCCGGAAGTGGCTCCCGATGGCAAAACCGCTTTTTGGCTTTATTATGGCAATGCCGAGCCTTCGGCGGAAACCGCGGGTGATCCGGCCAAGACCTATCCCGAGGGAACGGCCTTGGTGTATCATTTTAACGAACGCGGAGCGCCCCCCAAAGACCAGACGGCGAATGGGAACACAGCAACCTCCGCTGGAACCGTCTCGGAAGGCTCGTTGATTGGCGCTGGGATGCGATTGCTGGGGGCCGACCCATTGGAAATTCCCGCCACGCCAAGTCTGGAGTGGAGTTCCGGGCAGGACTGGACATGGTCCGCGTGGGTCAAATCATCGGGGCCCGTGGCCAATGCGGTGATCCTGAGCCGCACTGAAGGCAACTCGGACCTGCGGATCGGCTTGGATGAGGCCGTGCCCTTTGTGGAGATCAACAGCGCGGGTCAAAACCAACGCACAGCGGCCGGTGACCCGGCCACGATCACCTCATGGACACGAT
>JBBECL010000219.1:0-21149 GCA_040881805.1 Terrimicrobiaceae bacterium | reverse complement strand
AATAAAAAAACCCACCGTGTTGTCGCGACATTTTCGCTTGATCACAAAAAGCCGGGCTTTCAAAAACTCACCGCCGCGGCCGCCGCACGGATCGGAGGCCCCCCGTGCCTCACCCGCAAAAAAACGGATATCACCCACGACTTGCGGCTGACGTGATTTCAGCCCGACAACATCCGGCTTGTCGTTTTTTCCGGTTTTAAGGCAAAGTGGACTTCTGATGTCGAAACTGGGCTCCAGTCTGTTTGCCGAAATCCCTTCGAATTTCTTTGGAATTCTGACCGGGCCGAACGCGCGTGTGTATTTGGATGCGGTGGATGCCATCGAGCGGGAAATGCCGGCGCGCGGGGATGCGATGGAGTGGGCGGAGGTGTTGGAAATCATTGACAGGGTGCTTGCGGCGGGAGCGGTTTTGGAAGAGGAGGGGGATGAGATTCCTGTAGAATCCGAACAGCCATCTTCGCGGGTGTTGCGGCGCTTGGTTTCCGCCCGGTGGATCGAAGAGGAGAAGCGATCCGATTACCGCCGGGTGCTCTTTTTGGAGCCCGCAGCGCAGACGCTGATTGAGGCCCTGCGGACCATGGTGAGCCAAAGTGTGGCCTCTTTCACCGGCAAGCTCCGCTTGGTGTGTGATCGGTTGGCAGGCTTGCGGCATAATCATTCCCGGATGGAACTCATCTGGGAAGAACTCAAGAGCTGCCTCATGGAAACCCGCTCCGGACTCCGGGAGTTGCGCAATATCCGGAAGCAAGTCGAGCGCTACGCAAGCCGGCAGCTGCGAACTGCAACCCTCGCCGAGGCCCTCGATATCATTTACAATGAATTTTCCACACTCATCACGCAGCAGTGCTACCGGGAACTGATTCATGCCAGGTTGCCGGAACGTTTGCGGGAAGCGATGGAGGGGCTCACGGCCTTGGAACGTGATGACCTCGCGTTGCAGAGGCTCAGCGAGGATTATATCCGCACCAGTGCCGAACCCGGGCGGGCGACCCGGGAGATTTTGCGCACGATTGAGGAACTGTCTCTGGCCTTGGGCGATGTCGAACCCACGGCGGATCGGGTGGATACCAGCACCTCCGATTTCGCAAGGCGCTCGCGTTCCCGAATCCGTTACATCCAGGATGTGGGTTCCTCCCGGCGTCAACAAATCAAAACGATTTTCGATCACGTGAGGGAGCATCTTGCCGGCGTGCGTCTCTCGGACCTGGACAACCGGCTGGCCCTGCCACCTCTGCGAATCATGGATGCCGGATTGGTGGGCATGTCATCTCTGGCGAGACCCCGCCGCTCGGGGGCCGCCGCAGAGCGTCGTCAGGTGGCCCTGCCTCTGAGCGAGGACGAGCGGGAGGAAAGCCTGCGGGAAATGGAAAAAAACATGCGCAATTCCCTGCGGTTGGATCGTGCCAACCGATTTGTGGAACAACTGCCTCTGGCGTCCGGCGAGTCCATGGAATCCGATGACATGCCGATTCATACCGAAGACGATTTTCTGGATGTGATTTCTTGTTTGGTTTTTGCTCCCGCGGGGGGAGCGGCTTACCGGCTCAGAACCCACCGGGAGACCCACCCCAAGGAGTCGGTGATCATGGACCCCAAGGGCGAATTTTTTGTTGAACGGTTTGCAGTGGAGAAAAAATGAGCGACGAACCCCTCTTTGCCCCGGATTCCCACCGGCTGATTTCCGAGTTGACCGACACGGACCGCGAGAACCTGCAAGCTGCGGTCGGGGAGTTGTTCCATCATCAGGCCATCCTTCGGGATCTGCCGGGAGACCGGGACCTTTATGATTGGGCGAGGTTACGATTCGAGTGGGTCCGTGAGGTTTGCGCGCTGATCGGGTTTGATGTTTTTCTCAATGAAGACGACCAACTGATCCACGCCCTTCCGGGAAACCGAATCACCCTCCGGCGTTTGAAAACGGAATGGACCCTTGTGGTGCTGGGGTTGTGGTATGACTACGATGTTCGCCTCCGCTCGGAAGGAGCCCCCGTGATTTTTTCCGTGGAGGAATTTAATGAATCCCTGAAAACCAAACTCGGGGAACGTCAGCCGTCCCTCTCATCGCTGAGAGAAATCCTCGCGTTTTTTGCCTCCCGCAAATTGCTCCGCATGGACTATGACGAGGAATTTCATCGTTCGAAGATTGAGGTGTTGCCGACGATTCGGTTTGTCCTGCCTTTTGGGGAATTGGAAAAAGCGTCCTTGGCCATGGAAGAATTGATGACAACCGGCACACGGGAAGAGGAGGACAATGGCTAGTCGTTGCATTCGTCTCACGCGCATTCATGCGATCCAGTGGTTTGGGTATTGTGACTCTTTTGATATCCATGGAAACCTCCTCATTGCCGGACGTACCGGTGCGGGGAAATCCGTGTTGATGGACCTGATTCAGTTGGTGCTGATTGGTGACCAGCGGTCCAAGTATAATGCCGCCTCCGACGGACGGGGGCACACCTCGGGGCGCGACAAAAAAAGCTACTGCCTCTGCGATACCCAAGAGGATATCAATGGCGTTCCCCAGTTTGCACGGGATGGCGGCGTCACCGTCATTGCCCTCGAATTCACCTGGCCGGATGGCAAGCAGGTGGAGACATGGGGCATGCGCATCGAATATGCCAACACCGAAGTCCAGACGCCGGAGGAAGAATTTTTCAGGATTCCCGAGCGGCTTGATCGTTCGCATTTTGTGACAAAGGAAGGGTTTGCCTTGGACCATGAGGAGTTTCGGGTGTTGTTGCGCCGGACCGAGGGGGAAACCTTCCGAAACATCACCGAATACCGGAAGCGCCTTGGCGAGCACTTGAATTTTCACCGTGACACCGTGGATTTCCTCATGCCATCGGCCATGTCCTTTGCGTTTCTGCCACGGTTTGATGAATTTTGTCGGCGCTACATTTTGCAGGCCGAGGACATCAAAATTGAACCCGTCCAACAAAGTTACCGGAGCTATTTGCGGATCCGTGAGGAATTGGAAAAATTGCAGGACAAAGCCCAGCGGTTGGAACAGGCCGTCGCCGCGAGGAGGGAATGGGACGAGGCCCGCAAAGATGCTGATGCCTGCCAATTGCTGGAGGCCGAATTCGCGCGCGAGGCCGCCCGGCAGGAAGAGTCATCGCTTGCCAATCATCTCCATGAGTTGGAGGCAAGGATGGCGAAGGAGCAAAAAGAATTTGATGAGGTCAGCGCTCTGCTCAACTCGAAGAAGCTGGATCTCGAATCACTGAAAAATCTTTTCCGCGATGAGGGGGGTGCTGTGCTTCTGGAATTGAAGGAGCAAATCGCCGAGAAGCAGCGTCAGATCGAACGTGTCCGCGAACTGGGCAAGACGGTGGAGGAAGAGACAAAGCGGCGGGTGGCCTTGCTGAAGGATTTTTCTGTCAAGTTGTCGGGATTTTGTGCGGAGCGGGATTTGCCGCCACCCGCCGAGCTGGCTGCGGCCATCCAAGCTCTCGGAGACTCGCGTCCTGATGGCCTGCGTTCCGCGCTGCGCCAGATTTCCCAATCCCTGCGCTCGGCGCTCACGCGGGCGCGTTCCTCGATTCAAGCCGAGAGTGAGCAATATCAAACATCCCGAGGTGAACTCGAGGCCCTCCAGCAGCAAATCAAAAACATCGAGTTCAACCGGGTGATCGCCTCCCCGCTTCTCGATGAACTCAATCGCCAGCTTCCCCGTCGCAGCAGGGAAAACCCCGCCCGCCAGCTTCGCGAATTGTGTGAGGTCACGGACGAAGAATGGCGGCCGGCTTTGGAATTGGCGCTCACCCGGAAGTTTGCCGTGGTGGTTGACCCGGCCGACCATGCGCAGGCTCTGAAGATTTATCGGGAATTTGGCCAGGACAGCCCGCAGGAATCTTTGGTGGATCCCGAACGCGCCATGACCCGTCAGCCCAAAGTTCTGCAAAATTCTCTCGCCACAAAAATGGATTCCGATCACCCGGTGGCCCGGGCCGTGCTCGACGAATTGCTGGGTTCGGTGGTTTGTGTCACTTCGTTGGAGGATTTAAAAAAGCACGCGGATGCGATTTTGCCTGATGGATTTCGTCAGAGAGGCCTCTTTGCCGAACGCCCCCGCCGGTATGATCAGCGTCCCTGCCTTGGTGCGCGGGGCATCGAGCGCCTGAGGGCCCATTTGACCGCCCGGGCCGAGGAATGCCGTGCCATGCTTGCCAGGATTGAACCCCTGCTCACACGGGTGGAAAATCTGCAGCGTTTTGTGCAGGAACACCGCCTTGACTCGGAAGAGATCGAGGGCGATATCAGTGCGGCGTCCCGGCTCAAAGAACTGGAAACCGAGCAAAGCCTCCTCATCGCCCGCAACACCAAGGCTTCCACACCCGAGCTGTCCGAGCGCATGGTGGCGATCACGGAGTTGGAAAATTCGATCAGGTCCCTGGACCAAAGACGCCTGGACTTGCACGCGCGCCTCCAGTCCCGGGAACGCACGGATATCACCCACAAATTGGAGGAGGCCCGCAGAAAGCTTGAGCGCGCGGTGAAGGGCTATCAGGACACCATGACCGCAGTGGCTGCCGCTTTGGATGTGGTCCGTTGTGATGCTTTGCGCGAGGACTTGCGCAGCCGGTTTCCCACAGAAGAGTCCCGGGCTGCGCAGGCGGGTCAACGTTACCGGGACTTGGAATCCCGTTTGCCCGGCATCGAGGAGCGCTTGCATTTGCTGCGGCAGAGCCTCGTCGATCAACACCCGGATCTTCGGGCCGAACCGGACTTTGATCCCGCCACGGCGTGGAATCCCTCCTATGGGATCCTGCTTCGCCGTATCCAAGTTGAAGACATGCCGGCCCGGCAGAAGCAGGCCCTGGACGAAGAGAAGCGATGGCAGGAACTTTTCCGAACCACCGTCGCATCGCGCCTCACCCAATCCCTCGGACGCGTGAAGGACACGATCCGCGATCTGAATTTTCAACTCAAAAAACCCATTGGTGACAGCCAGTATCACATTCGGGTCGAGGATAATCCCTCCAAAGAATTTCAAGAATATCATGCCGTGCTCCAAGCCTGTGCGATCTCGCGGGATGGTGATTCCATTTTTGCCTCCCTTGCGGCCGAAGCGCGGGAGGGGGTTGATCGGGTGTTCAAAGCCCTTGTGGACGAACCCGAGGGAAAACTGGCGCGGGCCTTCCTCGATTATCGAAGTTATTTCCGGTATGACATGGAGGTCAGCGATCCCAAGCGCCCCGAGCTTCCGGCAAAGAGTCTGAACCGTCATGCCGACAAATTCAGTGGCGGCGAGAAACAGACGCCCTTTTATATTTCGATACTGGCCTGTTACCTGCGGGCTTACAAAAGGCACCTCCCGCAGCGATACACGGAACCTTCCATTGGTCTCGTTCCCATCGATGAGGCTTTCTCGAAAATGTCGGGCGAGCGGATCACGGACGCGATCCGCGCCCTTCGGGATACGGATTTGCAGGGCATCCTTTCCATGTCCAGTGGCAACTGGCCCTACGCGATCGGCGAGTGTGACCAAGTGCTTGCCGTGCATCAGCGTGACACCTTTTCCAATGGCCGCAAATCGATTCGAAACATCGGGGCCCTCCTCACGCGGCAAGAAGCGCTTCAACGCTCCGGGGAGTGGGGATGAGTCCGGTCATCCGGAAATTGATCGATCGCTATCTGGCCAGCCGTGCTGGAAAAACCGGAGCGGGTCAGAGGGATCTGCTTTTTCCCTTCAACGACCTGCTGCGAGAAGGCGGGTGTTTGCACGGGGCCTCCCGCTACGAAGCGGACCAAGAACTTCGGGCTTTGCATGAGGAGGGTCTGATCCGTCTGGAGAGCGCCCCGCGGAATCCCTCGGAAATCCTGCGGGTGCGACTACCACTAAGCCGTGCGGAAGAGTTTGTGGAACGTTACGAGTCGGCAGGACCGGAAACCCTTCGCCACCGGCTTGCCGATCTGTTCCTTGAAATGCAGTCTCTCGAAATTCCTCAGACGCATCGCGAACACTGGCTCGGGTATTGTCAGAGATCCTCCCAAGCTCTTCGGGCCGGAAAACGGGTGCCGCCTTTTGATCCTCATGCGCTTGAGCTTGCCAGAACCCTCCTGGAATCCTCGGCCAAGCTTCTGAATTGGGGCGGGGAATCGTATTTGCGGTTTGCGAGTTGCGCGCTTTTCGGAGACTCCAAGCGCTTGGAAAAAATGCAACCCGCTCTCGAGCGCATCCTCCACGACGCCACGAAAGGAGATTGCCGGTGCCTTGCCGATTTGGGAATCACCGAAGCTGGCGCAGGATTTTGGATTCATGGTCCGGGTGTCCTTCGAAATCCGCGTGGAAGCATGGACTTTGGGGTTTTGGATTTGCCAGTACACGTCTCGCGATCCGACGTGATGACAGGAACACTTTTTTCCCCGGCGCAGCGTTGGCTGACGGTTGAGAACGAAACAATGCTGCTCGAGTTGGCCAAGCTTCACAGTGGGACCCTTTTGCTAAGCAGTGGGTTCCGTGGTGGAATGGCCAACCATGCCGTCATTCATACCCTTCGTCAGGCACCAACCCACACGGAGCTATGGCATTTCGGGGATACGGATCCCAAAGGATTTGATATCTTGCGCCATCTGCGTGAGAGCACCCAAAGGAAGATCAGTTCACTGCACATGGCCACCAGACCATTGGACGGCACCACCCCCCTTTCCGCCACCGACCGTCAACTCATTGAACGACTCTTAAAATCATCAATGCTCACCGATGATGAAAAAGTGGTGCTCATTCATCAAAACAATGCCGGTGTGAAAGGCCTCTTTGAGCAGGAGTCCCTTGGCCACCCCGGTTCCCAGTGGCCGTTTTATCCTCCGGCCTCGGGCTGAAGATTTGTAAGCCCCGCGGCGGAATTGCCAGTCCCCCTTCATTCAATCGCCCGCGAGCAGGGCTTCTTTGGCGATGGCGAGTTCTTTCAGTTTATCGTCGCCGACCTTCGGGTAATGGAGGTCGAGGGAGGCGAGTGCGTCGATGATGGCGGCAGCCACCACGATCCGGGTGAACCATTTGTTGTCGGCCGGCACGACATACCACGGAGCGGCCTTGGTGGCCGTGTGCCGGATCGTCTCCTCATAAGCTTTTTGATAATCATCCCAGAACCCACGCTCCTTCATGTCGGCGGATGAGAATTTCCAATTCTTCTCGGGCAACTCGATCCGCTCCAAAAACCTTTTTTTCTGTTCCTCCTTCGAGACATGCAGAAAGAACTTGAGCACGATCGTTCCATTGCGCACGAGGTAACGTTCGAAGGACCGGATATCCTGGAACCGCTCGTCCCAAATGTGCTTTGTGATGCAGCGTTTCGGCAACTTCTGGCCCTCCAAAAACGCGCGGTGGACACGAACAACCAGCGTCTCTTCGTAGTAGCTGCGGTTGAAGATCCCGATGCGCCCGCGCTCGGGGAGGCGTTTCTGGCAACGCCACAAAAAGTCATGATCCAAATCTTCATGGCTCGGAGATTTGAAGGACGAGACCTGGCAACCCTGGGGATTCACGCCGGACATCACGTGCTTGATCGTGCCATCTTTGCCGGCGGCATCCATGGCTTGGAAAACCAGCAGGATCGACCAGCGATCCTGGGCATAAAGTTTGTCCTGCAGTTCGGCCAGCGCCTCGATCCCGGTTTGCAAGGCCTCTTTCGCCTTGCCCTTGTCCTCGGAATCAAAATGCAGGGTGCTTCCGGGATCCACATCCTTGAGGCGGAATTTTTTTCCATCCGTCACACGGAAGGGCTTTGCCAGCCGGTGAGCGGCGGTGATAATTTTTTTGGTTTTCATGGGGTGAGTGGTGAACACGTTGCACATATTGCTTCAAATTGTCCACCTCGCAAACCCCCGTAAGCCATAATGTCCATTGACACCCCGTGGGCATCGCAAGTAAGCATCATCTTGGGTCAACGGTCCTTCAAAATCACCCTTATGGATTTCCTTAGTTTTTTTGCGCTTGGCATGATCATTTTTGTCATCCTTGTCCTGGCCTATGGGATGATTGCCATTCACGACATCCCCTTTCATGTGGCAAAGAAGCGCAATCATCCCCATCAGGATGCGATCCACACGGCAGGTTGGGTGAGCCTCTTCACCCTGCATGCCATCTGGCCGTTTCTATTTTGCGACAACGCCAATCACTCCCACGGTGGGTGGTCGGGTGATTGAGGTTCCCGTGGAATCGAACAAACCTCTTAAAGCGGGGGATGTGCTTTTCCGCATTGAACCCGAACGCTACGAAAATGCGGTGAAAGCGAAGGAGGCGGAATTGGCGGATGCCATGCAGGCCACCAAGCAGCTGCAGTCAGCGGCTGAGACGGCCACGCAAAATGCCGCGGCCGCCGCCTCGGTGCGGGATGCGGCCAAGGATCTTTTCGAACGGGCGAAGCCGCTTCTTCAGAAGGGTGTCATCTCGCAGGTGCAGTTCAAACAGACCGAGGAGAAATATTATGCCGCCCAGAGTCAGGCGCAGGCGGCGCAGGCGGCGCAGGCGGCGCAGGCGGAAGCCGAGCGGGCGGCCTTGGACGCCGCGTCTGCCATCCAGGGTGTGAACACCGATGTCGCGCGTATTCAGTCGGAACTTGACAGTGCCCTCTTTGATCTTGAGCAGACCGTCGTGCGGGCACCCACCGATGGGGTGGTGGTTCAGCTGTTTCTTCGGCCCGGCATGTATGCCGTGGCCATGCCGTTGCGCCCGGTGATGGTGTTTATGCATGATGAACCCGCGCGTTTTGCGGGCGCCTTCCTTCAGAACAGCTCCCAGCGGATTATCGAAGGATCGGAAGCCGAGGTGATCCTTCCCGCCGTGCCCGGCCGCTTTTTCAAAGCCAGAGTGGCCACCGCCGGAGCCTACATTCCCCAAGGTCAGCTTGTGCCAAGCGGCACCCTGGTGGACCCGGAATCCATCAAAGGTGATGGACGAGTGATTGTTTCCATCGATTTCGAAGAAGACCTTTCCAAATTTCACATCGTGCCCGGAAGTGTCGGAAGCGTGGCCATCTACACCCACCATATGCACCACCTCGCGATGCTTCGCAAAGTCCTGCTCCGCATGAAATCGTGGACGAACTACATTTTCAGCGACGGGAACTAAGCACCCTCAAAGCCGGTTCATCAGGTTGGTCAATACCCCCTGTGGTGAAAACACCGTCTTGGCAAGCAACAAAGCGCCCTGACTATGGGCGTCATAATCCGACTCCATCTCCTTGATCCCAGCCGCTGCCTCGGCGGGGGTCCGGAATGGCATCAAGCCCGGCTGCGGAGGAAGGTGTGCGGTCCATCCCGTGTCTTGAAGCATCACCGGACGGCCGAAGCCGAGATAGGTGACACTGCGGTCGCTGATCCATCCCCCCCGCGAGACGATGTATCCTTGCTTGGCGACGCCCAGTTCCCCGCTGCTGCCCGCAAGGAAGGCCAGGTAGGTGTCCACATCTTTGCAAACCCCGGAGGCGGGAAGGATGTGCCACCCGGTCGCCTCAAATTCCTCATAGTCACCCCAAGATCTCTCCAAATCCGTGGCGATCGCAAGGGGGGCGCCCAGAAGTTTGGGAAGCTCGCACAGGCCGAGCAGGGAGTGACGCTTCCCGCCATAGGTGTGCCCGTCCCAAAGAAGGTCATTGTATCCATACCAGTGGGAAACAGTGCTCCAGGGGCCTCTTTGTGGCATTGCCCCAAGCCGATCGCGCCAATAACCGGCAACCACCGGCGGAGCAACGGGAATCCAGTCCTGGCTGGATGGTGGCAGGAGAACGTCTGCTCCATTGAGATTTGTTCCCACCGTGAGAAACCGGTCGTGGCCCTCATAATTCATGTCCACCCCGCAAGTCTCAACCCACAGCTGGGTGAAGGCAGGATCCACGTCCAAATAACACTTCAGCGTGCTTTTGGAAATCAGGTCCATTCGTTTGAACTGGCCGGAGTAGTTGAGAAAAATATCGGCCTCCGCCGCGGCGGACCGGAAGTTGTCGAGGTCCGGGCTCGTGCCATTGATGAGGAGGCATTGCCGCTCGGTGAACCCGAACTCTGCCGTGGTGGCATACCAGAACTCCTCCTGTGGGCTCCGCGTGAAACCCGGTTCCGGTGCCTCCATCTCGGCATCAAGGAGGTGTTCCACCAGCCAGACATCCCATCCCATTTCACGAAAGGCCAGCGCCCAGTTCATGATGGCACAGGTGTGGCCTGCCGATGACCGGGGACACTTGGCAAGGACGACGGCAAAGATGACTTTCACTGGTGTCTTGTGTGTCTGATTTGTCGGGGCATGGCAAGTGTTGCCTCGCGCATGCGCCAGCCCGTTCTTTAATGGGCAGGGTTTGGCTGTCCCTTGACCGTCCACGGATTGTTTTTCCCCGGGCTTGCCCGATGACGGACAGGTTGAGAGAGTGGAGATTCGTTTACTGACAACATGGACTTTTTTGACAGGCAAGAACGCGCACGGAAGAAAACCGGATTACTCGTGGTGTTTTTCGGGCTGGCCGTGCTGGGCATTATTGTTGTGCTGGATTTGGTGTTTTCGTTGATCTTGGACATTCCGTGGCATGATCCCGAGTTGATCCTCTGGGTGGCTGGCGGGGTGATGGCGCTTGTTACGGGTGGGAGTTTGGTGAAAATGGTCGAGCTTTCGCAGGGGGGACGCGTGGTGGCCACGATGCTTGGAGGGGAGTTGGTGCATCAACATTCCACCGACCCCGCCGAGCAACGTTTGATCAATGTGGTGGAAGAAATGTCCATTGCCTCCGGGGTTCCCGTGCCGGAAATTTATTTGCTCCCCGATCCCGCGATCAATGCGTTTGCGGCCGGGCACGGGCCGGGCGACACCGCCATTGGCATCACACGGGGCGCCATCGAGCGCCTGAACCGGGACGAACTTCAGGGGGTGATTGCCCACGAATTCAGTCATATTCTTCACGGGGACATGAAGCTCAACATCCGGCTGATGGGGCTTTTGAATGGGATTCTGTGTATTGCCATTCTGGGTGGCATCCTGCTTCGGATCACATTCTACATGCCGTCGGATGGCGGGGGATCCCGCGGAGATCGCAAAGAGGGCGGGGGGATTGTGCTTGCGCTTCTCGGGGCGGGGCTGGCGCTTTATTTGGTGGGCTGGATCGGCGTGTTCTTCGGAAACCTCATCAAGTCGGCGGTGAGCCGTCAGCGGGAATTCCTGGCCGACGCCGCGGCGGTCCAATACACCCGCAACCCGCAGGGCATTGCCGGAGCACTTTGGAAAATCGGAAAATTTTCCGGACGGCTGACAAGTCCCCGCGCGGAGGAGGCCAGTCACATGTATTTTGGAAACGGGATGGGGGATTCGATTTTTGATCTTTTTGCGACCCACCCTCCCATCCCGGAGAGGGTGAAGGCCATTGCCCCCAACTTTGATCCGTCAAGTGTGGATACCACGCCTCCGCCCCGCGCAAGCCCCAAGCCGCCTCCTCTGCCCAATCGCCCGTTGGCGGCCGGTGTGTTTGCCCGTCCCGAAGGTCCTCCCATGGGTTTTGCGGCCGCGCTGCTGGCCGGCCTGCCCGAGTTCTCGCGAAATGCCACCCGGGAGATGCACTCGGCCATGGCTCTGGTTTTTTCGCTCGTGTTGGATGCCAAGGACGAACCCCGCGCCAAACAATTGGAAGGCTTCATGGCGGAGGAGGCGGTCCGCGTGGAGATGTTGAAGTTTTTTGAGAAGCGTCAGGAGATTGAAGGTGCGGGACGGATCGCCCTCATCGACCTCGCAATTCCGACCCTGCGCTACCTCTCCACCGGGCAATACCAAACGTTTCGAAAAAATGTCCGTCACCTCATCGAAAGCGACGAGCAAATTGATTTGTTCGAATTTGTTTTGCAGAAAGTGCTTCTCCGCCACCTCGATCTTTACTTCAGCAAAAGCACCGGCGCCAAAGTCAAGTTCCGCTCGATCATTCCCCTTCTGCCCGATATCAACACCCTGCTCTCGGCTCTGGCGATTGTGGGCCACCCCGACCAGGAAAGCCGGGAAGCCGCTTTTGCCGGGGGGGTGAGAGAGTTGTTGTTCAAACCGTCATCGCACAAAATGGCCTTGGACGAGCGCTCTGAAATTGCGGCCATTGATACCGCCCTGGATCGTTTGGCCGAGGCGGCCCCGGACGTCAAACGCACGGTGCTCAAAGCCTGCGCCCAAGCGGCTGCCAGCGATGGCATGATCGGTCCCCACGAATACGAAGTGCTTCGTGCGATTGCCGATGCCATGGATTGCCCCCTGCCGCCCCTGCCTCTTCCCCAAGATGCACCCAAGTCCTGATCGCGTGCGGGTCGTGCCTTCCAAGCTGGTTTGGGTTGCCAAAGAAACCATCGATGACCTCCTCTCCCAAGGGACGGATTGTTACCGCCTGGCGTCTTCGCCGGGGTGTTGGGTCGAACGTTTCGGAGCGGCCTGCCTGGTTTCCCATGATGCCGGGCTGCCCGGGGGATTGATCGACGAAATTTGTCTGCGCCCCGACCTTGGGCCGCCGCTGGAGGCCATTTATGCACGGAAGCTCGTGCAGGGGCCGGGGTCATCCGATGCGCCCAAAAAGGTGTGGTCTTCCGGCGATCATCATCCGGCGAATCATCCCCTGAAGGAATCGCGCCCGGAGATTGCGACTCACCCACCCGGTGACTCAACCTCCACCAATTGCAAGGATCGTTATCTCACCAAAGAAGCGGGGCTTTTTTATGAAGTCGATTTTTCGTTGGGTTATTCGTGCGGGCTGTTTTTGGATCAGCGGGCCAACCGCGCCAAGGTGCGATCCTTTCAGCCGGAGCGGGTCCTGAATTGTTTCAGCTTCACGTGTTCGTTTTCGGTGTGCGGCGCAAGTGTCGGTGCCCGAACCACCAGCCTGGATTTGTCCAAACAATCCCTCACCCGCGGGCGAAGAAATTTTGCTTTGAACGGGCTTGCGGAAACCGGTCACCGCTTTCTTGCGGATGATGTGTTTGATGTTCTTCCGCGTTTGGCGCGGCGGGGAGAAACATTCGATGTGATCATCCTGGATCCGCCGACTTTTTCCCGGGGACGGGGAGGGCGGGTTTTTCGTGCCGGGAACGACCTTCCGGCGCTGGTGGAGATGGCACTGGCCTGTGCGGCGCCGTCTGCGAAACTTCTCGTCTCGACGAATTGCTCCCGGCTCCCGCAGGACGCGCTCGGGAAACTTTTAAGAAGATCCCTCAAGGTTCCCCTGCGGATGGAATCCCCGGAAGCGCCCTCTGATTTTTCCGGGGGCACCGGGGCCTCGACATTATGGCTTTCGCTTCGCGACCGTGATCGCAGCGACTCCAAACGCTAACGGAAACGCGCGGAGAGATTCAAATCCGCAGCCTTCCACCAACCGGAGCATCGTCTCTCCGCGCGGAAATTTCTCAATCGATTCGCCCAGGTAATCATACGCCTCGGGCCGCCCGGTGAGCAGGCCGGCGATGCGGGGGAGGCCGTGATGCAAATACAGGCGGTAAAGCGGAAGCAAAAGCGGGTTTGTTGGCATCGAAAAATCCATGACCAACAGGAGACCGCCGGGTTGGAGCACGCGTGCCATTTCCTTGAGTGCCCTGTCCCAGGACGCCATGTTGCGCAAACCAAACGCCACGGTGAGGGCATCGAAGGTGGCGTCCTGAAAGGGAAGTGCCAACCCGTCCCCCTGGATCAAAGAGGTCATGCCCTTCTTTTGTGCGATCTCCAACATCGGCAAACAAAAATCCACCCCCACCACCTGCGCCCGGGGGTTGGCCTTTTTCAGGGCCATGGCCAAATCCCCGCTCCCGGTCGCCAGATCAAGAATTCGTGCCGGGTGGGCCTCCGCCACAAGCCTGGCCGCTTTGGCCCGCCAAAAAAAATCGACGCCACCGCTCAGGATATGGTTCGCCACATCATACCGCGTGGAAATCCCCGCAAAGGTTTCTCTCACGAATTCCGGATCTTGTTGCTTGAGTCGCTCGTTCCCCACAATCCATCTTTTACGTGCGAACCAGCCTCTCCGCAAATGTCCTTCACCTTGTTCTTGCAAAGAAATTCTTGAATGACATCGCCGGTGATGTCATTTTCGCGTATGGATATTGTCCAAGATACCAATGTTTTTGTCTCTGCCCTGCGTCGGGGCGGTGGTGCCAGTGCTCTTGTCATGGACCGTTGCCTGTCACGCAAAGATCAGGCCTTCCTGGGGGCCGCTCTCTACGCGGAATATGAGGATTTGATATCTCGTGTGGAATTTTGGAAGGATGTGCCTGTGACGCGGGCGGAACGAGAAATGCTTCTGGATGATTTCTGTGCTGCCGCTCGCTGGCAAAAGATTTACTTTCGCTGGAGACCCAATCTTCCTGATAAGGATGATGACCACGTGTTTGAGTTGGCTTTTGCCTGCGGCGCCGAACACTTGGTCACACATAATGTTCGTGACTTTGAGCATGCGGAAATCCATTTTTTCCTGCCGAAGGTGGTGACACCATCTGAACACCTCAAAAAAGTGCGATGAAAACAATCCCCTACCGATGCGATGAATCCAGGCACCAAGCCCTGCTAGGCGCGGCAAAAGCCTCAGGAACCAGCGTCCAGCGGCTCTTTGATAATTTTGTCACTCATGTTCTTGCAGAAAGACAGGCCGAGGCGCGCTTTGCGGTGCGGCAGCGGCGTGGCGATCCGGAACGGGGGCGTCAATTTCTCGTC
Organism: Terrimicrobiaceae bacterium; assembly: GCA_040881805.1. Taxonomy (GTDB): domain Bacteria; phylum Verrucomicrobiota; class Verrucomicrobiia; order Chthoniobacterales; family Terrimicrobiaceae; genus JAJTZA01. Next base: position 6,502 of record JBBECL010000219.1, on the reverse strand, counting down.
GAGTTGAAAAAAAGGTTTGACGAATAATCATTTCAAAAAGTGAAGGGGATCACGGTTTGACATTCTCATGACTTCCCGTCAACTTTTTCAGGCGGCCCTTGCTCGCATTCCCGGTGGGGTGAACTCGCCGGTCCGGGCGTTCCGGGCTGTGGGGGGTGACCCCTTCTTTGTGTCCTCCGCGTCGGGGTGTCGGCTGTACACCGTGGATGGCCGGGAGTTGATCGATTATGTGGGGACATGGGGCCCGGCGATTTTGGGTCATGCGCCGGATGCGGTCATCGCGGCTGTCTGCGGTGCGGCCCCTTCGGGATTGAGTTTTGGAGTTCCCAACCCGCAGGAGGTTCACATGGCGGAGACCATTTGTGAGTTGGTGCCGTCGGTGGAAAAAGTTCGCATGGTGAGCAGCGGCACCGAGGCCACGATGTCGGCCATCCGGCTGGCCAGAGGGTTCACGGGTCGCGACAAAATTCTCAAATTTGACGGGTGTTATCATGGACATGTCGATTCGCTGCTGGTCAAAGCCGGAAGCGGGGCACTGACCCACGGGCAGCCTGATAGTGCCGGAATCCCATCGGCCCTTGCCGCGCTGACCATGGCCATTCCTTTTAATGACCCCGAAGCGGTCCGCGCGGCCTTCCTCGCCAACCCGGGAGAAATTGCCGCCGTGATTCTTGAGCCCGTGCCCGCCAATGCGGGGCTCTATTTGCCGGAACCGGGGTATTTGGAGTTCCTGCGCGAGATCACAACCAAGGAGGGGGCGCTGCTGATTTTTGATGAGGTGATGACCGGCTTTCGCCTGGCTCCCGGCGGGGCGCAGGAAATCTTTGGCATCACGCCGGACCTGACGGCCCTTGGCAAGGTGATCGGAGGCGGGTTGCCGGTGGGAGCTTTCGGCGGGCGTGCTGACATCATGGATCATCTTTCGCCGACCGGGCCGGTTTATCAGGCGGGCACGCTTTCCGGCAACCCTCTCGCCCTGGCGGCGGGATTGGCTCAACTTCGCGAATTGATCCGGTTGGGTGGATGGTCGCGGCTTGAGGAAATCGGACAGCAATTCGAAGAGGGTGTCCGCGAAGCCATCGCCGGACGCCCGCTGACGTTTCACCGCATCGGCTCGATGTTTTGCCTCTTTTTCCGGGAGGGACCCATTCGGAATTTGGAGGAGGCCAAGGCGAGTGACACGGCCGCCTTTGCAAGGTTTTTTCATGGCTGCCTGGAGCGGGGGGTGTATTTTGCGCCGTCCCAATATGAAGCCGGGTTCCTCTCGCTGGCCCACTCGGAACCCGACATCGGGGAAACCCTGCGCGTCGTGACCGAAGTCCTCAACGCCACCCCCTGAAACACTTTGGAACCCACCCAGCCTTATTGTCAGTTTGGCAAACGTTACCTCGATGGGTTTTCGTGGATTGCCCCCGTCACCAACAATCGCTTGGGAGATGCCCTCAACATTGAGTTTGTGCACGAACACCTCTTTTTTATCGAGGGAGACCAAGTGACCAAAAACATGGGTTACAGCGAAAAAGGCAAACGATTCAGCGAGGAAGAATTCGGGAAACCTATCAACACCCTCCAAGACATTTCCAAAAATGGTTACTGGTTGGTGGGACGGAAGTTCCACCCAGCCGCTGCCGAGGAGGCCCTCGCGGAGATCGATGACGGGTATTATTATTCGTTTTTTAGCAACCAATGCCAGGACTGGGCGGATCGGCTTCGCCGCAAAATGGAGCGGATTGAAAAAGCCCGCAATCTGGCACCCCTTGCCAGGACGGAAACCGATGACAAGCGGTTTTGGAAAGAAAAGGCCCCGACCGTTCCCGCGTCCGCAGCCTTCGGGCTTCTGGCCATCGGCCTCGGAATTGGTTCGTTTATCGCGCCCGCCGTGGCCGCCCACCGCTCAATTTGGATCCTCGCTGCGTTTCTTGTTGTTTCCGGGATCTCGGAAATCATTTATGCCTTTCATGGTCGGGCGTGGAGCCAGGTTCTTGGCACCATGTTTTTTGCTTTCCTAAACATTGCCGCCGGGGGAGCCCTCTTGCTGGACACCCAAAACCTGGCGGGTTGGGCCGGCGGATTGTTCGGGATCGCGTTCGGAGTGAATGGGCTGGCGCATATAGGCGTTGCCATCCGGTGCCGTCCCTTTTTGCACTACGTGGGAACGCTCCTCACCGGGCTGGGAATGCTCCTCGGGGCCATCCTCCTCTTCACCAGAACGGTGGGCGAGCGCGATGTGCTCTTCGGCCTCGTCATCGGGGCCAACCTCATCCTCGGAGGATTTTCCACCCTCTGGCTCCATTGGACCAATTCCCGCAAAAGTCTGTAAGAAGCTGTGAAATAATTCGGATAGGGCGTGTTGCTGCCGGGGTGGTTGAGCGAGCCAGCCTCTATCCACAATCGCCAGCAAATAGGTTCTTCTCCCTTGGGCGGCGACACCTCGGTGGCTCCAACAAGCCAGAGTTTGCGCGGACGGATTCGGAGTGAGCGCTCTCTGCTTTTGGAAAACACAAACCGGAGCATGATCATGCTCTGAAAATCCAAAAACATCAAAGGAATGATTTTTCTTGTTGAACGTCACTGTTAATCATGGAAATCTATAGGCGGACAGCAAATATCTCCTCTCCGCCCCCATCGTCCCAAGTCTATGAAATCTTTTTCCCCATCACTGCTGAACTCTCAAGACAATCCGGCGTTCACCTCACTCGGAAAGTTTTTACATGACCCCAAGACGTGCTGCCCGCAGGGTTCCCACATTTTGGCTGTGGCGATGTTTTTTGGATTATTGTGTTTATCTCCTCCGGCAATGGCCCAGGCTTGGAGATATTCCGGCACCGGCGAGTGGGTTGCGCCTCAAGGGTATTTGCTCGCGTTGGACAGCGTTACGGTGCCCATGGATGCCAAGGTGACAAAGGTCCCATTGCAGATTCAGCTTCGAATTTTTAAGGCGGGAACCTACAAGATTTTTCGGAAATCTCCAGGGGCGCTGACATGGACATACCTGGAAAACGTTGAAGTCACCTCGGCACCCAGGATCTGGACGGATACGGGCGTGGAGGTTGGTGAACTTTACGAGTATGGGGTGGGATCGACCACGTCCGCCTTTCCCAATTTGAGGGGAAATGTTTTGGCTGGCATTGAAGTGGACCAGACGCTTTCCCGTGGGCGAATGGCTGTTGTGGTCGCTGAAGACGTGCCTTTGCGGCTGCCCGTCGAATACGCGCAGTATTTGGAGGATTTGGAATTGGATGGCTGGGTTGTCCACGAGATCGTGGTTCCGCGGGCAGCCGATTATTTGGCCAACAACACGGGAACAAATGCGTTGGCTGCGATAAATGTGGTTGCAGGAGGCTCCTCTTACGTGAACGATCAGTTCGTCGCCCTCACAAGTGGCTCGTCCATGGCATTTGGTCAGCTCAAGGTCACTGCCGGGGCCATCACCTCCGTAATAGTTCATTATGGTGGGGGTGGTTTCACTCCGGGAAACCCCGTGGCCATCGTTGGCAATACGGCGGGAACCGGGGCAACCCTCAGTGTCGGATCTCTCACCTCAGGAACCCCGCATCACGTGGCTATTCGCGAGGCTCTCATTGATCTCTCCAATGAATATCCGGGCGGGCTAAAAAATGTGGTTCTCCTTGGAAAAGTTCCGGTGGCGAGATCAGGAATCGGCTATCTGGGTCCCGATGGTCATGGAAACAAGGTGGCCGCGGCGACGGATGCCTACTATGCAGATATGGATGGGGTGTGGACCGACGCCGGGAACAACCATGCTCAATACAACTCCTCCTCCGCAAGGGATTTGGCGATCAAAAATGGTCAGATCAACACTCCCCAAGACAATAAATTTGATCCCACCAACATGAGCGACGTCGGAGGGTCCAATAAGCGCTTGGAACTGGGAGTCGGGCGTGTGGACTTCTCGAATGATGTGGTTGCAGAATTTGACGCCCTGAAAACGTATTTTGAGAAGCTGCATCGATACAAAACGGCCAGCCCGGATTTCCAGCCCGGCCGACTGGCCGTAAACCGAATGAGCGCTCCCCCGACAGGAGACGAGGTCCAATCAGCCATGCTTCGAAACTTGCCGGGAGTTCTAGGCATGGAAAATATTGAACTTATCAACACCACGATTGCAAACAGTGCCCCAACGGATGGGGATACTTTTAACCCAATGGATCGTGACGTGGCATGGTCCAAACAAAATGGACCGCACCTCTTTTATTTCAAAGGCAGCGGTGTCCCCGACCGCAGCGATGGCAGCAAGGCTGTGTTCTGGACCGGGCTACAAAGCAACTGGGGTTACTGGTATGTGCCAAACTCCACCTCTGACCACAACGCCATGCAGAAACGCCTGGCTGAAAACAATATGACGCTTAGCTACACGTGGTCGATTTGGGGGCCACAGTATCTCTACCATCGGATGGGGATGGGGTATGATGCGGGGGACATGTTTCGCGTCAGTATTAGTGACCGCACGTCGTATCCGGGGAATACTCATCCGCTTTACTCCCAGTCCAGTGGCCCGCTTTTCATGGCACACATGGGGTGCCCAAGTTTAAGGCTGTTTTTGTTTGAACCGCCCGGCGATTTGAGTGTGTATCCTTCAAGTGGACATCCCCTGTTATCATGGGTGGCGTCACCAAATGCTCAGGTCAGCGGATATCATGTCTATCGGGCCACCGAGGCGGGCGGGCCGTATGAGCGGGTAACGACCGAGCCAGTCGCTGGGACAACCTACACAGACACCTCGATCAACAGTGGGGCATGGACTTACATGGTCAGAGCCGTGCGTCTTGAAACAACCGGTGGCGGAACCTTTTGGAACGCAAGCTTGGGAGTGCGGCAGGGGGTGGACCTCGACAATCCTCCAGCCGTCCCGGCAGTCGCCACCTCCAGCCTGCAAGACGCCTATTGGGCCACGCCCTACTCAGCAAAACTTCAAGCCCGTGGTGGAACTCCGCTTTTTACATGGAGTCTTGTGGCGGGAGCTCTTCCCCCTGGACTGAGTCTCGCACCCAATGGGGTGCTTGCAGGGGAGCCCGAAGCGGCGGGTGAATTTTTGTTCACGGTGCGGGCGACCGACCGCTTTGGAGTGCAAACAGATCGCGAGCTTTCGCTGAAAGTTTACCCGGAAAAGCCCAATGTCTTTTTTGCCGAGGCAACGCAGTGGGTGAGCCTGCTGGGAACCACGGAGCGCAAAGGAGCCGCACGAGACACGGGAATGTTGATTTCAGGCCCTCCCTACAACTATGAATCTTTTCTGAGGTTTGATGTGTCAGCCTTGCCTGATCACAACCGGATTGTGAAAGCCACGCTGGTGATGTCAGCCGATGATCGAACCAACACTGCGGCCTATGGGGTGGTGCAGGCTGCTCTCTCTCGGCCAAGCCCCGCCTGGAATGAGGCCACACTGACGCATGCGACGCGGCCAGTCGATGAAGCGGGGTTTGAGCTCAAGAATGCCTCCACCTTGGCCATGCCTTATGGGACCGTTGAGTTTGATATGACCGACTATGTCCTTCATGTCCTTGACAACGACCCCAATCAAAAAGTGGGGCTCCGGCTCTTCACAAAAACACCCATGGCTTTTGGGAGTGAGATTCGTTTCACAACCCGCTATGCCAGCGGAAATTCGCGCCCGCGGTTGATTATTGAAACCACCGATGCTCCGGCCATTGATTTGGTGAGTCCCTCGGTCAGCCCGGCATCGGTTCGTGTGGGTTCTTCGTTGTTGCTGCAAACTGTGGTGACGCCACGACCGGAGCGTGCCGGGGATTTGACCCTGACATGGAGCCAAGTCAGCGGACCAAGCCCGGCGCCGTTTGGAACATCCAGCCAAGCCTCGACAACAGCAATTTTTCCCGTCGCAGGAGATTATGTAATTCGATTGACCGCGGCAGATGGAGTTTTAACCACCTCTAGGGACGTGAGGGTCAGAGTTCTCGATGTGCCAAGTGACTCGGCGGCGGCTTTTGGAAGCACTGAGGGAATGCTCGTTCGGCTTCCGCTGGATGAAACGTCTGGAGCCACCGCGGCAGATATTTCCCTATTCCCCCCTGGCCCTGGCACATTGAGTTCGATCGGCAACCCGGTGACGCTGCCCGTTTGGCAACCCTCAGAAGGTCGTGTGGGAGGGGCTCTCAGCTTTGACGGCACAGGTCAGCGCGTGGCAATCCCTGACTCTGAAAATCGTCCGCTTGATGGATTTCAGCAGCTGAGTGTCTCGGTCTGGGTCAAAATGCAGGCCTTCAGTGGGCAAGCCACCGCGATTCTGGCCAAACGCACGACCACCAGTGCCTCAACCAATTCCTACACCTTGGCGCTGACCAGCGGGCGTCGGCTAACCGCTTCATTTAATGGGTCCACCGCCGTCACGGCGGGCAGCAATAACACCCAACTTGCCGTGGGTGAATGGCATCACGTGGTGATGGTGTTCGATGGCACACTGGCAACCCAGAACGTCAAACTCTATCTGAACGGCGTACCGGAGATCTTCGGACATCTGCCC
>JBBECL010000218.1:0-3279 GCA_040881805.1 Terrimicrobiaceae bacterium | reverse complement strand
CGTAACGGGACGGGGGCTTCCCTTCCGCGCGGGCCTCCGTGCATTCGAGCGTGATGATTTCTTGTGGCATAGGTTTTAATCTTCCGAGTCTGAGGTGTCTTTTTCGCTGTCTTCTTCTCCTTCGTCATTCAGACCAAAGAGGGAGGTTACCGGTTGACGCACGCTTTGGAAGCGATTTCGTTTTTCAAGTTCGGCCTGACATTCCACCGTGTAGCGGGTGAAGGGCAGGGCTTCCAACCGGGCATGGGGGATTGGCTTGTTGGAAATTTCACAAACCCCGTAGGCTCCCGCATCAATCCGCTTGATGGCTTCATTGATTTCGTAAAGCGAATCCTGTTCCATGGAAAGCAGACTGAGAGCAAAATCCCGGTCGTAGGCATCGCTTCCGGCATCGGCTTGGTGCATACCAAAAGCGCTGGCTTCACTTCCCTCGGCCCGGGACCTCAGGCTGTCTCTGGCCACGCCGTTCATGGAGTCCAGGAGCGTGTCTTTCAGAATGAGCAGGCGCTCGCGTTGCTTCTTAAGGAAAACCGCAGATTTTGCCGAAACTTTTGCGGGAACGACCTCTTCTTTTGTCACCACGACTTTCTTTTTCGAGGGGACCACCTTTTGAGTTTTTGGTTTTTCCGCTTTCGGGGCTTTGGGTTTTGAGCTGCTGGCAGGCGCTTTCGCGACAGATTTTTGTTGTTTGGTCACCTTGGATTTCTTTGGCTGGCTGGGTTTCTTGGGAGCAACAACTTTCGTTGAGGTCACCACTTTTTTGGACACGGCTTTGGCCTTGGGAGAAGTCTTGGGAGAAGCCTTGGATTTTGAGGGAGATTTTTTGGAGCCTGCCATCGGGTAATTTTTTGAAAAGAGGCGAATCATTACTCGCGATCGGGGTGGCATGCAAGAGGAAATGCACAAAGGTTTTTAGATTGGATGGGATTCAAGGGAACAGCCAATAGGGGCGGGCCTATATTTTGGGCTGACCGCGAGGGGTGGAGATTACCGGGTGATCAGCGCTGGACTGGAGCTCTGACCATCGACCACAAACTCCGCCAAAGTCCTTGCCGTTTTGGATGGAACCGTGGCGCGCACGGAAATGGCATCATCCCCATATTCCGTTTCATGCACAGTTCCCTCGCGGTGAAGCCGGGCCAGGAGGTCCGAGCGATCCAGTGGAAAACTCAGTTCCATGGTCAGTGTTCCCGCCGCAACAAAGTCCCCAATGCGGTCCACCAATTCGTCGAATCCGGCTCCGGTTTGAACCGACACAAAAACGGCCTCTGGAAAATGACGGCGAAGGATAATTTTTGTGCTCTCCTCATCGACCAGGTCCATTTTGTTAAAAACCACCAACATCTGTTTGGTTTCGGCGTCAAGGTCGCCGAGGACTTCCATGGTGGTGTTATAAAATTCCATCACGCGGGGATGAGATGCGTCCAGCACATGGATCAAAAAATCCGCGTGGGAGGCTTCTTCCAGCGTGGCCCGGAAGGCGTCCACGAGTTCATGGGGGAGTTTGCGAATGAACCCGACCGTATCGGTCAGAAGAAGCGGTTGCTTGTTGGGGAGGGCGATTTTTCGGGTGGTGGTATCCAGGGTCGCGAAGAGTTTGTTTTCCACCAGGACATTGGCGCCGGTCAGGCGGTGGAGCAGGGAAGATTTGCCAACATTGGTATAACCCACAATGGCCGCGTTGGGAACGGGTGCCCGTTTCCGGCCTTTGCGTTGGGTGGCACGGGCACTCCGCACCTCCACCAGTTCCCGCCGAAGCCGGTCCATTTGCCCGCGAATTTTGCGGCGATCCTGCTCCAACTGGCTTTCTCCTTCGCCTTTGGCTCCGATCCCGCCCCCTTGCTTGCCAAGGTGGCCCCAAGCCCGGGTCAGGCGCGGTAGTGAGTAACTCATTCTCGCAAGATCCACCTGAATCCTTGCTTCGCGGGTTTGGGCACGTGCCCCGAAGATATCGAGAATAATTTCCTGGCGATCAATCACCAGCACCTTGGAAAGCACTTCCCAATTCCGTTGCTGCGCCGGTGTCAGCTCGTTGTCAAAAATGATGACATCGCACTCGTTCGAACGAAGGCGTTCGCAAATCTCCCCGGCCTTGCCCGAACCGATCAAATAGCGGGCCTGCGGTTCCCGCATGTAAACCAATATCCTATCCACCACAGGAATCCCCAGCGTCCGAACCAGTTCTTCCAATTCCTTGAGCAAATCTTCCGCGTCAGCCCGCCCGGCCTGGTCGCTGTAAGCCCCCACCAAAAGGGCTCGTTCGACCATTTTCTCGCGTGGCTTGATTTCAAACATGGGGGCTACCAGCCAAGAACATACGCGAAGATCAGCGGGGCCACAATCGCGGCATCGGATTCAATCACATATTTGGGTGTTTTGATTCCCAGCTTGCCCCACGTGATTTTTTCGTTGGGGACCGCTCCCGAGTAACTTCCGTAGCTGGTCGTCGAATCACTGATCTGGCAAAAGTAGCCCCAAAGTGGAACCTCGGGTCGTTGAAGGTCTTGGTGCAGCATGGGCACCACACAGATCGGAAAATCACCGGCGATGCCGCCGCCAATCTGAAAAAACCCGATGGACCCCACCTCCCCGATGTTCATCGAGTTGGCCTGATACCACTCGGCCAGCGAAACCATGTATTCAATCCCCGTGCGCACGGTGTGGATATTTTTCACGTCCCCACTGATGCAATGACCCGTGAACATGTTGCCCAGCGTCGAGTCTTCCCAACCCGGCACAAACATGGGGAGATTTTTTTCCGCGGCAGCCAGCAACCAACTGTTCTTCGGGTCAATTTGATGTTCGAGTTTTCCTGAAAGCAAAATGCGATACATGAACTCATGCGGGAAATACCGTTCGCCAGCCTGATCCGCAGCCACCCACTGGGCCAACACCGCGGCCTCAATCTTCCGCATGGCCTCCATCTCGGGGATGCAAGTGTCGGTCACGCGGTTGAGATGCCTGTCCAAAAGCCCCTGCTCGTCTTCCGTCGTCAAGTCCCGGTAGTTCGGGAGACGCACATAGTGGTCATGGGCCACCAAATTGAAGACGTCTTCCTCCAAGTTCGCCCCCGTGCAACAAATCGCATGAACCTTTCCGTCGCGGATCATCTGAGCCAGGGAAAGCCCCAACTCCGCCGTGCTCATCGCTCCGGCCAAAGTCATAAACATGACCCCGCCCTGATCAAGGTGCGCCCCATAAGCCGTGGCGGCATCTTTCAGCGTGGCGGCGTTGAAGTGACGGTAATGATGATTGATAAAGTCCGTGATCGGAGTGTTG
>JBBECL010000217.1:0-3289 GCA_040881805.1 Terrimicrobiaceae bacterium | reverse complement strand
CGCTGAATGGGAAATTCCGGGCGACCAAAATAAGAATGACACCTCGGGCAGTGGACCACCGAAAACTCCGTGACCCGCGAGGCAAGAAGGCCCCAATCCGATTCAGTGAGGGCGTTCATGTGCGTGAGAATCGCGCCCTTGGGGAGCACGCCGGGTTCAAACAGCCGGACCACTGGTGATCGACCATCCAGATCCGACATGTCGCGCCCGAGCTTGGCCAGAAAATCATAAAGCGGCCCCGTGCCATCCACAAAAAGATCCAGTTCTTCCTGCGTCTCCGCGAGGTGGGTCATGACGGGAACTTTTCGAAGCGCCGCGCATTCGACAGCCAGGCGATAGAGGGCCAACGAAGTCGTGAAGGGGGCATGAGGAGAAAGCCCGGGACCACCCAGCCAATCCGCGGGTTGGTCAAGCAGGGCCAGCGCCCCCGCGATCAATTCTTCGGTGCCAATACGACTTCGAATGTCCAGCAACTCCAAAAACCACCAGACCCGGGGGATCGGGCGCTTCAGTTTCAGCAGAATTTCCGGAAACGATTCAATGTTCAGTATCGTGGTGGTCCCCGTGCGCAGCGATTCGTCCAAACCCTGTTGCACCGACGCCACGTAATCGTCATCGGTCAAGGTACGTTTGATGTCATTGAGGCGTGCGATCCATGACGCAAAATTTTCCGGCGGCAAAATGGTTCCCCGCAGGCAGGTGTAGTCCAAGTGGCAATGGGCATTGATCAACCCCGGCATCAGAACGGACTCTCCCAGATCGATGGCATCGGGCGTTTGAAAATCCTCCCACCGCCCCACGCCGACAATCCGGTCCCCCTCCACCTGCACCGCCCCGTCCTCAATCGCCGGCGACGACATCGGCAGAACGAATTTGGAGCGCAGAGTTTTCAAGCCATCAAGTGTGCGTCGGGAAAAACCCCCGAAGCAAGCGCGAAGCACCGGGAGATCCGCCCGCCGGATGCCCCGCCGTGCTCGGGCCATGGGGCTAACGCCAGAAATAAAGACCCACCCCCGAATTCGACTTCCCGCCAGCTACGACATTCCGTAGGATCATTCCGTATTCCCACCCAACCGCCGGCGTGGCGAAATGGCAGACGCAACGGACTTAAAATCCGTTATCCCGAAAGGGGTGTGCGGGTTCGAGTCCCGCCGCCGGCACTTTTTATTTGAATCTCGAAACGGGACGCTCATGTCAGAGGGGCTGGGTCGATTGGAAATTGACAATCTGAAATGTTATAACGACTGTTATTCCATGATCATCCAGACCAAAGTTCGCAAGATTGGAAACTCACTTGGAATTGTCTTGCCCAAAGAAGCGCTTCAAAGCCTTCGTGTAAAAGAGGGAGCCACGTTGTATTTGACCGAAGCGCCCAATAGCGCTCTCTCGATCACTCCGGAGAGTCCCGGGTTTGAAGACATGATGCGGGTTGCTGATAGAGGAATGGCTCGCTATCGCAACGCGCTGCGCGAATTGGCAAAGTGAAAGCGGGTGGCGGGCCAAACTGGCTTTCGCGGGATGCTGTTCTTGCAGTTCAAGGTGAACTGCTGGTACGGTTTGGAGGCCTCCCGGGGATTCGGGACGAGGGTTTGCTGGAATCTGCCTTGAATAGGCCAGTCCATCTCCACCCATACGGCAACCCGACGCTTTTTGAGATGGCAGCGGCCACCGCCGAGGGCGTCGTCAAAAATCACCCGTTTCTGGATGGAAACAAACGCGCCGGATTTATGGCGGCTTATATTTTCCTCGGAATCAATGGGTGGTCCTTGGAAGCCCCCGAAGAAGAAGCCGTTCTTCAAACCCTTGCCCTGGCTGCCGGGGAGATCAAAGGAGGTGAATTCGCTGCTTGGCTGGAGAGAAGCTGTGTCATGGAACCCCCAACCCCGTCGCGGGGATAAACGACCCGATCGGCGCAGCACGTCAGCCCCGGAACCGGCGAGAAATTGGACCCCAAATAATTCACAGCCTCCGAGGTTTACCCGATATTCAGACTTTTTCGGTTCCGCCTCCGAGGCGTTGGCGGATGCGATTGGCACACTGCCGAAGCGGTCCCGCGAATTTTCGAGGATCGACTTTCGCATGCGCTGGCAGAAGCATGGACACCGCGAGGGAGGCATGAATGGCTGTCCCCGGAAGCCCGCATTCCACCGCCGCATCGGCAACCCCCTCGACCGTTTCACTCACCGCCGTCGAAATCCCCTCACGGGCAATGCGCACCAGTAGCTTTTGTAAATTCTTGCGTTCGGTGCCGCCGAGCTTTTTCCATTCCGCACTGCCAGCCAAGGCGCGCGCCAGCTCTTCCCCGGGGAGCGAGGCCAAAAGCAGTCGGCCGGAAACCGTGCGAAGGGCAGGGAAACGCCCCCCCACCTCAACGGCCAACCGCACGGGACGCGGACCTTCATTGCGGTGAATCACCACCAACTCGCAGCCCTCAAGAACGCCAAGATGACAGGATTCTCCGATCTCGGCGCTCAATTGTCTCATCTCCGGTGCAGCGGCACGAACCAACTCGCGGACCGGTTCCATGGCCTGCACCAGGGTGAATAATTTCAGCGAGAGGCGATAGCTCCCACCAGCGTCGCGGCGCAAATACCCGCGTTCTTCCAAGCAGCTCAACATCCGAAAAATCTCATTATTATTCCGCCCCACAGCTTTCGCGAGTGCTGTCAGAGTGAGAGGATCCGGGCTGCCAGCCAGGGCCTCCAAAAGATCCAATCCTTTTTCCAAGGCCGGCACACGATAGGGCGATTCACTCATGACTCTGATCCTCTACCATCCTTCACCACACAATCCAAGTTCATGACGATTTTATTTGCAAAATAAAATTTCGCATAAGAATATCATCAAATCATGAGTTCCCCTCTTGTCACCCGCCCGGATCTCCCCGCCAAGAAATTCCCCATCGCCATCATCGGAACGGGGGGGATTGTGAAAGACGCGCATTTGCCAGCTTACCGGATGGCCGGGTTTCCGGTGTGGGGCTTGATGAACCGGACGGTGGAACGCGCAGAGTCTTTGGCGAAGGAATTTTCTGTCGAGCGGGTTTTTGGTGATTTGGCGGCCATGGTGGACGCGGCGCCTCCGGATGTGATCTACGATCTTGCGCTTCCCGCCTCGATGTTTGCAGGAGCGCTGCGGACTCTCCCCGAGGGGTCTTGGGTCTTGATTCAGAAGCCCATGGGGGAAAATCTGGAGGAGGCCCGGGAAATTCTGCGCGTCTGTCGGGAGAGGAATCTGCATGCCGCGATCAACTGTCAGTTGCGCTATGCGCCGTTTGTGCTGGCCGCAC
>JBBECL010000216.1:0-3339 GCA_040881805.1 Terrimicrobiaceae bacterium | reverse complement strand
GCACGTTCCCCCTGTGGTTTGCATCAGAGATGCGCCCAGATGCGCCCCCTCATTTCCTTGCGGTTGACATCCCGAGTGCAGTCTATACAGTATGCTGTATGATTAGGACTCAGGTCTATCTCACCGAGGAGGAAAGCACTTCACTCGCACGCATCAGCAAGAGTCTCGGGCATGGAAAAAGCGAGGTGATCCGTCAAGCGATCGATGAGTTTATCGACCGCAGGGACGCCAACAGGAGACTCAGGGCGCTCAGGAGCGCGCGTGGAATGTGGGCGGACCACCCGAATCTTCCCGACGCACGGAAAATTCGGGCGGCCTTCGACCGGTTCTGATGGCCAAACTGCTCGATACGGACATCCTGATTGACTATCTCCGGGGACACTTGGAGGCCGTCTCATTTGTCGAGGCTAACGTTGCGGAAGCCTTCATTTCCGTCATGAACATTGCCGAACTGTATCAAGGCGTGCGCAGTGGCGAGGAGCAGACGAAACTGGCAGAAATGATTTCGGCCATGACATCCCTTCCGATGACATCCGAGATTGCCGAGGTTGGAGGGCTCTTTTCGCGCAATTTTCGCCCGTCCCACGGGTGCGGTCTCGCCGATTGTCTCATCGCTGCGACGGCCGACCTGCACGGGCTCAGGTTGGTGACGCTCAACGACAAGCATTTTCCCATGCTAAGCCAATTGGAGGTTCCTTACCAAAAGAACTAAAAATACTCGCACGTGCCCTTCACCCGCCACTCTAACTTTTGCATTCTCCATTCCCCCTCCCTCCCAGCGAAAACTGAAAGCTGAACACTGAAAACCACTTCCGACATGTAGCGCCAGACTTGGAAATTGCCCCGCTCTAGATCACACCTCTTCACCTCACTTCCACTTTTCACTTTTCCAGTCTCAGGTCTCAAGTTTCAAATTTCTCTCCCCCCTTCTCCATTTCCCACTGCGTCCTCGACATCCGGATGGTCATCGGCATAAATTCCGGTTATGGGCATGTTTGACACCATCCATTTTGAGCAGCCGATTCCCTGCCCGGAATGCGGGGAGGAGATTTCTTCTGTGCAGACAAAAGAATTTGAGAGCTTCATGGGCAATTATCATGTGGGGAACCTGATTCGGGGCTGCTCGGTTTTCAAAGGCATCCTGAAAGAGGAACTTTGGTGCGATGCATGCTATAAAGCCAAACGCGAGTCGCGCCACCCGATTTATCTCGTGATCTGGCACTCGATTCTTGCCGGGGTCGAGACCACCGCAGAAGCCGCCGAGCAACGGCTGGCCTCCGTGGACCGACTTGACCTTGTGGGTTGGCTGGACGAATCGCAGCGGTCCGCGGCCACCTGGCGAAGCCGATTCTTCCGGCTTCTCGGCGATCTCGAAAAATGGCAAACCCATCTGGAGAGCCAAGCCAACCCCGAGGCCAATGAAAAGGAACGCCGCTGGTCGGCAATCTTCAAACTTCCCGACGAAATCCTCCAAGCCAATGACCCCCTCAAAGCTCTGCTCACCCAACACCGAGACGACGCAAAAGATGACAAGGCTGTGGGGGGATTCTGGTAGGGATTTTCGAATGGCTGATCCGATTTGTTGGCACGGGTCATTTATCGCGTGGGCTTGGGATTCGATTCCTGATCTAATCACGCAGCGCTTTCAGGCATGTCGGCTTGTGTTTTGGATGGGCGGCACTTTTCCAAACCGTTGACCTTGGGATCTCGACGGTGATAAGCAAGTCCATGCAAAAAATCCTCGTCACCGGCGGAGCCGGATATCTCGGATCGACTCTTGTGCCCCGCCTTCTCGCAGAAGGCCATGCTGTCACGGTTCTCGACAACTTCATGTTCCGTCCAACTTCTTTGCTGGAATGCTGCCACTTCGATACATTCGATGTGGTGCGCGGGGATTGCCGGGATGAGGTGCTCCTGGCCTCCCTGCTTGCGAAGCACGACGTGATCATTCCGTTGGCCGCGCTCGTTGGCGCTCCACTTTGCAACCGTGACGCCCTCGGTGCGGTTTCTACAAATCGCGATGCCGTGCGCTCCCTCTGCAAGTTGTCCTCGCGCGATCAACGCATTCTCATGCCTGTGACAAACAGCGGATATGGAATCGGCCAACCGGGCATTCCCTGCACGGAAGAGTCCCCGCTCAAACCCCTCTCTCTCTATGGCACCAGCAAGGTCGAAGCGGAGGAGGCCGTGTTGGAGCGGGAAAACAGTATTAGTTTCCGATTAGCCACGGTCTTCGGCATGTCGCCAAGAATGAGGCTGGACCTGCTTGTGAACGATTTTGTTTATCGCGCTTTCAACGACCGCGCCGTCGTGATTTTTGAGGGTCACTTTAAACGCAATTTTATCCATGTGCGCGACGTGGCACGAGTGTTTCTCCACGGCTTGGAAAATTTTGAATCCATGCGCGGATGCCCCTACAATGTCGGCTTGGAAGATGCGAACCTGACCAAGCTCGAGCTTTGCGAGGTGATTCAAAAACATGTGCCGGAGTTCGTTTATCTCGAGGCACCGATCGGGGAAGATCCCGACAAGCGGGATTATATCGTGTCGAATCTGCGCATCCTGGCAACCGGTTGGGCACCCGAATGGGATCTCGACCGCGGCATCCGTGAACTCCTCAAGGGCTACCGGATCATCAAAAATAGCGGTTACGCCAACGTCTGAAATTTGATCCCCATGCTTCCTCTCACCAACACAGATGTTGCGATCCTCGTTGGCGGCATGGGCACACGGTTGCGCGGGGTTGTCGATGATGTTCCAAAGCCGCTTGCGCCCGTGCTCGGACGCCCGTTTTTGTTTTATCAACTCGACATGTTGGCACTGCGAGGCGCACGCTCCGTGACCCTTTGCTGCGGATACAAGGCTGACCTCGTTCGTGAGATGACCGGCACTTCATGGCTTGGCATGATGCTGCAACACTCGGTCGAAACCGAGCCGCTGGGCACTGCAGGAGCTCTCGCCCTTGCAGGCCCCTTCCTGACCTCTCCCCACGTGGTTGTAATGAATGGGGACTCCTGGCTGGATCCGGAATGGAGTCACTTCCTGCACGTTGCCGGCGAGCCGCAAACCGATGGCTGCCTCGCCCTGGCCCGCGTTCCTGACGCAAGCCGCTTTGGCACCGTCGGAATGGATGACGGTAAAATCACCTCGTTTCATGAAAAATGCGAAACGCACGACCCCGGCCTCATTAATGGCGGAGTCTATCTCATTTCAAAAAAAATCCTGACCGCGCTGCCCCTGCGGAATCACTCGCTGGAGCGCGAGGTCTTCCCGGCAATGGCTGCCGGGGCACATCTCGCTGGAAGCTTTACAGAGTCTCCGTTTCTCGATATCGGGGTT
>JBBECL010000215.1:0-3339 GCA_040881805.1 Terrimicrobiaceae bacterium | reverse complement strand
CGCATGGGCCAAAGTCATGAACCTTGACCGGTTTGACCTTGCATGATTTCCGCAAAAAGTCTTGGGACCACGCTTTACAGGCGCCCGTTTTTCTGACAGTGTTTTCTGTTCTATGTCGCTTCTTATTGGTGTTTTATTGGTTATTCACGTGGTGATCTGCGCCATTTTGGTGTGCGCTGTGCTGATGCAATTGCCTAGGAGCGAAGGCTTGGGGGCAGCATTTGGCGGGGGGGCAGCCGAAAATGTTTTTGGTGCCCAGACGACCCATGTGCTTGCCAAATTGACGGTGTGGCTGGGGGTGGGTTTTTTTGTGGTGACCCTCTTCCTGGCAATCGCCTTTGCTCACAACCAGCCCTCGACATCCCAGTTTGAGCAGAAGGTTCTATCCACGACCACCGCACCAGCAGAAACGACTCCCGCCGACCCGGCATCCACAACGCCCGGGGAAGTTGTCGCGCCAGCAGAAGTCACGACCGAGACCGTGGAAGTCACCGCAGAGGCTCCGGCTTCGACAGAATTGAATGTCCCGGCTCTGAATCTCCAGCCCGAGGCGGTCCCCACCCCGACGCCCATCCTTGACCCCTCTCCCGCCACCCCTTAATCCCCCAACTCCCCCGACCACAGGCGGGTCTCATGCTGTGATGAGTCATCCGATTCACGGGACCTCCATGCGCGGGGGCATCACGAGTCGCGGCTCCGATCAACCAACTTTTGGATGATCATCAAAAAAAGCATTCCGGGTGTTCGTTCCGTGCTTGCCAAGGCCGGTCATCCTCGCGTGTTGGTGCCAACCATGGGAGGCCTGCATCGCGGCCATCGGGCTCTCATTAATAAAGCGAGGCGGGTGGCGGGAGATTCGGGCACCGTGATTGTTTCCATTTTTGTGAACCCCACCCAATTCGGTCCGACCGAGGATTTTTCGAAATATCCCCGCCCCTTCCGCCAGGACTCGGCCTTGTGTGAAGCGGCCGGAGCGGACGTGCTCTTCGCACCCGAAGCAAGCCGCATGTATCTGCCGGAATTCTCGGTATCCGTCATGGAAGAATCCCTCTCACAGACCCTCTGCGGACTTTCCCGACCGGGTCACTTTCGAGGCGTCGGCACGGTCGTGGCCAAACTTTTTCATATCCTCCAACCGGACATCGCCATCTTCGGGGAAAAGGACTGGCAGCAATTGGCGATCCTCAACAAAATGGTCAGAGACCTGAACTTTCCCGTGAAGATGCTGGCTCATCCCACCGTCCGGGAGCCCGATGGGTTGGCGCTCAGTTCGCGCAATGTTTATCTGAGTTCGCAGGAACGCGAGGCCGCCCCGTCGATTTATGAGATACTGAAAAACGCGGCTTCCCTGACGTCATCTCCCGGGCAGCTTACACGCAAGGCCCGCGAACAACTCCAAAAGGTTCCCGGGGCGCGCTTGGATTACCTCGAGCTGGTGGACGCCGAGACCCTGCAAGCAGCCAAAGATCGCAAGCGCCCGGCCCGCCTGGCCACGGCTGTCTTTTTTGGGAAAACCCGGCTGATCGACAACGTTCCTGTTCCCAAACTTTCCCCCCGCCAAAAAAAATTGAAGTCATGAGAAGCTTTGACACCATTGTTCTTGGCAGCGGCATTGCGGGGCTCTCGTTTGCCCTGAAAGCCGCCGAGGTCGGAACGGTGGTCTTGGTGACCAAACAAAAGCTGGCGGATTCCAACACGGCATGGGCGCAAGGCGGGGTGGCGTGTGTGGTGAGCAGGGAAGATTCCTTCGACCTCCACATCCAAGACACGTTGGTGGCAGGGGCGGGCCTCTGCAATGAGGAGACGGTGAGGGCGGTGGTCACCGAGGGTCCCGAACGCATTGCGGAGTTGGTCGCCATGGGTGTTCATTTTGACGAGCGCTTGGATGAAAATGGCGCGCTCGAATTGGATCTGGGCAGAGAGGGCGGGCACTCCAAACGCCGGGTCCTTCATTCCCACGATGCCACGGGTCAGGAGATCGAGCGGGCGCTTGTCGAGCAGGTCTTCAATCACCCGGGGATCACGATTTTGGAAAATCACATGGCCGTCGATTTTATCACGACGGGCAAGTTGGGTTTCGCGATGAGAAATGTCTGCGTGGGTTGTTATGTTTTGGATTGCGAGACGGGCGACGTCGAGACCCTGCGGAGCGACGTGAATGTCCTCGCCACCGGGGGCTGCGGAAAAGTTTATCTCTACACCACCAACCCGGACATCGCGACGGGGGATGGGGTGGCCATGTCTTGGCGCGCCGGAGCGACCATTTCCAACATGGAGTTTGTGCAGTTCCATCCCACCTGCCTCTTCCACCCGGAGGTGAGATCGTTTCTGATTTCCGAGGCGGTCCGGGGGGAAGGGGCTCTGCTGGTGGATGCCGGGGGACGCCGCTTCATGGAGAACCATCACCCCATGAAAGAACTGGCCCCCCGCGATATTGTCGCCCGGGCCATTGATGCCGAAATGAAGCGCACCGGCAGCAAGTGCGTCTATTTGGATATCACCGCCAAATCTGCCGGCTTTATCACGTCACGCTTTCCCACCATCCACGAAAAATGCCTGTCCCTCGGGATCGACATCACCAAAGATCCCATCCCCGTCGTTCCAGCCGCCCATTATCAGTGCGGCGGCGTCAAAACCGACTTGAACGGAGAAACCACCTTGCGTGGTCTGTATGCCATCGGCGAAGTCGCCGGCACGGGCCTGCATGGTGCCAATCGATTGGCCAGCAATTCCCTGCTGGAGGGCGTGGTTTTTGCCCACCGCGCCTTCGCCAATATTTTCCCCAAACCCTCACCATCCCAAGATTACCACCTGCCTGACTGGAGGCCGGGGAAGGTTCAGGATATGGATGAACTCGTGGTGATTTATCACAACTGGGATGAAATCCGCCGTCTCATGTGGGATTACGTCGGCATCGTCCGCACTGACAAACGCCTCCAACGCGCCGCCACCCGGCTGAGAAATCTGCATTCAGAAATCCAGGAATTTTATTGGAACTTCAAAGTGACCCGCGATCTTTTGGAACTGCGCAATCTTGCCGCCGTGGCCTCCCTCATCGTCGATTGCGCCTTGAGCCGGAAAGAGAGCCGCGGACTCCATTTCACCCTCGATTACCCGAATTTGGACGATTCCAAACCACCCCGCGAAACCACGATCCGGCAGAATTAGGTGAACCGGACGGCCTGGTCAAAACAACCTCCGACTGCTGCCTCAAGGCTCCGCAAAATCTAAGAATTGGGAGGAGAGGCCGGGGGGGGAAGAAGGGCGGGCGGCAACGGACCGGGGAGGATGGACACGCGGGCTCCGGTGCCGACTGTTTCATAAAGCCGGATCACATCG
>JBBECL010000214.1:0-21859 GCA_040881805.1 Terrimicrobiaceae bacterium | reverse complement strand
CGGATTTGCATGATTCGATGACTGCCACGCTGACGAACTTGCTGAAATCCATGTGCCTCAAGAAGACGACAAATTTCAATCCCAGAAAACTTTCTACGCGGGGGCATACTCGGCTTCAAATTGGGTGATCCAAGATTCCTCGCAGAGACGGCCCTCAATTTCGGATGGGGAGGCGTTCTCCAGAAACAGCGTGACTGCCTCCTTCAGGTTCGAGAGTGCTTCTTTCGGCGTTTCGCCTTGGCTTGCAATATCCAATTCGGGGGATAAAGCAACGACCATGTCTTCCTCAAACCGCAAGATTGCTGTAAATTTTGTTTTCATAGTGGAGGTGATACGCTGGATTTGATCACAAATCAATAAGTTGATGGCGGATGGCAAGCGGCTTTGCCGTAATTCTTAATGTTCACGCACAGCCGAAGGGGCCAGTCCTTTTTTCTTGCTTTTTCACGGTCAGCGTGAGCTTATTTTATCCCTCCCGATGATAGGCCTTTTTCTGTCATCGCTCGGACGATTTGTTGGAAGGTTTCATAAACCCGGTCACGAGAATTTGCGTATTCCAGCCGAATTTCCGTCCGGGATGTTTGCCTATAAATGATCCGAAGGCTTCCGATTCGCAAGCGATTGAATCCATCGAGAGGAGGTGCGATTGATTTGATGTCGCCCTTGCTTTGTGCCAGCTGACGAAGGCCAAGGCGGACTTTATGCTTCGTCTCCGGAGGGAGAGAGGTGAGCCAGCCCTGGACCTGCTCAGAGGCCGAAACCTTCATCGTCGAGATTGAGGGTCTGGTAGGTCCCCCGGCCCGCTTTAACCCGAACCACTTCCTGCATGGCGGCGGGGTCTGCTAGGACGTCAATCGTTTCCATGAGGGCTTCGTAGTCGGCTACTGGCATGGCCACGAAGGTGGGTTTATTTCGATTGGCAATGACAAATTGGCGGTCGCCTCGACACAACTTGGTCAGTTGCGCCTGAGCTTCCTTCATATTGTATGTATCAATCATCAAATATGTATATATCGCAATGTGGGGCAGATCAAAGGTGAAAATGATTCGGAGGCAAAATGGTGAGTGGCGGGCTTGTCCCGCCGACTTGTCCCGCGGAAGGCTCTGCGGGGGGGGTGGCGAGTGACGAGGGATTGTAAATATTGGATGGGAGGAAGGGAAGTAACCAAGGGTCTATAGTGAAATTGATCATTTAAAAATCATCATTCGGCTCCTGATTCTGATTGTCTTCGAATTGGGCCGTGAACACGGGGCCGGCGCCGGCGAGTTGGCCCAAGTAGATGAGTTTGAGATTTTTGAATGTGAGGTTTTTTTCGGCAATGGCCGCGTTGTTGATGAGGTCTTGGAGGCCGTCGGGATCTTTGATCGGATAGTTGCCGAAGCCGACGAGATCGGGACGCAGTTTCATGATAAATTCGTAAAGGGTTTTTCCCTGTTTGGAAGCGTTGTAAGCCTCGGGAGTGATGAGGCCCTCGGTGCTGATGTGAAGCAATTCGGGGTGGTAGTAGGCGGACTGGACTTCCTGGACAAGAAAGGTTTTTGCGTCAGAGGGAGGATTCACAAAAGCGGGCTCCACTGTGCGTTGATTGGGGGCATCGGCGAAGCTCGCGAGGGGGCGGAGAGAAAGGAAGCAGAGAGCAAAGCCGTAGGCGGGGCCGAGGAGTAATTTTGAATTTTGAGTTGGAAAACACAGCGACTGCCGGTGTGACGAGGACGACCAAGGCTGGCAGCATGTAGCGGCCCTGCCAGGTGGTGAATTGGTGGAAGCTGAAGAAGAGGCCGGAAAAGGCGCAGAGGCCGAGAACAAAAAAATACAGGGGCCGTCGGGCGCTGTTGCCGAGAAAGGCGGCGTAGGCACTTGCCAAGAGGAGGGGCGATAACGATGAGGCCCAGTTTCCAGTGTCTCAATCCTTGGCCGAGGAGAAGGGCGAGGGCGGCGATGGGTGCGGCCGCCAGCATTTCGGGGCGCGTTTGGGAAAGTCCGAAGATGAGGAGTCCACCGATGAGGCCGGTTTTCCAGGGGGTGAAGATGGTCTGAACAAGGGATGACGGATGATCGGAATTTTGGAAGCCGGCGGGACGCCGGCGGTCCCGGGGAGCAACCCATCCAGAGGCTGGTGGTGCGAGATTGCCGATCCGCATGGCTGTCAGGACGGCCAACACCAAGGCCAAGCTGGTTTCCATGGGATTGACGGCCGTCCAGTAAAACGTGACGGGGTTCAGCAGAACAAAAACGCAGACCAGAGCCGATGTTCCGGTCGGGAGGCCCAAGGATTTGCCCCATTGAAACATTTTCCAGCCCGCGAAGGCGGTGCAGGTTATGGCTAATAGCCTGGCGAGTGTCAGGAATCCTTCGTTCGATCGGACTTGGCCGGTGAGGCTGCCGAGAACTGCCAGAATCCACTCCCATAAAAACGTGGTGTTGGCCCGGGAAATCTGACCATCCGAAAACTCGAACCAGTGGCCCTCTGCAAAGTTGCGGGCAAAGATCAGGTGAATGAGCACATCCCCGGAAATCTGGTCCGATCGTGTCTCCCAGAGGAAATACCAGGTCACTGACAGCAGGACAGCGGCCAGAGCGATGGCAAGGAAGAGAAGGGGGGGGTTAATTTTTAATTTTGGATATGGAATTTTGGATGCGATCGAATTCTGCAAGGGCCATGCCGACCACTTGGTCCATATTGTAGTAGCGGTAAGTGGCGAGGCGTCCGATGAAGGAAATTTTGGAATTTGAATTATGAATTTTGAGTTCCTGCGGCATTTTGCCGGAGTCGGCGAGGGCTTTGTATTTTTGGTAGAGGGCGGCGGCGTCAGGGGCGGGAATGGGGTAATAGGGTTCTTTGCCGGGGCCGTAGTCTTCCGGGTATTCCCTGACGATGGTGGTGTTGGGGGTTTGCTGGCCGGTGGCGTGTTTGATTTCAACGATGCGGGTGAATGCTTCTTCGTTGGGATAGTTGACCTGCATGGCGGGCTGCCAGAAGGAAGAGTTGGGAGTCGCGGGTGACGAGTGGCGGGCTTGTCGCGCCGGCTTGTCCCGCGGTATTCCCGAGAAGGTGGGAGGCTCTGCGTAGGCGGATGGCGGACTGGTTACGCCGGAGGATTTGCGCGGGCGGATAGCATCAAGCTCTTGGAGTTGTTCGGGGGTGAAGGATTCGTTTTCGAAGCGCAGGGAGCGATAGGGGAGTTTGCCGAAGCGGCAACCGTAAAACTCATCAATCGGGCCGGTGTAGATGATGCGGTCGAAGGGGCCTTCGTGAAGAACGTCGCGATAATCGGTGTTGAGGCGGATCTCCAGGTTGTCGCCGCAGGCGGCGATCATGGTTTCGAAGAGGCGGGTATAGCCTTCTTTGGGGAGGGCTTGGAATTCTTCGCGCAGGTAGCGATTGTCGCGGTTCGTTCGGATGGGGATGCGTCCGCAGACGCTGGCATCCAGATCTTTGGGGTCACGTTTCCATTGTTTGATGGTGTAGCCCTTGAAAAACATTTCATAGAGCTCCCACCCCACCTGCGAAACAATGACTTCTTCCGA
The DNA here is from genome assembly GCA_040881805.1 of Terrimicrobiaceae bacterium. GTDB lineage: Bacteria > Verrucomicrobiota > Verrucomicrobiia > Chthoniobacterales > Terrimicrobiaceae > JAJTZA01. The sequence continues at coordinate 18,330 of JBBECL010000214.1, read as the reverse complement.
GTTTGCGGGGTTTGCGATGGGCACACGTTTTTCGGCGAGCCAGGCTTCCATCTCTTCGGTGGTCGAACTGTGGCCAAGGAATTGTTCGAAGGTGTTGAGGTTGATGGGAAAATTCCAGTAGCGACCTTTCGTGGAAGATAGAATCTCGTAATCGACGGGATGCCACTCGGTGAATTGGGAAAGGTATTCGCGAATTTTTGGGGAATTCGTCCGGAAATAGTGGGGACCGTAATGATGGATCAGGACTCCTGCGGAATCATAGCGGTCATAGGCATTCCCACCGATGTGGTTTCGCTTTTCGACCAACAGACACCGATGGCCCAGTTGTGTCGTGAGACGTTCGGCGATGGTGAGGCCGGAGAAGCCGGCACCGATGATGAGGGTTCTTGGCATGCTGCCGCCCTTGGTCGTTTCGCGGAGGTTGTGCGAAGACCTGTGGTCTTGGTTTTTGGGATGTGTTTTTTTTCGCAGGATGGTGGTTCGTGCGGGAGGTGCGGGGTTAACCCCCGCCGAGCAGTTTTTCGATGAAGGGCAGGATGGATTTTGCGCGGGAGTGCCAGCGACTGAGGCGCTCGAGGCGTTGTTTTGAGACTTTTCGTTCTTCGGGGGGAAGGCTGGGAACGAGGGATGTGAGGGCTTCGACTTGGGTGCCGGTGGCAGCGATTCGTGGAAGAACACGTTCGCGCAAAAAGCCTCCAACCAACAGCCTCATTTCCAATTTGGCAAAGAAGAGCGCTGTGCCACGACCGGTGCCGCGTTCGCGTTCGATGGCCCCAAATTCTTCCAACCGACGAAGGCCCATGCTCACCGAACCGATGCCAACGCCCAGACGCTCGGCGATGGCTTCCATGGAAAGCGGTTCGCGGCTTGCAAAAAGAGTCCCATAAATGAGGCCGTAAGAACGGGGGTTTCCAAAAAGCTCGGCCAAATCCCCAAAAAGAGCCCCAAGACCCTCTTCAAATTCCAAAACGGCCGCCTGACTTCCTGCGGGTTCCGAGGAATCGAAGGGGGTTTCCGGAAGGGTGGGTGACAGAGTTTTTGCCGTCATAGGCCGGATCTTACACCATGCCCCAATGATTTCAATTCAAAATGAAGCACATTTTTTGCCGTAAGTTCAAAGAAGAGATGGCAAGACGCCGTTGTTCCACCAAGGATTCCAACTCGGCTAAGCCGCATCCGCGCGCAATTTGGTCCTCATTGCTTCCAGCGGGGCCGGGCGATTGAACCAAATCTCAAAAGCCAGTGCGCCCTGGTGGAGCAACATCGACAGCCCGTTGGTGGCGCGGGCTCCGGCGGCCTCGGCATCGACGACCAGCCGGGATTTTCCGCCGGCATAAACCATGTCCATCACCATCAAGTTTGGCGTGAGGAGTGAGGCAGGGACCGGGGAGGGGTCCGTTCGTTTCATGCCGACCGGGGTGGCGTTGATGATGATATCCACTTGGGGGATGTGTTCCCTCAGGGCCTCGGTCGTGAGGGGAATCGCCAGCAAGCGCTCGGCCGGCCCAACCAGCCGGTCGCTGCGAAAGTAGGGGTCAAGTTCCTCGACGAGTGCCGCCCCTTTTTCCAGAGTCCGATTGGCAAGGACCAACCGTTCGCAGCCCTCCACCGCACATTGGACGGCAGCTGCCCGCCCGGCCCCGCCACCTGCCCCCAGCAACAACACGCGCAAGTCGTGCAGGTCCACCAGAAACTCCTCCCGCACCGCACGTATCAAGCCCGGCCCATCGGTGCTGAAACCAAGCAATTTGTCACCATCGACCACAACCGTGTTCACACCACCGGAGCGGGTGGCCACTTCATCGGCATCGTCCACTGCCGCCAGCGCGGCCGCCTTGTGGGGAATCGTCACATTTGCTCCCACAAACCCCGCCTTGCCAAGCGCCCGCAAGGCGTGAGGGAATTGTTCGGCGCTGGAATGCAGGCGCACATACTGGCCCTTGATGCCACAGGCGTCCAACGCGGCTGTCTGAAAACCCGGCGAAAGCGAATGCTCGACCGGATCCCCGAACACCCCGAGAATGGCAGGGGGAGCGAGGTCACGAAAGGTGGCAGGGTTTCCGAGGAGATCGGTCGAAGAAAAAATTTCCGGCATGGGAGAGATTTATCACTGCCTTGGTCCGAGCGCGAGCGGGGAATTTGGTCACACAGCTCCCAAGCGGTGGAGGACAACCGCACTCCAAAACGCTTCGCGACAAAGAGGGCCGCGGGTCGTGCGGCAGCTTTTGGAGTGCGCGTGTCCTCTCGCGCTTTGGATTTCTGCCTGTGATTTTCCGCAGAAGGCCTCATCACTCGCTGACCCCGATTTAAGTTCCTGTCCCCGGTTTTTCCAACTATGAGTCACTTCAATTCCATGAGCACACCAACCCCGTCGGCCATGAACCACGTTTTTGTGGACTTTGAAAATGTGCAAGCCGTGGACCTTGCGCTGATTGGAAGCAAGGGGGTAAATCTCAAATTGCTGATGGGTGCAAATCAGACCAAGCTCAACTTGGATTTGGTTGAGCAACTCTTAAAACATGCAGCGTCCGTGGAGATCATTCGACTGACGTTCTCCGGAAAAAACGCGCTCGATTTTGCGCTGGCCTATTATTTAGGGCAGTCCGTGCTTGCTGACCCCGCCGCGTATTTTCATATTGTGTCCAAGGACACAGGGTTTGATCCGCTAATCAAACATCTGACGAGCAGAAATATTCATGTTCGGCGTCACAGTGACTTTTCCACCCTGACGTTTTCCGCTTCTCTGAAGCCCTCCGTCGCACCTCAGGACGATCTGGAGAAGCGCATCGTGGAGCACCTTGGCAAAAATAAGGCAAGCCGTCCCAAGAGAAAAACAACCCTCGCCAGCCATCTCCTGGCGTTTGCAGGGAAATCTTTCACGGAAGGGGAGATTCTGGCGCTGATCGAGAAACTGATCGTGTCAGAACAGTTGGCAATCGATGAAAAGAATGTGGTCACCTACCACATTTGATCCGAGCCTATTCGATTCCAAGCGCCTTGAACTTGGCGTCCACGTGACGGAAGTGGCGTTCCGGGGCGCAGGCCGAGGCGATCTCATCGGCACCCAAGTGCGCGGCCACCGAGGGTTCGGCAGCGAGGTTTTCGGAGAATTTTCCACCCTCTTTCCAAGTTTTCATGGCCGCGCGTTGGACGGCTTCGTAGGCGTCCCGGCGCTCGAGGCCGCGTTCGGTCAGCATGAGAAGAGCGGATTGGCTGGCCCAGAGACCGCCGGTGATGTCCATGTTGCGCTTCATGTTCTCGGGATAAACCTGCAGGCCTTCCACGAGGTTGCGGAGTTTTACGAGCATGTAGTCCATGAGTGTGCAGGAATCGGGGAGGATGATGCGTTCCACCGAGCTGTGGCTGATGTCGAGTTCATGCCAGAGAGCGATGTTTTCCATGGCCGCGACGGCATTGCCACGAATGACCCGTGCCAGACCGCTGAGGCGCTCACCGGTGATCGGGTTCCGTTTGTGGGGCATGGCGGAGCTGCCTTTTTGACCGGCGGCAAAATATTCCTCCACTTCGAGGACTTCCGTGCGTTGGAGATGGCGGAACTCCGTGGCCCAGCGGTCGATGGATCCTGCGATGAGGGCCAGGGTGGTGACAAATTCGGCATGACGGTCCCGCTGCACGATTTGCGTGGAGAGGGTTGCCGGGATCAGGCCCAGACGATCGCAAACCGATTTTTCCACGGCGGGATCCAAGTGTGCGTGTGTTCCGACCGCTCCGCTGACCTTGCCGACCCGAACCCGTTCGCGGGTTTGTTCCAAACGTTCGATGGCCCGGCCAAACTCATCAAACATGAGCGCCAGCTTGAGGCCGAAGCTGATGGGTTCCGCGTGGATTCCGTGGCTTCGGCCAATCATGGGTGTGAATTTGTGCTCGATGGCCCGTGCAGCAATGGCCTCGCGGAGAGCCCGCAGGTCATCAAGCAAGATCCCGGTGGCCTCATTCATTTGCACGGCGAGGGTTGTGTCGAGAAGGTCCGAGGAAGTCAGGCCCTGATGAATCCAACGCGAGGCGGGGCCCACGTGGGTGGCCACATCTTCGAGAAATGCAATCACATCATGATTGGTCCTTCGTTCATTTTCGCGGACCTTCGCGATGTCGAAGGAGGCCTTTTCGCGGATCGTGGCGGCGTCCTCTTTGGGGATCGTGCCCAATTCGGCCATGGCTTCGCAGGCCAGGATTTCGATCTCAAGCCAGATTTCAAGTTTGCGCTGCTCGTCCCAAAGGGCGCGCATTTCAGGTCGGGAATAACGTTCAATCACGGATGGAAAATACGCGGATTCCACCCCGCCTGACCATCTCATAATCCCAAAAGTTAAAGGGGTATTGCAAGCGGGTTGGATATTGTCCCAAACTGCGCCGCATGATCCACAATGGCCTGATACGCGCTTGGGGCAATCCCGAGGTCACCTCCCTCAACAAACTCCCGGCCCGCGCCACCTTTTATTCTTTTGCGACCGCCAAGCAGGCCGCGTCAGGCCAGCGCGATAAGTCAGCCTGTGTGATGTCGTTGGATGGAACGTGGGAATTCCGACTCGAGGCCAGCCCCGAAGCCGCCGTTCGCAGCCTGACCAAAAAGTCCGCCAAGTGGGTATCGATCCGTGTTCCCGGAAACTGGGAAATGCAGGGCCACAAAAAACCCCACTACACCAATGTTCAGATGCCCTGGCCGGACCTCCCGCCCCACGTGCCGAAGGACAATCCCACAGGGATTTATCAACGGTCCTTCGCGGTGCCAAAGACCTGGCAAAAACGCCGCACGGTTCTGCACTTTGGGGGAGCGACCAGCGTCCTCGCGGTTTATTTGGATGGGATCGCGGTGGGTCTTTCCAAAGACTCCTGCCTGCCTGCCGAATTTGACATCTCCGCGCTGATCAAGCCCGGCAAGCAGCAAGTGCTGACGGCCATTGTCATCAAATGGTCGGATGCCTGTTTCATCGAGGATCAGGATCAGTGGTGGCTGGCGGGGCTGCATCGGGAGGTTTATTTGTTCTCCACCCCGAAAACCTTTGTTGCGGACCTGGTCGCAAAACCCCATGTCGGCGCAGACCTGAAGACCGCGGATTTGGAAGTGTCCGTGCATGTGGGAGTCAGTGGAGCCGGGCCCATCCCTGCGGGTATCTCGGCGGAGTTGCAGCTCCTCAATCCGGAAGGGAAGGCCGTCTTTGGAAAACCCATCCGGGCCCGGCTTGAAACGCGCAAGCCGCGCTGGTGCAACCAGCCCAACCACCTGCGCATCGACCTTTGTGCCGTCGTGCCGCGCGTCCGGTTGTGGTCGCATGAGACGCCATCTTTATACACGGTCGTCGTGACCCTCAAAACTCCTGACGGCGACACCCACACCAGCTCGCGCATCGGTTTCCGGCGAATAGAAGTTGGCGGCAGGAATCTGCTGATCAATGGCCGCCGGGTTCTCATCAAGGGAGTGAACCGTCACGACCACCACCCCGACACCGGGAAGGCTGTTCCCTATGAGACCATGCTTGAGGATGTCCGGTTGATGAAGCGCTACAATATCAATGCGGTCCGCACCTCACATTATCCGAATGATCCCCGGTGGCTGGACCTGTGCGATGAATACGGGCTCTACGTGATCGATGAGGCCAACGCGGAGTCCCATGACTTCCATAATTGGCTATGCCAGGACACCCGCTATGCCACTGCCTTGCTGGACCGTGTGATGAGAATGGTTGTCCGCGACAAAAATCACCCTTCCATCATTTTCTGGTCCCTTGGCAACGAGTCTGGTTACGGGCCCAATCACGCCGCCGCGGCCGCATGGGTTCGGGAATATGACCCCACGCGTCCGATCCACTATGAAGGGGCCATTTCCAAAGGTCAGAGCTTCCTGACCTGGGCGCACCATGCGTTGGGGACGGACGTGATTTGTCCCATGTATGAATCCTTGGAAAACCTCGCGCTGTGGAGTGACCTTGTCACCACGCACTGGAAGCCCGGGGCCGATCAAAGCCTCCAAGGCGGTGACCTTGCCGCTGTCGGGCTCGCCCATCTCAGCGAATGGGAGAGGAAGCAGCCGCGCCCGCCCCTCAACAAACGCCTCCTTCACCCGCTGGAGCGGCCGGTGATTCTCTGCGAATATTCCCACGCCATGGGTAATTCCAATGGCTCGCTCTCCGATTATTTCCACCTCTTCAAAACAAAGCCCGGCATCCAGGGCGGTTTCATTTGGGAATGGCTCGATCATGGCATCCGCCAAAAGACAAAGGGTGGACGCGAATTTTTTGCTTATGGCGGCGATTTTGGTGAGACGCCCCATGATGCGAATTTTGTGTGTGACGGGTTGGTGTCCGCGGATCGTGTGCCCCACCCCGCGATGTGGGAATTCAAACACTTGGCCCAACCGGTTTCGGCGGAGTTGATTTCATTCCGTGCGGGCCTGGCAAAGATCCGAATCCGGAATGATCATGATTTTCTCGACCTCTCGCACTTGGAAGGCAGATGGGAATTGCTCATTGATGGCCAACCCGCAAGCCGGGGCGCCCTTCCTGCGCTTCGCGTGCTGCCGGGGGCTTCGGAGGTAGTCACCATCACTTTCGAAAAAGCTCCCGCTATTCAGGAAACCCATTTGACCCTTCGGTTTTTTACGCGCACGGACAACCTCCACGCGAAGAAGGGCCATGAGGTCGCATGGTCACAACTGCTGCTTGCTGCGTCGTCCCCTGCAAAAACCAAACCCGATCTCTCCCTGCCCAAAGTGATGGCCATCGAGACCTCCTCGGGAGTCACTCTGCGCACGGAAGATGTCATCGCCCGTTTTGATCGAAAAACCGCCACCCTTCATTCGTTGAAAGTTCGTGGGTGCGAGCTCCTCGCCCGAAGCCCTCTGCTGCAAATCAATCGCGCCGCAACGGACAACGACGGCCTGAAGCTCTGGACGGGCCAGGATTCCAAGGCCCTCGGCAAATGGCAGAACTTGGGGCTCATCACCCATCCGCTTGTGCACCGCCCCAAGTCCCTTGTGTGGCAAACCAACCCGGACGGCTCGATTTCGGTCACCCTCCACCATGCTGCCTCCGGGCGGAAGCGGTGGGCGGATTTCTCCCACCACCATCATTACACCCTGCATCCCGATGGGCGGATTGTGATTTCCAATGACGTCCGGCTGGGCTCCAAGGATCTGGTGGACCTTCCGCGCATCGGCGTCCGAATGGACCTTGTGCCCGGTTATGAAAAGCTCACATTTTTTGGAAGGGGTCCCCACGAAAATTACGCGGACCGCAAAGCCGGCAGCCTGCTCTCCATCCATGAAATGAAGGTCTCGGACACCTATGTTGACTATGTGATGCCGCAGGAACACGGGCATTTCACCGATGTCCGATGGCTCTCGCTACGCAGCACCAAACCGGCTCCCCTTCTCCACATTGAGGGAGTGCCCACGTTCGAGTTCAACGCCAGCCATTTCTCACCCGAGGATCTTTACCAAGCCAAACACACCACGGATTTGAAACCGCGGGCCGAAACCATCGTCATCATCGATGCCCACCACCGCGGCCTTGGCACAAGCAGCTGTGGCCCGGATGCTCTCGACCGCTACAAAATCACGGGATCCCGATTTGTTTTTGAGTTCACCCTCGCCTTCTGAAAATTCTTGAGCTCGCCACGGGTGCTTTGACCTGGCATCATGAGGTCATGCTGCAACCCTGGATGATCGCAGAGGATCTGGCTCCTGGTGACATGAAAAGTGTCGCAAGAGATTGGAGCGACGTCTGCCTGCAACGGATCGATTCAGCCAAGAACCCCCACTTTGCCATGGCTTACGGAAAGCTATGGGAGGAGTTCGGGGAAATCGATGAAATGGAAGAAGAGCCGGTGATCATCAGCCGCCTGGCTTGGGATGGCACGGAGATGGAAGGCGGGTGTGCTCTTCGTTACCGGCTCATGTTGGTCCTGGCCGGGGAGGCCTTTGCCGCGGTCCGCGATCACACGGTGATTGTCAGCGAAGGTATTCCCGGAGCCGTGGTGCATCTCTCCCACAATCTGGTGGCACCGGAGTGGAGGCGCAGTGGGCTGGCCGGGTGGCTGCGGGCGCTGCCCATTCAGACCGCCCGCCAGGCCCTCAAAGCCCAGCATCGTTCTGCGGAAGAACCCATCACCCTGGTGGGGGAAATGGAACATCCCGATCCGCAGGATAAGGCCACCATGGTCCGGCTGTCCGCTTATGAACGGGCTGGATTTCTCAAAGCGGATCCCCGCGTGATTCCGTATCATCAACCCGATTTTCGTTCGTCTGCTGAGATCGATGACTCCGGGGGTGCCCGCCCGCTTCCCATGCAACTCCTGCTTCGACGGGTGGGTCGGGAACACGAGCGCGACGTGGAAACCAAAGAAATTTTGCGACTCGCCGGGACCCTTTACCGCATGTATTCGCGGGGATTTCGGAGCAAAGACATGGAGGTCGCCTATCGCACCTTGAAGGACTACCCGACGCCGGAGACAAAGGTGGCTCTTCTGCCCCCAACCGCCTGACCCCGACCGTGAAACTCTTTTACCACCCCGGATTTGCAGCACCCCTTGGGGAACACATCATGCCCATTCGCAAGTTTGGGTTGGTGGCCGGGGCGCTCGACAGTGTGGGCGGCATTCAAATACTTCCACCAGCCCCGGTGACCGAGGCCGACATTTTGCGGGTGCATGACCCCGAATATGTTCGTGCCATACAAACCGGACACCCCAAGAACCTCGCCGAAAGCCAGAAATTTCCTTGGACCCCGGAGCTTTATCCCAGCGTCTTGCTAACCAATGGCGGCGTCCTTGCGGCGGCACGAACAGCGATGACAGAAAAAGTTTCGGGAGCCCTCGCCAGTGGGTTTCATCACGCGGGGCCGGACCGGGGCGAAGGGTTTTGCACCTTCAATGGTTTGGTTGTGGCAGCCGAGGCCCTGCGCGCGGAAGGCACCATCCAAACCGTGGCGGTTCTGGATCTGGACCTGCATTACGGAAATGGCACCGCACGCCTTGCCGCCTCGCGACCCTGGCTCCGGGCTCTTTCCATCTATGGGAATGACTACTGGGAAAATACCCCGTTCCGGGATGTGAGCGTGCGCCATCACAGGGATGGCCCCAATCATTTTTCCGTCCCGATCCCGCCAAGTGGTGAAAATGATGGTGCCCATCTTCTGGCTTTGCTTGACGAACACTTGCCGTGGATCCTCGAACCCAACCCCCCGGATCTTCTTCTCTTGCAAGCTGGTGCCGACCCCCTCGCCAAAGACCCCTACTCGCCTCTGAGCCTCACGGCCGCCGATCTCCGGAACCGCGATGAAGCCGTTTTTCGGCTGGCAAAAGTGTCCGGGATTCCCGTGGCCTGGGTGCTGGCCGGCGGATACTCACCGGAGATTTCAGACATCGTCGAAGTTCACAAAAACACGGCGCTTGCGGCTTTGGGCACGTTTGGCGATCCCGTGTCCGGGGGGTGAGGCCTTCTGGTGACAATCGCGGGCTGAAATCCAAAGCGCGAGAGGACTCGCGCACTCCAAAAGCTGCCGCACGATTCACGGGCCTCTTTGACGCGAAGCGTTTTGGAGTGCGGTTGTCCTCTACCGCTTGGGCTTGGCATCACGTCGCTCTGGGAAAAATCACACACCGCGGACAAAGAGCCCCTCGCCAATAATCCCGCGCTCCAGTAGCGTGCAATCCATGACACCGGACGATACTCCCTGGCCTCATGCCCCGGAGCACCGCTTGAGTGAAGCAGGTTCCTACATTGTCACATGTGGCACCTACCGCAAGGAGCATCATTTCCACAGCCCTGAGCGTTTGGGTGTGCTTCATCGGGGACTTCTGAAAGTTGCCGGAGACTTCGGATGGGAATTGCAAGCTTGGGCAGTTTTTTCCAACCACTATCATTTTGTCGGCCACCCACCGGCCAGCGAAGCCGGGGCTACGAACCTGCCCGACATGCTCAGCGTTCTCCATACCAAAACGGTCGGATGGGTCAATCGGCTGGATGCCATGCCGGGCCGCAAGGTCTGGCATAACTTTTGGGAGACCCGGCTCACGCATACGCGGTCCTATCTCGCCCGGCTCAACTATGTGCATCAAAATGCGGTCCATCACCGGCTCGTGCCTGTCGCAAACCAATATCCTTGGGGCTCGGCAGGTTGGTTCGAGCGGACGGCTTCGTCTTCGATGGTGAAGACCATCTACCGGTTCAAAACGGATCGCCTTCAGGTCCTCGACGATTTTGAGCCCTTGTCCGGGGGGTGAGGCCTTCTGGTGACAATCGCGGGCTGAAATCCAAAGCGCGAGAGGACACGCGCACTCCAAAAGCTGACGCACGACCCACGGGCCTTTTTGACGCGAAGCGTTTTGGAGTGCGGTTGTCCTCTACCGCTTGGGATCCGCTCCCAACCCGCGAAGGTAGCTGAAGGAAAAGATGCCCGTCGAGTGACCATCCGCCCAGCGGGGTTGGAATCCATAGCCACCGATCAATTGCCAGCTCCGCAAGTCCGCAGAAGCGGAGGTCGGGTCCACGGTCGTCGGCCCGGGCTTGCCGAGCACGTCGGGCTCGCCATGACATGAGGCGCAGGGGCACTCCTTTCTGAGCAGGGTGAGAGGAAGGTAATCCTCGCGCCCATCCGCCCAAGCGATGGCAAGGGTGTCACCAATTTTTTGGATGGTGGTGGGTTGGAAAACTTCGGCCATAATTAACCGGTGGTCCGGAGACCGCTTGCGATCGCGTTAATGGAGAGCAACACGCTGGGGAGCAACCGCTCGGCTTCCGGCGATTCCGCCGCCTTGGCCGCACGCCACTGCTCAAGTGTGGCGATTTGCTGATCGTGCAAAGCCCGCAGGGCGTTGGCGCGCAGGCCCAGAGTTTTGAGCATCCTGGGTCGGCGTTTTTCGAGGCTGCCGCCAAAGAGCTCGGACATCATGTCTTTGGTTCTGCGAAACTCGGACGTGATGAGGCCAAGGATTTCTTCCCGGCATTCCGGTTCGGAAACCAGCCCGGCGTATTGCGTCATAATCTCCTCGTCGGAGCTCGCAAGGTTGGTCTCCACATTTGTGAACACATAATAGGCAAACGGGGAGGTGCGCAGGTTGGTGCTTAGTTTTTCGAAGTCTTCCGGGCTGTCAGTGGCCAGGTGTTCCAATCCCGCACCAACCCCGAACCACCCGGGCAGGTAATAGCGGCTTTGGTTCCAGCTGAAGACCCACGGAATGGCCCGCAAGTCCGCCAGCGTTCTCCGACCGGTCCGGCGGGCCGGGCGGGATCCAATGCTGCTGATTTCCAAGGCGTCAATGGGAGTCGCCTGGGAATAAAAATTCATAAACCGCGGATGATCGATCAGCTGGCGGTAGGCTTTCTGACTTGCCGAAGCCAGCGATTCCCAAATTTCCATGGTATCCCCATTCTCGGGGCGGGCTTTTTTCTCCCGCACGCTGAAGCCGGTCGCGCCCGCCATGAGGAGCTCCAAGTTGTAGGTGGCGGTGATCAGGTTCGAGTATTTCTGCGCGATCGTTTCGCCCTGCTCGGTGACCCGCAGATCGCCCTGAATCGAACCGTGCGGCAGGGCTCCCAAAAATCGGTGCGTCGGGCCGGCTCCGCGGCTGATCGTCCCTCCCCGGCCATGAAAAAACCGGATCCGGGTGGTGTCCGCCGCCTGCGAGATGGCCAACTGGGCTTTGTGCAGGACCCACTGACTCGCGATGGTACCGCAATCCTTGTTGCTGTCACTGTAGCCGATCATGACCTGCTGGATGGGCTGCCGGTCGGGCAGAGATAGCATCTTCGTCCGGTCTTTTTGTTGGCAGGCCAGGCTGCGGGCTGTGACCGGATGGGAAAGGAACTGACGGATCAACTCCGGGCAACGCTCGAGGTCATCCTTGGTTTCAAACAGCGGAACGACAGGCAGCGTGCAGGCCAGACCTGCCGGAGTCCAACGCATCAACCCGGCCTCGCGCGCCAACACAAACACGACCAGCAAGTCGGAGAGCTGACGGGTCATGCTCACAATCAGGGACCCGATGCCTTCCCGCCCGTTTTCCCGGATGTGACGCCGAAGCACACCGTAGCAGGACAAAACGGCATCGGCCTCGGCCCCGATCCCGGCATCCGAGTAGAGGAAGGGTCGGGGTGACTGAAGCTCCTCATTCAAAAAGGCCAGGCGTTCCTCCTCGGTCCAATTCTCAAAATCTGGTCGCGGGTGGCCGGTGGCGACCAAAATTTGGGAGAGGGCCTTGTCATGAAAGGCGCTGTTTTGGCGGACATCCAGCGCGGCCAAATGAAACCCAAAGACGTCGAGGGCCCGGCGCACCGGCCACACGGCATTAACCGCCAGCCGGTTGGCTCCCACTTCGAGCAGCGAGGTTGAGAGCAGGGCGAGGTCTTCATCCAGCTCTCCCGGCATCCGATATTTGGAATCTGAAACGCTGATCTCGGGGTTGCCGGCCAGCCCGGTTTCAATGGGCAGCTTGCTTTGCAGAAGCAGCACGTATTGACGCCAGGGCTCATCGGAGTAGCGGCGGGTGATCTCTTTGGCCGCCCCGGGGTTTTCGGCCGCCATCCTTTCCAAAGCATTTTCCAGAATGGGGGGCGTGCGTTGGAAGTTGCTTGAGAGGGGCAACCGTTCCGCAAGGGCGCCGAGGTGACGGTGAATCACGAGCAGGGCATTCAGCCGCATGTCCCGCAACGTGGCTTCGGTGACATGCGCAGTCACCAAGGGATGGCCGTCGCGATCGCCGCCCACCCAACTCCCAAAGCGCAGCCGCGGCCAGGCTTCGGGATGTTCGAGCAGGGCCTCATCGAATCCCGACTGGGTCCATGACCTGCGGAGCCTCTCGTCCAACTGTGCCAGGGCCAGCGGGAACACCTCGCGCAAATAAAAGGCCACCCCGCGCCGCTCGGAGGCCACATCAGGTTTTTCAAGCAGGATTTCTCCGCTGCGCCAAAGCCGCTCGAGCACCACTTTGATCTCATCGCGGGTGGCCTCCCGCTGGCTTGGAGTCAGCGCCTCGCTCTCCAAGGCGGACAACAACGCATAGACAGCCCGGTGTTGTTCAAGCACCGAAGCCCGCTTGGCCTCGGTGGGGTGGGCGGTCAGGACCGGCTCAACCCGGATCCCGGGAAGAATCGCCGCAATCTCCTCCCCTGTGAAACCGGCTGATGAGAGGTTGGTCAGTTCTTCTCCCCAACATCCCGGTTCGTCGGTGAGACCATACTCCATTTCCCGGAACCTCCGGGTTTGCGTCGAGGCGTTTTCCTCGACCATGTTCAGCAATTGAAAAGCAATCGAAAAAGCCTGCTCGATTCGTTGGGGAGGTCGCTGCACATCGTAGTCGAGCGGCTGGTCTCCCCATGGCAGATGCTTGGCCGCCTCGGTCTCTCCCATCTCCTCGAGAACCTCCCGAAGACACTCCATCAAAAATTTTAAATCCGCATCGATCTTCTCAAATCCCGATGCAATGTAGTCAGCTGTTGTATTTCCCGGCATTCCTTTGGTCCCTTGGCTCCCATGCGAGTACCATCCCGTTTGATCGAGCAAAAGCAATTTTCTCAAAATTAACAAAATTCCGCAGGAGGGCGCTTGGATAAAATGATTGATAGCGACTTGGGCAATCTAAGCACTCTGATGGCCCGCATGAAGGAACTCGGCGAGTTCACGAAAGGCCGGAGGAAGAAGCTTTGACCGTGACTCCCAACCCGGAAAGTAGAGGAACTCGGAACGAGTTTCTTCCGCTTCCCCTCCTTATCCGTGTTTATTCTGTGATCCGCAGTGCAAAATGCAAAAAGAATACAACCACGGATAGCTCGGATTTCCACGGATGCCTGGAAAGTGGTCGGTTATGTCGGTTATTGACCATGACGGCCGCTGCTGATACCAAGACCTGGAAATATGAAAACCAACGTCCGCTTTGTCTTCGCGCTCGTATTGCTGGCCATGGCCGCCCCATTGACGGCACAGGAAGTCGCTCCCGACGAAGCGGCCAACATCTCGAAACGGCAGGTTGAGGCGTATGTCAGCGCCTTCAACAAGGGTGACGCCAAGGCTCTTGCGGCTCTGTATGCCGAGGACACGCAACACACCTCGAACGGGGGTGTGGCCATGGTCGGCCGCGCGGCGGTGTTGGAAAACATGGCAAAGTATTTCGCAAAAAAACCGGGTGTGACGCTCGCAATTGAAGTGGAGTCCGCCCGGTTTCTCACCCCGGAAGTTTTGCTCGAAAAAGGTTTTGCCACCGAGAACGACGAGACCACCCGCTACGTTTGCAGTTATGTAAAAAAGGATGGCACCTGGGTCATTTCCGAATTGGATGAAACCACCCTCCCTCCTTTGGATGCGGCCTCCGCGGCACTTGATGATCTTGGCTGGCTGGTGGGATCCTGGAAGGACAACTCAAGCGATGTGAAGGTGACTTCCACGGCGGACTGGACGAACAACGGCCACTTTCTCAGGCGATCCTACACCATTGTCCACGAGGACGGGGAATCCACCTCCGCCACGGAAGTGATTGGTTATGACCCCGTCGCCGGGGCCGTGCGCTCCTGGATGTTCGATTCCGACGGGGGATTTGGTGAGGGCACGTGGAGGCAGGAGGGCAACAAATGGATCAACTCATACACCGGCATCTCACCGGACGGATCCACCACCACCGCGCAACACATCACCACGAACATCGGTGACAAAAAATACACGTGGGAGAGTGTCAACCGTCAGAGGGACGGCGAAATTTTGCCCAACATTGACAGGATAGAAGTGATTCGTGCCGGGGAGGAATAATTCGCCGACCATGAAAACCAGATTCCTACTTCCTTTGGTCACGCTCGCCGCCTTGGCGTTCGAGCCGGTCGCCCTGGCGGGCCGTCTTGGCAACAGCGGCGGCAATCGTGCGGCAAGCATTTCCCGTCCAAGCGGGGGGGGAAGTTCCGGTCAATCCCGGCCCTCGGGAAGCGGAGGCAACCGACCATCCGTCTCACGGCCTTCGACCGGCGGAGGAAGCCGCCTGCCCGATTCCCGGCCTGCCCAGCGCCCCGCCCAGAGGCCGGAAACCATACCGCAGCGCCCGCCCGGCAGTTCGGGCATTTCCCGTCCCGGCAATCTCCAAAGACCACAAAACCCGCCTGCCAACCGTCCGGCCCCACGACCCCAGACCCCCACGCAACGTCCTCAAGTTCCCTCGCAGCGCCTCCAGCCGGCACCCCGTCCCCAGACCCCGGTGCAACTTCCCCAAGTCCCCGGCCAGCGCCCTCCGGCGGGTGGCGACTTCATCGGAATGCGGCCGGACCGTCCGGGCGATCCGAACCGCCCCAACACCGGCAACCGCCCGAATACCGGTGGGGTGAACCGCCCGACCACCCTGCCGGGCAACATCGCTGATGCCAGGCCGACCCGGCCCGGAGGTTTGGAAAGGCCCGATGTTGGAAACCGTCCGGATCGCCCGAGCTTGGAAAATCGCCCCGGAGCCGGCAACCGGCCCGGTGTGGGCAACACCCGACCAGGACCCGGAGACCGCAATCCGAACCTCGACAATCGCCCCGGCAACTGGCAGCGCCCCGAACGGCCCAGCCGCCCGGACCGCTGGCAAAATGTCCAGGACATCAACAACAACCAGTGGAACAACTGGCGACAGAACAACACCACAAATATCAACAACTTTCAGGTCAATCGCACCAACAACTGGAACAACATCAACGTTCGCGTCAACCAACCCGGCTGGGCACGACGTTATGGCACCGCCGATTTCAATCGCTGGCGCGTGGATGTGCGCAGTTTCCGCATGGGTCGCGGCTGGGAGGTGTGGGGTGCCCGCCGGCCGTTGTGGAACAATGCCTTCGACAACCATTGGTGGGGATCGGTCTGGTGGCGGCCGCGTCCGATTATTCCCATTGGCATCAACGTCTCGCCGTGGTGGTGGTGGCGCCCCCTGGCATGGACCAGCGTCGGCGTCTTTTTTGGCTCGACCATCGCGTCCCAGCCCATCACCTACGACCCCGGCACAACGGTGATCATCGAGGGCGACACGTTCTTCGTGAACGGCCAGCCGTCCGGCACCGCCACCGAAGCCCGCGTGGCAGCCCGGGAACTCGCCATGCCCGAGGTCACGGAAATTCCCGTGCCGGAGCCACCCATGGAGGGTCAGCCCGAGGAATGGTTGCCCCTCGGCGTGTGGGCCCTCACCCAGCAGGAACAAGGCGATGCAACGATGTTTGTCCAACTCAGCATCGACAAGGCCGGGATCGTGGCCGGCGCTTTCAAAAATATCATGACCGGTGACGAGCAGCCTGTGATCGGCCGGCTCGACAAAGAAACCCAGCGCGTGGCCTGGCATTTCGGCGAGGCCACACGCACCGTCTATGAAACCGGCCTCTCAGGCCTGCAAGGCGACGTGGCCAGTGTCTTCGTCCATTTCGGAGAAGAACAGACCCAAACATGGTTGCTCGTCCGTCTGCCATCGCCCGAAATTCCCCCCGGCACCGTGACACTCCCCGAAATCGCCGAAAAATAACCCCGCATCCACGCGTCCTTTCTTCAGCAACGCCTCAATCAAGAGGCTTCCGGCGGGGTCTCTGGACGTTCGGTCTCTGACATTTGGGACGATTCAGCCCTCCGCCTTAACTCAAAAATAGGGCTAAACTGTTACCTTTTCGAAATCCAAAACGATACCAGGAGACACCTCCTCGGATTCCAGAATGCGCGATTCGTCGAGCCTCAGATAAAGTGCGTCCGCTTCCTTGTCGAAATGCAATTTCATAATTTTCCTTTCATCGATCTGTCAAAAAATACACTCACCACCCGCCAGGGTGCAACGTGCGTCATCCGTGGTGGAAAATGCAAAAACTTACAACCACGGATAGCTTGGACTCCCACGGATAGTCGAACAAACCAAAATTCCAGTTGCAGCGGATCCCGTTTGGCGGGAACGACCGGGGTTTCCATCCAACACGGGACGTAATTTTTGACAATTATGTATCTTTTGAATATTTTGAACATCATGAGTCGCATTTCCATTGAGGTCACGCCGGACCAGCACCGCCAATTGAAGGCCGTGGCCGCGTTGAGTGGCCAATCAATCAAAGATTATATCTTGTCCCAATCCATTCCAGGTGAGGGCATTGGCTCCGGAAATCCACTCCAGCCTCTCGAGTCCTTTCTCCAGCAACGCCTCAATCAAGCCACTGCCGGCGGGATTTCCCGAAGCTCGGTTTCGGACATTTGGGACGAAGTGCAAAGCAAGCAGGCATGAGCCGCGCGTATCGGCTTTCCTCCGGAGCCGAATCCGACATCCGTCAAATTCTGGAATACACGTTGGATCGCTGGGGCGCAAAGCAAGCGGCCAAGTATGCAGCATCGTTGGAGACGGCCCTCGGGAAACTTGCGGCTGGAGAAATTGAGGGGCGTGAATTTTCGGGCAATTTGCCCGGTGTTCGGGTTTATCGGTGCGAACACCATTACATATTTTTCCAGCCTTTGGCCCCCTCACTCGTTGTCCTTGCCATTCTTCATGAACAAATGGATTTGACCAGCCGGCTCAGTGATCGCCCTGGGTATCCCTAAACGGACACGCCAACCACGAATTGCTCGGATTTCCACGGATGCCTGGAAATGGAATAGGTATTTCAACAGACATTGGTCTAGAGATGTCCTTCGGAGTTTATATTGAAAAATTCGGGCTGGTGGGAGAGGATATCTCTATGAGCGCAATAGAAGTCCTCGATCGGTTGCAAAAGGCTGATCCCACAGAGCTGGCAATGGTTCGCGATACTGCGGAATCTCTGTTGGCTCTCGCAAACCTGGGCACCAGAGAGACTCAGGAAATTGAGGACGCACTGCTCGAATCTGAGTCCCAATTTGAGCGTGGTGAAGGAATTTCTGTTGAGGAAGCTTGGCGGAAACTGGGGATTTGAAAACTTACGTCATCGAGATTTCACCGCGGGCATTTCGCGATCTTGATCGCACAAAGCGCGAGGTTTTTGAGGCCTCCCGGAGCGAGGAAGTCACCACAAATTACATCCGCAGAATCGCATCTGAAATTTCGTTGCTGGAAAAGTTTCCGGAGCGCTTTCCCCTTTGGCGCAGTAACAAGAGATACCGCTTCCTTATTACTCCGGCAATATAATGGATAGCAATCATGCTGCCTTGGCATAGGAGACATATTGGTTATCGAAATACGAAGCGACGTGCTTTGGAGACTTCTTAAATCTCCGCATCTGGACTTTAAGGTTTGATTCAAGCTGTTCGCGGCTCGCCGGGGAAGGCATCCGGCCCAGGGCTCCCTTCAAATCTCCGTTGAGATACTCATCTGGATTGCGCTCTGGACTGTAAGAGGGAAGATACTTCAATTCAATCCGATGAGTGT
>JBBECL010000213.1:0-3383 GCA_040881805.1 Terrimicrobiaceae bacterium | reverse complement strand
CTCGGAAGTACCGCTAATACCATCCTTCCAGCAGCGAGCGGGCTGGAAATCCGGGGGGGGACCCTCGATCTGGGCGCCAAGAGTATTACGCTGACTGGATCCTACACCACGCAGACCCCGAAAGAAAACCCGACGATTGTGACGCCGGTTCCCTTTCTTACACGGCCTTCCCGGGTCATTTTTGGTGGTGGAACCGTGCAGAACGGCACCATCACCAATAACACGACCGCCACGGATGGACTCACGGTTTACGAAGGTCGCTCGGGGGCGATTTCAGCCAATCTTGCGGGCTCCGCAGGATTCTTAAAAACCACAGCCGGATCGCTCACCCTCACCGGCAACAACAGCTTTACGGGAAACATCAGCATCGCCCAAGGCACGCTGGTGTTCGGACATGCGAATGCGCTGGGCTCCACCGGAACCATCTTCTTTGCCAACGGCCTGCTGCGCTACGCCCCCGGGATTACCACCGATCTCTCGGCGCGTTTCGTAAACAGCATCTCTGCCATCGCCATCGACACCAACGGCCAGACCATCACCTTCGCCAACCCGATTTCCACCAGCAACGGCAGTGGCTTGAAAAAAGTCGGCGAGGGCACGCTGATCCTCTCGGCTCCTAACACTTACGCGGGTGGAACTTGGATTGAGGGCGGCACCTTGCAGCTCGCCGCCAATGGTGCCCTACCCGCATCCAGTGATTTCACCTTCGGAACCGGCGGCACCTTGGATCTCAACGGGACCGCCCAGTCCATTCGCAACCTCTACTCCATGGGGAGCGCGCCATCAGGGATCGTGAACAACAAGAGCAACACCCAAGCCTCTCTCACCATCAATGACACCCCGTGGAATAGCTTGGATCAGCGGAGTGTATTCAACGGAGTGATTGCCGATGGTGCCGCAAGCAATGCCACGCTGGCCGTCATCAAAACCGGCACCAGCAAGCTAACGCTCACGGGATTGAATACCTTTTCCGGAGGCCTGACGATCAACGGTGGGTCCGTCTCGGCTTCGGGAGACGCACAACTGGGAGCACCAAACGGACGCCTGACTTTGAACAGCACTTCGGTATCCTTCACGGGCCCACTCATCACGATGAGCCGCCCGATCACGGTCGGCGCGGCCGGCGGGACCATCCATGTTCCCCCAGGCTCACGCTTGGTTTTCAACAGTGCGGTCACAAGCGTCGGCGGAGGAAAACTTACCATCACCGGCGGAGGGGAATTGATCCTGAGCGAGGCCAATGCCAATGACCCGAATATTATTCTATCTGGGATGGTCGCCCTTACCGGCCCTGGCACGCTCGCCATCAGCCCGGCAGACGGCTTGAGTTTTTCCCGCTTTTTCGGGAGTGCACTGCCTGCCGCCTCGCAGCAATTCACAATCAGCAACATTGGGACCACCCCGATCAATTGGTCGGCGTCCAATGCCGCAAACTGGCTAACTCTCAGCCCCAGCAGTGGAACCTTGGCGGCCGGCGTTAACGCCACGGTGACAGCTTCCATCAACAGCAATGCCAATCCGCTGGCAATAGGGTCCTACGGGGATACGGTGATCTTCACCAATACAACGAACAATAATGGAAATGCAACGCGCAGCGTTTCCCTTAAGGTCAACGAACCCGGCACCGGTTATATCTGGGCACCAAATGGAAATAACGGTGGAACCGGAACGTGGGATACGAGCACTGCAAACTGGAATAAGGCAGTGTAAATAAATAAAGGTAGCAATTTTGTCGAATGAGTGATACTGCTATCACCCATGATTTGCCTTGCTGAGTTAGAGAAGAAATTTCGTGACGTGTGGCCGCTTCTGGACGAACGAACTCGTCGGCTGATGGCGGCCAATGAAGCTAAAAGTTTGGGGTATGGAGGAGTTTCCTTGGTTCGGCAAGCTTGCGGGCTTTCGCGCAAGGCAATCGCCAAGGGCATTAAGGAAATTGAGCGCGGAGACACGGCTGGCGACGGGCGTGTTCGCCGGGTTGGGGCGGGACGCAAATTGCTGGTAGAGAGCGATCCAGAGATCCTGTCCCACCTCGAAGAGATGATTGAAGGTGAAACACGTGGTGACCCGCAGTCACCCTTGCGCTGGACCTGTAAAAGCACTCGGACAATTGCCCGTCAGCTTGGTCGGGAAAAACATCCCGTCAGCCACGCGAAAGTGGCCCAGCTTCTCCACGCCCTGGACTACAGCTTGCAAAGCAACCGAAAGACGCAAGAAGGAGCAGACCATCCAGATCGCGATGAGCAGTTCCGCCACATCAGTGCTGCGGTTAAAAAGTGTTTGGCTCAGGGGATTCCTGTCATTTCGGTGGACACCAAGAAGAAGGAGCTTATAGGGAACTACGCCAATACGGGCAAGCAATGGCAGCCGACGGGGCAACCAACGCAAGTCCAGGGACACGACTTTCCCGGGCCAGAAGTTCCCCGCGCCTATCCGTATGGAATCTATGACGTTGGGCGCAACACCGGCTTTGTCAATGTCGGCACCGATCACGATACGGGAGCCTTTGCCGTGGCATCCATTCGTGGCTGGTGGCGTTGTGAAGGGCGAAGCCTCTATCCGGCGACGACTAAGATTATGATCACGGCGGACGGAGGAGGCAGCAATGGATCGCGATTGCGGCTCTGGAAGCTTGAACTGCAGACCTTTGCCGACCAGACAGGACTCTCGATTTCGGTCAGCCATTTTCCACCAGGAACCAGCAAATGGAACAAAATTGAGCATCGACTATTTTCCTTTATCTCGTCGAACTGGCGAGGAGAACCGTTGCGTGACTATGAAACGATCGTCAACCTGATTGCCAGAACCACCACGGCCAAAGGACTGCGGGTCACCTGCCGACTGGATCGGAGAAAATATCCGGCAGGGCGAAAAGTCACCGACGAACAAATGAAAGTCGTCCAGCTCGAACGCAGTAAGTTTCACGGGGACTGGAACTATGTCATCAGACCTCATTGGTAACCTTATTTTGATACCTTTATTTATTTACACTGCCTTATGCAGTGTCTGTTGTCTGCCGTCTAGGTGGAACTCCGGACGGCGGAGCTCTGTATTTCCCTGCAGGTCAGGATGGTCTAAGATTGGATCTTAGTGCACAGTTCCCTTTCCAAGACCCGCAAGCGCCATGCCGACGAAACGACTGAAGATCAGTATTTCAGGCTTGGTGAGCCCGAGGTTTTGCATAGAGTTAGGAATCGTGGCATTGAGTCAAAAAAAGAGCCGTCAGACGTGAAGGTCCGACGGCTCTTAGATAGTTTAATGGACGGTGTTTAGACTAGATGGCGGAACCACGGCGACGCCTCATGAGCAAGGCCGAGCTACCAAGAAGAAAGAGGGCGACGGAGCCGGGTTCGGGCACGACTTCGAAGGTGTAGGTTGCCGTG
>JBBECL010000212.1:0-3405 GCA_040881805.1 Terrimicrobiaceae bacterium | reverse complement strand
CCCGGATGGAGCTCCAGTGGGGGCTCATGGGTCAAGCCGGAACAATCCATGAAGACGGTCACATTCAGCGAGCTGCCGGTCGAAGGTGGTTCATCTTTGAACGTGCAGCTTCCGATTCCACCTCACAAACTCAATTTCTACAGAGACATCGCTGTTCTAGCATTTCCGACTCCCTCCGATGAGCAAAATCCGGTCGCTGCGGATAACCGGGTCACATACAGCACAAACGCGCCGGGCATCGATGTTTCGGGTCTTGGCGAAGGGGAGATCGATGGGAAAAGCATCGAAATTGCGGGAGCCCCTGACCAACAGCAGCCCTATTATCTCCAAGTCACGTTTGACAAGCCGGTGATCCTGAGCTCGGCGATGTTGAAGGTGCCGCGTTCCATGGCAACAGGCGGGAACATGCAGTATTCCCAAGATGGTGTGACCTTCGGCCCCGGAGGGCGTTTTGAACTCAAGCCGCTGGAGGTCACGGGATATGCGGTCGCGCAAATCGGGCCGGAACCGGTGGCACTCAAGGCCATACGGTTCCCATTCCAGTTTTCGTTTGAGAAGGTGAAATTCCCTCCAATCTCCCATGTGAAATTCAGCAACCGGTCCACGAATCCTCATCTGCTCGAAAAGGCACTTTCCGATAAACCGCACGGGGAAGAAATGCTGATGCCACGCCAGATGCTGGAGGGGATGCAAAGGCAAATTCCCGAGGGAGTCGCCATACGGTCTTCTTCCATTGTCGATATCTCATCAAAGATGGGGCCGGATGGCACCTTGAAATGGGAGGCTCCCCCGGGAAACTGGACGATCGTCCGGTTTGGTTACACAACGACTGGCATAGGGAATCAAAACGGACCCTGGGGGGGCTTGGAAGGGGACAAGCTTGATCCCGAAGGGATCCAAGCCGTGTGGAACGGGATGATGAAACCTATCATTGAGCGGTTGGGGCCTCTCACAGGGAAAACTCTGGTCGCAAGTTTGATCGATAGTTATGAGGTCGGGGGGCAGAATTGGACAGGCCGCATGCCGGAGGAGTTCAAGAAGGCGCGAGGATACGACATCACGCCTTTCCTCCCCGCATTCACAGGCAGGACGATCGACTCCCCGGAAGTGACGGAACGCTTCCTTTGGGATCTCCGGCGGACGGTTGCGGACATGTTTGCAAAATACTACCACAAAGCCTTCACGGACTTGTGTCATGAGTCCGGACTCAAGTCGATGGCCCAACCTTATCTCGGCCCCTATGAAACCATGAAATGCGGGTCCGAAGTGGATATCCCCATGGCGGAATTCTGGCAGGGGTTGCACTGGACCAACGTGAAAGCGGTCTCGTCTCTGGCCAATGGCTATGGGAAACCCGTCGTTGCAGCTGAAAGTTTCACAGCCAATGCCGAGCACGGCTCATGGAGAGACGATCCCTACTCCATGAAAGCGTTCGGTGACTGGATGTATTGTCTGGGAGTCAACCGGTTCGTTTTCCACAGCTACGTGCATCAGCCATGGCTGGACGTGAAGCCAGGGATGAAGCTTGGCGCTCACGGGTCCAATATCAACCGTGCGAATACCTGGTTTGGGGTCTCGGGGGAATGGATGAAATACTTGGCCCGTTGCCAATATATGTTGCAGATCGGCCGCACCCAGGCCGATGTGGCCTATTTCTGTGGTCAGGGATCGCCGAATCTTCATCGACCCGGTAATCCCCCATTGCCCCGTGGCTATGCCTACGATTCCATCAATGCGGACCTGCTCATGAACTATGCAAAAGTCGAGAATGGGCGGCTGGTCTTGAAGAGCGGTGCAAATTACGCCGTGCTGGTTCTCACGCCAGAGGATCCTCTGATGACCCCGGAGTTGCTGAATAAGATCAAAGAGCTCGTTGAAGAGGGACTTACCGTGGTCGGAGCCCCGCCGGCATCCTCGCCGAGCCTTGAAGGCTACCCGGCCTGCGATGAAGAGGTCAAACGGCTGTCGCAGGAGCTGTGGGGCGATATCGACGGAAAAGAGGTGACTCAGAATACCGTAGGCAAGGGCCGCGTGATCCTCGGGCAATCTTTGGAAATGGTTCTCAAGGATCTTGGAGTTCCTCCCGCCTGCCAAGTGCCCCCGGAATTTGAATTTATTCACAAGACGCTGAATGGCATGGATTACTTCTTTGTATCCAATCAAAAAGACCAGACGATCTCGGCGGATGTTGTTTTCCGCGTTGCCGGCAAGGTGCCCGAATTGTTTCATCCGGACTCTGGCAAAATCGAAGAGGGCCTCGGATTCAGCGTGCAGGGCGGTGCCGTGACCGTTCCCCTGACATTGGATCCGAGTGGCTCGGTTTTTGTGATGTTCCGGAAGAACGACGCAGGAGGAGATCGTGTGGTTGCTCCCCGCAGCCGTGTCGTGCAGACCAAGGAACCCGTGTTGATCCAAGGCCCGTGGAAGTTGAGTTTCCCGCCGAACTGGGGCGCTCCGGAATCTGTGTCTTTGGATCAGTTAATTTCCTGGCCGGATCATTCTGAAGATGGGGTGCGATATTTCTCCGGAACGGCGATCTACACCAAAGATGTGGAGATTCCCGCAGGCAGCCTTGGAAAAAACCACCAGGTGCTCCTCGACCTCGGCGTGGTGAAGAATCTGGCTCAGGTGAGGCTCAACGGCGTGGATCTGGGAGTTCAGTGGAAGCCGCCATTTCAGGTCGATCTCACACCTGCGGCGAAAGTGGGCATCAACCATCTACAAATCGAGGTAACTAACCTCTGGCCGAATCGACTGATTGGCGATGAGCAGTTGCCAGAGGATATTGTGTGGGCTCCATATCCCAACCCCGAGGCGGAGCGGACGCGTAATCGGGGCGCCGGCACAGGGCTGGTCAATGGCACATGGCCGGAGTGGCTGCTCAAAGGTGAGCCTTCACCGTCAGGTCGGTTCACGTTTTCCAATTGGAAACATTACTTCAAGGACTCTCCGCTTCTCCCTTCGGGATTGATCGGACCGGTTCAAGTGAAGTTTTATGAAACCAGAACCAACGAAAAAAACTGACCGTCTCCGGGAAATCTGAATCGGCCGATAACAAAATCAACATGAAAAGTTCCACACCGCATTTCGCCATCCTATCTCTAGCAATTCTATCCGTTTTTTATGCGTCCAGTTTTGCCTTCGGCTCAGATACTTTGAAACAGGGATTTCTAAATCCACCACAAGAGGCGAGGCCGTGGGTCTATTTTTGGTGGCAGAACAATCTGGTAAACAAGGAGGGAATCACGAAGGATCTAGAGGAAATCAAGTCCAAAGGAATTGCCGGAGTACTTCTCGCGTGTGCCGGAGGAGCCGCTGGTCCGATGCCGGACGGTCCGGACTTCATGAGTCCCGAGTGGCGGGAATTGATGAAACATGCGATCAGCGAAGCTGCCCGCTTGGGGC
>JBBECL010000211.1:0-22165 GCA_040881805.1 Terrimicrobiaceae bacterium | reverse complement strand
CGGACAAGTGCTCGAAACCCATCTGGGCATCGCCGCCAAGGCCCTCGGATTCAAGGTCGCCACCCCGGTGTTTGATGGAATTCCTGAAGAAAAAATCATCGAATTCCTTCGCGAGGCCGGAAAACAGGAAAATTACACCTGGGTCACGGAAACCGGCAAATCGACCGTCTATGACGGTCGAACCGGCGAGGCTTTCGACCAACAGGTGGTTGTGGGCATCATTTATATGCTGAAACTCGGTCACCTGGTGGCTGACAAGATCCACGCCCGTGCGGTTGGTCCCTACAGCTTGGTCACCCAGCAACCGCTGGGCGGCAAGGCCCAATATGGTGGCCAGCGCTTCGGAGAGATGGAGGTCTGGGCCCTCGAAGCTTATGGTGCCGCCTACACGCTTCAGGAATTACTCACCGTCAAATCCGACGACGTGCAAGGACGCACACGGATCTACGAATCCATCGTCAAAGGCGACAACTCCCTCGAAGCCGGCATCCCCGAATCCTTCAACGTTCTGATCAAAGAAATGAAGGGACTCGGCCTGGACGTCCGGGTGGGTGGCAAAGAACCCACCTTCACCGACATCGCAGCAGCCTGATACCAATCGACCAAAAACCAGTAACAACGAGCACTAAATCATTATGAAACAGGTCAATATAGCAGAAACTTTCGGCGACCAGCGCGAGCCCGGGTTCGACGAAGTCGCAATCACCGTCGCCTCTCCGAACTCCATCCGCAGTTGGAGCAAGGGTGAAGTCAAAAATCCGGAAACGATCAACTACCGCACCTTCAAGCCGGAAAAAGGCGGCTTGTTCTGTGAGAGGATTTTCGGTCCCACCCGGGACTGGGAATGTTCCTGCGGCAAGTACAAACGAATCAAGTTCAAAGGCGTGATCTGTGACCGTTGCGGCGTGGAAGTCACCCTGTCCCGCGTGCGTCGCGAGCGCATGGGGCACATTGACTTGGCAGTGCCTGTTTCACACATCTGGTTCTACAAGTGCATGCCGTCCCGCATTGGTCTGATGTTGGATATGACCAGCCGCCAGCTCGAGCGGGTCATCTACTACGAAGATTCCATCGTGATCGATCCCGGCAACACGCCACTCGAACGTTGCCAACTTCTCACGGAAGCAGAATTGCGGGAAGCCGAGGATCAATTTGGCGACTCCTTCGTGGCCGGCATGGGGGCCGAAGCGATTCACAAGCTCATGGAATCAATCGACCTGAAAAAGTTGAATGACGACATTGAGGAGCAGATGGTCAACACCAAGAGCAAGCAGCTTCGCAAGAAATTGGCCAAGCGGCTGAAGCTGGTCCAAGGGTTCATCACATCCCACACACGTCCGGAGTGGATGATTTTGAATGTTTTGCCCGTGATTCCTCCGGATCTGCGGCCATTGGTGCCTCTGGAAGGGGGACGTTTCGCAACCTCGGATTTGAACGATCTTTACCGTCGTGTCATCAACCGCAACAACCGCCTCAAGACGCTCCTTCAGCTCAAAACGCCGGAAGTGATCATCCGCAATGAAAAGCGGATGCTCCAAGAGGCCGTGGACGCGCTGTTTGACAATGGCCGTCATGGACGGGCCGTCGCCGGTGCTGCCAACCGCCCGCTCAAGTCGCTCTCCGACATGTTGAAAGGCAAAGGCGGTCGCTTCCGTCAGAACCTCCTCGGCAAACGTGTGGATTACTCCGGGCGTTCGGTCATCGTCATCGGTCCGGAACTCAAGCTCAACCAATGCGGTCTACCGAAAAAGATGGCTCTCGTGTTGTTTGAACCATTTATCATCCGCCGTCTCAAAGAGCAGGGACACGTGCACACCGTGCGCAGTGCCAAGAAACTCATCGAGAAACAAACGCCGGAAGTCTGGGATATTCTCGACGAAGTGACCAAGGGTCACCCGGTTCTCCTGAACCGTGCCCCCACCCTGCACCGCTTGTCGATTCAGGCCTTCGAACCCCAACTCATCGAGGGCGAAGCAATCCGAATCCACCCTCTCGTCTGCACAGCTTACAATGCGGACTTCGACGGCGATCAGATGGCAGTCCATGTGCCACTTTCCGTGGAAGCCCAGATGGAGGCCCGCCTCCTCATGTTGGCGACGAACAATATCTTTTCGCCATCGAGCGGCAAGCCGGTCACCACGCCTTCACAAGACATTCCCCTGGGATGTTATTACCTGACCCAAAATCCCCGCGGCGAAGATGCCCGCAAGGATCAGCGTCTGCCATTGTTCGCAGAGGCGTCCGAGGTCGAACTCGCCATTTCCGAAAACGCCATCCGTACCCACACCCGCGTTCGGTTCAAAAACCCGGATTTTGGGCGTGACACGGTCTATGGCAACAAGGAACTCAAAGTCCTCGAAACCACCGCCGGCCGGGTGATCTTCAATCAGATCTGGCCCCAGGAGCTTGGATTCTACAACAAGGTCTGCGGCAAGAAGCAGCTCTCTGACGTCATTTGGCGCTGTTATCGCGCCGTCGGCCAGGCCAGGACGGTTGAAACCCTCGACCTTCTCAAAGAACTTGGTTTCCGCGCTGCAACCCGTGCGGGCATTTCCATTGGAATCAGTGACATGACGATTCCCCAAGAAAAACAAACGCAGATCGCCAAGGCTTACAAAGAAATTGCCGAGGTGGAGAAGCAATACCGCCGGGGCATTATCACGGACGGAGAACGCAAAAACAAAGTGCAGGATATCTGGACCCACACGGGTGAAGAACTTGCCAATGCGTTGTTCCGCACGCTGGAACACAATGATGGCAAGCGCGAGATGAACACCGTGTTTATGATGGTTGATTCAGGAGCCCGTGGAAACCGGACCCAGATCAAGCAACTGGCCGGTATGCGCGGATTGATGGCCAAGCCCTCGGGCGAAATCATCGAGCGTCCCATCATCTCCAACTTCCGCGAAGGGTTGTCGGTGCTGGAATACTTTATCTCCACCCACGGTGCCCGCAAAGGTCTTGCCGACACCGCCCTCAAAACGGCGGACTCCGGTTACCTGACCCGCAAACTTGTGGACGCCGCTCAAGACGTCATCATCACCGAGCATGATTGCGGAACGGTCAACGGCATTGTTGTTCGCCCGATCTATCAGGGAGACGAAGAAGTGGTCAGCTTGCCAACCCGCATCATCGGGCGCACCAGCTGCGAAACCATCAAGGATCCCGTCACCGGCAAGCCCCTCCTCAAAGCCGGTCAACTCATCGACGAAGAGACGGCCGCAGCCCTCGAAACGGTGGGTATCGAGCAACTCAAAATCCGGTCCGCCCTCACCTGCGAAACCAAACGTGGAATTTGTGGGGCCTGTTATGGACGCAGTCTTTCAAATGGTCTTCCCATCAACCTGGGCGAGGCCGTCGGAATTATCGCGGCCCAATCCATCGGTGAACCCGGAACCCAGCTCACGATGCGCACGTTCCACGTCGGTGGAACGGCCAGCCAGACATTCAAACAACCGAGCGTCAAAGCCAAAAACGAGGGAACCCTCCGCTTCAACGAACTCAAAGTCGTGCAAGCCACGGATGGCACGTTTGTTGTGCTCAACAAAAATGGCACGGCCAGCATCCACGGCAAAGATGGACGCGAACTCGAAAGCTACAACATTGTCATCGGTTCGGTGATCTCCGCAGAGGATGGTTCGGTCGTCAAAAAAGGCCAGGAGTTCATCCAATGGGATCCTTACAATGTGCCGATCATCACGGAGAAATCCGGCAAGATTGAATTCCGCGACATGATCCCCGGTGTCACCATTCGCCGCGAGGTGGATGCCGCCACGGGTGTGATGGGAACGGTTGTGATCGAACACAAAGAAGATCTGCACCCTCAGATTCTCTTGATGGGTCCTGACAAAGAAGTCCTCGCACAATACTCGATTCCCTCCGGGGCACACATCGAGGTCAAAGAGGGCCAAAAGATCACCGCCGGAACCCGCTTGGCGAGGACTCCCCGCAAAATTGCAAAAACCAAGGACATCACGGGTGGCCTGCCGCGTGTGGCCGAGCTTTTCGAAGCCCGCCGTCCGAAAGATGCCGCCGAAATCGCCAAGATCGACGGAGTCGTGGACATTGGTGGAACCGTGCGCGGCAAACGCCGCCTTGTGGTCACCGATCCCAACACCGGGGCCGAAGAAGAACACCTCATCCCCCTCTCGAAGCACATCATTGCTTTCAAGGGCGATTCGGTCAAAAAAGGCCAGCAACTCACCGAAGGTCCGGTTGTTCCGCACGAAATCCTGGAGGTCTGCGGACCTCATGAATTGCAGGAACATCTCTTGAACGAGGTGCAGGACGTTTACCGTGCCCAAGGGGTGGAAATCAATGACAAGCACATTGAAATCATTGTGCGTCAGATGCTCCGCAAAGTGAAAATCTCCGAACCTGGCGACACCTCGCTCCTTTGTGGCGATCAAGTGGACCGCCTGCATTTTGAGACCGTGAACCAGGAAATTGTTGCCAAAGGTGGCAAGCCCGCTGAAGCCACTCCCGTGCTCCTTGGCATCACCAAGGCGTCGCTGGAGACGGACAGCTTCATCTCGGCAGCCTCCTTCCAGGACACCACCCGCATTCTCACCGAAGCCGCCACGCTGGGCCGGGTGGACCGACTCCGCGGATTCAAAGAAAATGTCATCATGGGTCACCTCATCCCGGCGGGCACCGGATTCCCGATCAATCGCGATATCAACATCACGGCTGTCGGCGATGCCCTCCCGCTCCCCGAACCCGAAGAAACCTCAACCGAAACCCAACAAGTCGCGGGTTGAACCGCGCATTATCACTATCCCAATCTCTGATGCGTTCCGGAATTTTTTTCAACACGAGTGTTGCGATAATTTTCCATTCCCATTAGAAACCAAGGGTTTATCGCTATGTCCTCTGCCTTAACCGAAATCATGACCGAATTGCTCGAAGCCGGTGTCCACTACGGACACCAAACCAAACGATGGAATCCCAAAATGCGGGATTACATCCTCGAAGAAAAAAACTCGATATATATAATCAACCTGGCCATGACCGTGGACCAGTTGGCATCGGCATCGGATTTTCTTGGAAACATCGTCAAAGGCGGCGGCAAGGTGCTCTTTGTGGGCACAAAAAAGCAGGCCCAAGGTGCCATCAAGGAAGCCGCCATCGCCACCAGCCAGCACTTTGTGAGTCATCGGTGGTTGGGAGGAACCCTCACGAACCTGACCACGATCCGCAAAAGTGTGGCACGTCTCCGTGATTTTGAAGCCCGCGAAAAAACGGCGGATTTTGCCCGACTTAACAAGCAGGAAGCATCCGCGCTGAGACGCGAGGCGGTGAAGTTGCGTCAGAATCTCGAGGGGGTTCTCGACATGGACCGTCTGCCCGACGCGATTGTGATCATTGACACCAACCGCGAAGAAATCGCGGTGGCCGAGGCCACCCGCCTCAAGATTCCCGTGGTGGCCATCGTGGACACCAACTGCGACCCCGACCGCATCACCTACCCCATCGCGGGCAACGATGATGCGATCCGATCCATCCGCGTGGTTCTTCAGAAACTCGTTGATGGCATCGTCCGGGCTCAAGGGTCCGGTGCCAAAGGTGCCACTCCCACCGACCTCGACGCCGTCGCCGAATAATTTCCGTAACGAGATCCAGCGTCGCGCTGTCCAAGGACGGCTAGATCGACTCGGGACCCCGAACCTCTGCATTCCATCCTTTAACCCACTGCCAACTTCTCCAAATGTCCGCAACCACACCAGCCCAAGTCAAAGAACTCCGCGAAAAAACCAACGCGGGGATGATGGATTGTAAAAAAGCCCTGGATGAAACCGGGGGCGACCTTGCCAAAGCCGAAGAACTTCTCAGGAAAAAGGGAATCGCTTCCGCCGGCAAGAAAGCCTCCCGCGCCGCCAAAGAAGGCACGGTGGCTTCCTACATCCACCTCCAAGGCAAAGTTGGCGTCCTTGTGGAAATCAACTGCGAAACCGACTTTGTTGCAAAAAATGAGAGCTTTCGGGACCTTGTGAAAGACATCACGCTCCACATCGCAGCGTCCCACCCCCTCTACGTCTCACGCGATCAAGTGCCCGAACAATTGATCGCCGCAGAACGCGAGATCTTCGCCGCCCAAGTCGTGGGAAAACCTGCCAACATCGTTGATAAAATCGTCGATGGAAAAATCGACAAATTTTACAGCACCATCTGTCTCCTCGAGCAGGCATTCATCAAAAATCCCGACCTGAGCGTCAAGGATCTCGTCAGCACCAAAATCGCGGAGCTTGGCGAAAATATTGTCATCCGCCGGTTCACCCGCTACCAAGTGGGCGAAGATTGCGGCTCCGAGGCCTGACGCCCTTCCAAAGCCACCGCCTTTCCGGTCGGGCACGGAAAATCCATCCAAGCCATGACATTGTCGGCGAGTGCGCTATTGCTTCCACCAACTGCGTCCGCCACGCTTTCCCGTGGCCGCCCCCGGCATCCCGGCAGCTCCGCCGCCTTTGCGGGGCGGTCGATCTGTTCACTGTCGATCTGCTCACTTACCATTTTGTGTTGGATTGAATAAAGCTCTTCACCCATCGTTCCCTCTTTGAACATATGAAAAAATTCCTCGTTCCTCTTTGCGTGCTAAGCGTCTCCATTTCTGCCGGGCTTTTTCTGACCGGCTGTTCCAGCGGGGGTGGTGGAGGCGGCGGGCGCTTCCCTTTTCCGGGTGGCGTCGGGCAAGACCCGGATCCCAATGCCGACCCCGATCCAGCTGTGGCCGTCCCGGGCCAGGGCTGGGGGGCCGCGGCACCCGGAGCGGCCCAATATGTGGAGAGCAAAGGTCTTGTGATGCTGATGCAGCCCAACGGAGGGAGCACGCCTCTTCCCGGCGTCAGAATCAACGTGGAATCCGATGGCGTGAACATTGACAGCACAGTCAGCGATCAGCGCGGCATCTATCGGCTGCGCCTGAAGCGCGCCCGTCAAAACGCCATCACCGCCAGCAAGCCGGGTTACAGCTTGTCTCCTGAAACAGCATTCGTCACACCATTCCAGCAGGAGGCTCTGCCGGTGATCGAGGCCAGGATCCGCGGAATGCAAATCCCCGGGGCCATCAACAATCCTGTGCGTGATCCCGTGGGGGGATGGAATCAGTCATCCGGTTTGCGGGGCGTGGTGGTCGGACAAATCAGTGTGGATCCCACCGCCGGGGCTTTGGATGCCCTCCTCGATGTCAATGTTCTCATTCGCGACGCCTCCTCAAATCGTGTGATTCAAACCGTCCGCACCAACAATCAAAACCGGTTCTCCTATGAAGGACAGGTTGGCCAGGAAATCATCATCGAACCCACCACCCGTGGAAATGTTCGCTGGTATCCCTCCTCCCGCCGGATCAGGGTTGCCCGCCAGCAGCAGGAAGTCAGCTTCCAATGGCGGGCCGATGTGCGCCATTCCTCTCCTTCGGCCCCTCAAAACCCACGCCCGGTTTTTCGCCGCCCATCTTGGTTTCAGCAGAATCCCTGATCGAGGCCATGGTTTGTTTTGTTGCGGGCATCACCGACACGGAACCCACTTTCCGAGCTTGGAGCGCGTTTGTGACCGGAATGATTGAATTTTCTTGGTCCATCTTTTTATGGATTTGCGCAGGGGCGAAGGCGGCTCTTGTCGCAAGGCAGCAGACTTGAAGGCTGGCACTGGGATCTTTGCATCGTGGGAATTGAGGCGGGCAACCGCTTCCAGGTAGAGATTCCAATTCCATTCATTGTTTTCCATCCTCGTCCTTGAAGGGTGCTTGCTTGGTTTCACCAGATGAGGGTTGGTGTTGATCTCGTAGATTTGTGGCTGGTCGCCGACGATGCCAAAATCCACCCGTCCGTAGTCGATATTTGCCATCTTGAAAACCGTGTTGAGCAATTTTGCATAACGATAGGGCGAACTTTGGATAAGCTCTTTTTCCCACAGATAATCGTCTTCCGTGGCCACCCCAATTTGGCCTGCTTTTACGAGCCATGAGCTATCATGCACGGTGGTGAACGGAGTGATGCTATCACCGATTTTGAAGGCGGATAGTTTGCGAAAACACCGGGGCCGAACCTCCTCTGCGGCGTATTCCACCACGATGAGGTGTTCGACGGGATGCCCGGCGGCCAAGGCGGCTTGAATGACCCCGTGAAGAACATCCCATGAAGGAATGAGATCGGAGAGGGGCTTTCCATGTTCATGACAACTTCGCAAAAAGGCCGGAAAACAAATCTTGGGAGGCAACTCCTCGACGCGGTAGGCATGAAAACGATTGACTCCTGCCCGATACAAGCTCCGCAGCAGGGAATATCTGGTTTGAACCAAAGCCGGATTGTTCAAGACCCGACATCCCGCCCGCTGGAGGTGAAGGAATAATCTCCCTGCCTCCAACCGGCTGCGAGCATCCAAGCGGTCAATGTCTGTGAAGACATACGTGCCGGGTCGGAAATGGGCCCTGCTCAAATTTTTTTCATAAGGCAGAACCGTCATTTCTTCCCCGATCCGCGAGCGGCAAACATCGGCAAGGGTATGTTGCCCAATGTGCGTTGTGAGAAAGTGAATCATCGATTTACGAACTTGTTGACACGGTCGCTGCCAATAGACGAAAAAGAACGCATGAAAGTCACTACCAAATCAAAACTGGACTGGAAGAAGCTGCTGGCCTTTAAAAATGCGGCAGCAACGCGGGACAAGGGATTAACTCCGGCAAATCTTTCCAAAGTGGGCGACAAGGCGGTCGGCGGAAAAAATTCTTAACTTCTTCTTTGCCGAAGAAGTTATCTGACAAAATGGCGGCTTCCGGGTGTGACGTCGTGAGCCGGGAGTTTGAACCCGACCCGCTTCGGGCTTTTGCTTTCGACCGGCGAATCCGTGGAGACCTGATCGACAGTCTTCACCACATCGTCGGGGTCTATGACGAAGAACTCTCTTTGCGCGATGATTCATACGAGCGTTTTGTTGCCAATCTGAGTCGGAAAAAAGTCCATCCACTGGCCTACAGTTATTATTTTGATACCGTGGTCGCTTTGGAGGGCGAAAAGCCGTCCGAGGCAAAAAGTGCATGGAGACACCTCCTTGCGACTCCCTTCGTCGAACAAGCACTCAGAATACGAGATTTGGGTGATCCGACAACGGACACCTTGGCACAACACTATGTGCGCCATTACCTTTCTGGTTCCGGCATCGAATGTCCCGTTTACTCCCCCCGCCCCGAGGAGTCTGCCGCCAGTCGGGCAATGATTTCGGAGGCGATGGTCTTGATCGAGCATACCGACCCACTGTTGGCGCAAGAAATACGGGCCCTCATTTGCGAGATCCTTCTGGCCGGCGGCTCGACGGACAAAAGCTCCATGACCTTTGACGGGGCCTCGAGTTTTATGCTTTGGGGGGGGATTTTGTTGAATGCCTTGCGCCGTGGGGGGGCCTTGGAGATGGCGCAGATGTTGGCCCATGAAAGTGCCCACGGTTTGCTCTATGGATGGGCTCTTGAGGGGCCCTTGGTTTTGAATGGCGATGAGGAGCGGTATCCCTCGCCTTTGCGGAGAGACCCCCGCCCCATGGAGGGAATTTATCACGCCACTTTTGTTTCGGCCCGAATGGCGCGCTGTGTTCATAAGCTCCTTACCGCAGACGTGCTGGATCACGATCAGACAGTTCAAGCAAAACTCGACTTTGCGACCAATAAGATGGCCTTCCGCAGGGGCTACGAAACGATCAAAAAGCATGCGAAGCTCAGCAGCCTTGGCCAAGATCTCATCAGCAACACGCACGCCGCGCTGGTGGCGCTTGACCACGAACTTGGGAAAGATTAAAACCCTCGTCCCAAGCACCAAAAAATTGTTCCCCCATGTTTCGAAAAGGGAGTTTTCTCACGGCATCCACGGCGTAAAAGGGAAAGGATGCAGATCGTCGTGGAATCAGGCCGGCGTGGATGACGGCTTGTTCTCCGGGCGGCCGGTTTTGTGGCCGTTGCCGGAGGAGACGCCATTGAAGGCGTTCACGTTGGAGCCCTCCATGCGGCGGGCGGGTTTCGGCCCGAAATTGAAGGCAATGTTTTTCCACGTGTCCCCGGGTTGCGCGCAGAGCCCCAAAGTCGCCGTCGGCTCGTAGCCACAGTGGACCATACAATTTTCGCATCGCGAATCGCGGGCCACACCATCCACAACACCATACTTCGACCAATCGGTGTCACTGAGAAGATCGCTGTAGCTGCCGTGGTGGGCATCGGTCATCAAATAGCAGGGGCCTTTCCAACCGCGAATGTTGCGCGTGGGGATCGCCCAAGCGGAACACGTCAACTCGCGCTTGCCGGCAAGGAAGTCAAAATAGATGGGGGTGCCAAAAAGGGTGTAGCGTTTTCCCCATTCCGTGATGTCTTGAAATTTTTGTTTGGTGGCTTCGCGGGTGAGGAAGAAGTTTTCCGGTTCGAGGTTCAGTCGCTTGCGCATATCCTCCTTGGCCGCATCATAATCGTAGCCGGGGGAAATGGTGTGGCCGTCAATTCCGAGCCATGACAAGTAATCGTACATTTGCTCGATCTCGGCCATGTCGGTCTCCTTGTAGATCGTGGTGTTTGTGGCGACCTGGTATCCAAGGACCTTGGCCATGCGCATGGCGGCGATGCATTCCTTGAACACGCCTTCACGTTCCACGATGAGGTCATGGGTTCTCTCCAGACCGTCGAGGTGAACGTTCCAATACATCCAGGACGAGGGACGGATGGCGGGCTTGGCCGGGGGATTTTCGGACTTGGGATTTTCGATTTCACGGACTTGATCGGCCGTGATCAATTCCTCCGAGAGCAGAACTTGGAGCCAGTTGGAAATTTGGGGGTGCCGGTCAGGATTGACAATCCACTCCTGGGCCAGAAACTCGCGCATTTTTTTGCGCATGAAGACGGCATTGGTGCAGATATACACAATGCGTTTTTGCCCGAGGAGCCCGGCCACAAGTTCCTCAATGTGGGGATAGATGAGCGGTTCGCCTCCACAGATGGAAATCATGGGGGCATCGCATTCCCGAGCTGCCGAGAGGCAATCCTCGAGAGGCATCACATCTTTCAGGGACGTCGAATATTCCCGGATACGCCCGCACCCCGTGCAAGTCAGGTTGCAGGTATGCAGAGGCTCCAGTTGAAGGACAGTGGCGAATTTTTTGACACCTTTCAGTTTCTTGCCAACGATGGTGGCGGCAATCTTGGCAGTGAGTGGAAGTGGAAACCTCATGGATGTTACCAAGAAGAGCA
The DNA here is from genome assembly GCA_040881805.1 of Terrimicrobiaceae bacterium. Lineage (GTDB taxonomy): Bacteria > Verrucomicrobiota > Verrucomicrobiia > Chthoniobacterales > Terrimicrobiaceae > JAJTZA01. The sequence continues at coordinate 10,950 of JBBECL010000211.1, read as the reverse complement.
TCCTTCGTGCCGGTGTCAAGCATCGGGGTTGGTCAAAACATTCAGGAACTTTGATTTCACCTTTGCAAGGCGGGACCTTCCCTGTAAATTTGTCCTCTTATTATGGCAGATTACGATTTGATTGTGGTTGGTGGCGGTCCTGCGGGGTATGTGGGTGCAATTCGTGCGGCTCAACTGGGCAAAAAAGTTGCGGTGGTCGAACGGGATCGCGCGGGGGGAACCTGCTTGAACTGGGGTTGCATCCCCACAAAATCCCTCCTCAAAAATGCGGAGGTTTTCCAGCTTTTGGAGCATCATGCCGCAGATTTTGGCATCAAAGTCGAGGGGCTTTCCTTCGACTGGACGAAGGTCGTCTCCCGCAGCCGCAAGGTCGCCGACCGGCTGGCAGGGGGCATTGAAATGCTCTTCAAGAAAAACAAAATCGACTATGTCCGTGGCGATGCATCCATTCCCAAAGCCGGCGTGGTGGAGGTCACGGACAAAGAGGGCAAGACCTCGGAAATCAAGGGAGGAAAAATTCTGGTGGCCACCGGCGTTATCACCCGCGAGATGCCGGGATTTGCCTTCAATGGCACATCGGTGATTGGCAGCAAGCAGGCGATGGTCTTGGAGAAGCAGCCCAAGGACATTGTCATTATCGGGGCGGGTGCCATTGGTATCGAATTTGCCTACTTTTTTAATGCCTTTGGGACAAAAGTGACCGTCGTGGAGATGATGCCAAATATTTTGCCCGTGGAAGACACCGAGGTCAGCGTGGCCCTCGAAAAATCGCTCTCCAAACAGGGGATCACCCTCCTCACCGGAACAAAGGTCGAAAAGGCCGAGGCCTCGGACACGGGAGTCAAAATCCAAGTGAGCGGGAAAAAATCGGAAACCCTGGAGGCCGAAGTCGCCTTGGTGGCCATCGGAGTGAGCCCGGTGATTCCGGGAGGCGTCAAGGTCGGAACAGACGAAAAAGGGTGGATCAAGGTCGATGACACTTATGAGACCAGCGTGAAGGGTCTCTTCGCCGCGGGTGACATCATCGGGCCTCCCTGGCTGGCGCATGTGGCGAGCTTTGAAGCCGTGCAGGCCGTGGAGGGAATGTTCGGGGTTTCCAAGCCGCGGAAGGTGACCATCTTCCCCGGCTGCACGTATTGCCACCCGCAAGTCGCCAGCGTGGGCTTGACCGAACGGGCCGCCAAAGAAAAAGGTCTCAAATTCAAAGTTGGCAAATTTCCTTTCCTTGCCAGCGGAAAAGCCCTGGCCGTCGGCGACAGCGAGGGCTTTGTGAAACTGATCATCGGGGAGCCTCATGGAGAAATACTGGGAGCCCATATCATTGGTGGAGATGCGACGGAAATGATTGCGGAACTCGGGCTGGCAATGACGCTGGAAGCCACGGTCGATGAAATCATCAGCACCATCCACGCACACCCGACCCTCATGGAATCCATTCATGAAGCCGCCCACGCCGCAGGCGGACACGCGATCCATATTTAGTTGGGCGGCCTCGCCGCAGAGCGTTTTCTCGCCGCGCCCGGGCACCTGCGATTCCGGTTGAATCTTACCGCCTTTGCATGCTCACGGGCTTTGCGAGAACCTCTGCCAGCACAAAGGCGTCCCGGATTCCTTCATTGGTTGAAAGCAGGGTGCGAAAGCGGGAGGGCTCGGCCACTTCGACAATAGCCGGCCTCCTTCTGGGCGGCAAGATTTGGGGGATCTCATGCACAAAAACCTCCCGAGGCGGCTCGGCAAGCCGCTTGTGGCTGAAGTTGGGGGTTGACACCGGGGCCATTGGCACGTCGCGCGGAGCCGGCGGTGCCTCGACCCGCTGGGGAATCGGCGGAGGTGGTTCCTCCACTGGCAGCCCCAAGGCCTCCATAAGCTTCCTCATGGACTCATCCGGGCGCTCTTCCTGGGTCTCAAACGATGGCTCGGAGTCGAACGTCTCGACAGGTTCGCCCTGCTGGGCGGCTTTTTCCAGCCTCCGCTTCTCCTTGATCTGAGCCGAACGCTGCATCAACCAGTTGACCAGGCTGATCAGGCCGATGATGACCAGGATGACGAGTTGTTCCATGGCTTACGCGTTGCCTTTTTCGGTGCCTGCGATCGAGTCTCTCATCGAGGTGTCAGCCTCGACATTTTTCATTTTGACGTAATCCATGATTCCCAGGTTGCCGCTGCGGAAGGCTTCCGCCATGGCTTGGGGCACTTGGGCTTCGGCCTCCACGACCTTGGCACGCATCTCCTGGGTGCGGGCTTTCATTTCCTGCTCGCTGGCCACCGCCGCCGCACGGCGCATTTCCGCCTTGGCTTGGGCAACCACTTTGTCGGCCTCCGCTTGTTCGGCCTGCAATTTCGCACCAATGTTGTCAGCAATGTCAATGTCGGCAATATCCACGGAGAGAATCTCGAAGGCTGTTCCGCTGTCCAGGCCCTTGACGAGCACGGCTTTTGAGATGCGGTCCGGATTTTCCAAAACATCTTTGTAAGATGTGGCAGAACCAATGGAGGTCACAATCCCCTCGCCCACACGGGCAATAATAGTTTCTTCGGTGGCACCGCCCACAAAGCGATCCAAATTGGAGCGAACGGTGACTCGCGCGCGCACTTTGACACCGATACCATCGCGGGCAACCGCATCGATGGTCACCTTGCCGGTTTGCGGATTCGGGCAATCAATGACTTTCGGGTTGATGCTTGTCCGCACGGCTTCCAAGACGGTTTTGCTGGTGCCCTTGGTGGCGAGGTCAATGGCACAGGCCCGGTTAAAATCGAGAGTGATTCCCGCTTTGTCAGCGGCAATGAGGGCCAATACCACATGCGAAACATTTCCACCGGAAAGAAAGTGGGCTTCCAGCAAATCCGTGTCCAGCGCGAGACCGGCTTTCACGGCGGTGATCCGGCTGTCCACGATCAAACCAACCGGCACTTTCCGCAGACGCATACCAATCAGCTTGGCGAAAGGCACGGGCGCGTCCGCGATTTTTGCCCGGAGCCACACTCCGAAGAAATTGAGAAGGACGATAACAAGAATCAGCACCAAGACGGCACCGATGCCAAGAGCAACAAGAAGGATAAGAGGACCCATAGGAATATTTGTGTTAAGCGGACAACATTGCGCAATTGGCCGCTTCACGCCAGCAAAACCGAAAAAACTCTTTGCGGGGCGTGGGTCAAAGGGGGGGAGATGTTTGGCGAAATCTTCCCTGCGTGCGCGAAGAAGCCCGCGCGCTCAGGTAAGCTTGAACCCCGACACCGAAAGCGGAGGCAGGTCGATGAGGATGGAGTGAGGGTTTCCCTGCCAGGCCCAGTGCTCGTTGGCGTGGCTGCCGCCGAAGTTGCCGACATTGCTGCCACCATAAGTTGCCCCATCGGTGTTGAGCACTTCCTTCCAGAAGCCCGGCTGCGGAACTCCCACGCGATACCCCCCGCGAACAACCGGAGTCGCATTCACAACAAACAAAATCGGGGTGCCCGTTTTGGACTTTCTGAGGAAGGACCAGACCGAATTGTCCGCGTCACCAAAGTCAATCCACTCATAACCATCGTAAGTGTCATCCAGCTCGTAAAACGCGGGGTCATGGGTGTAGAGCCAGTTGAGGTGCTGGATAAGCCGCAGGAGCCCGTCATGGAGCGGGTATTGGGTCAGATGCCAATCCAGACTCCTACCATGACTCCATTCTTTGAACTGTCCGAATTCCATGCCTTGGAAGATGAGCTTCTTGCCGGGATGGGCCCACATCCATGCGAGAAACATGCGGGCATTTGCAAATTTTTGCCAATCATCGCCCGGCATTTTGTCAAGGAACGATCCCTTGCCATGGACCACTTCGTCATGGCTCAACACGAGCATAAAATGTTCCTGGAAAGCGTAGATCATCGAGAACGTGATTTCGCCCTGATGGAATCGCCGGTGGATGGGTTCTTTGCTGATGTAGCGGAGGCTGTCATTCATCCAGCCCATGTTCCATTTGAACCCGAAGCCAAGACCGCCGGTGTAGGTGGGTTTTGAGACGCCCGGCCAGGCGGTGGATTCTTCCGCGATGGTCACGACGCCCGGATGTTTGGCGTAGCAGACCTCGTTGAAGACTTTCAGGAAGTTGATGGCATCAAGGTTTTCCCGGCCCCCAAAACAATTGGGAACCCATTGACCGGGTTCGCGGGAATAATCCAAGTAAAGCATGGACGCCACGGCATCCACGCGCAGGCCGTCGAGGTGATATTCATCCAACCAAAAGAGGGCATTTCCGACGAGGAAGTTGCGGACTTCGTTTCGTCCATAATTGAAGATGAGAGTTCCCCAATCCTGGTGTTCGCCGAGGCGGGGATCTTCATGTTCGTAAAGGCATGTGCCGTCAAACCGAGCGAGCCCATGCACATCTTTGGGGAAGTGACCCGGGACCCAATCCAAGATGACCCCGATGCCGGCTTGATGGCAGCGATCCACAAAATTGCGGAACTCATCAGGGTTTCCATGACGGCTGGTCGGGGCGTAGTAGTTGACCACTTGGTAACCCCAGGACCCGTCGAAGGGGTGTTCCATCACCGGCATGAGCTCGATGTGGGTGAAGCCCAATTCTTTGACATAAGGGATCAGGCGGTCGGCAATTTCCAAATAACTCAGGTAGCGGTCACCATCTTCGGGCACACGCTGCCAGGATCCCAGATGGACCTCATAGACACTCATGGGCGTGGAGTAGGGGTCGCGCGTGGCGCGGGCCTGCATCCATTCCGCATCATCCCACGTGTAGCGCTGGATATCGAAAACCATGCAGCCCGTCTCTTTGCCATGCTGGGCAAAAAATGCGAAGGGATCGGTTTTGAGGGTAACGTCCCCGTGCGGTCCCCGGATTTCCAACTTGTAGTGGTCGCCCTCGCTGACATTGGGGATAAAAATTTCCCAGACTCCTGCAGGAAGGAGCTTTCTCATCGGGTGGATGCGGCCATCCCAGGCGTTGAAGTCTCCGACCACACTCACGCGTTGGGCGTTGGGAGCCCACACCGCAAAGTGGGTGCCGGGCACTCCTTCATGGGTTTTCAGGTGGGCTCCGAGCTTTTGATAAATCTCGTAATGGGTTCCCTCATTAAACAGATAAACATCCATCTCGCCAAGCACGGGACCGAAGGAGTAAGGATCCCGCTGACGCCACGGAGTGCCATCATGCCCGGTAAAGGCGATCTCATAAATGAGCGGGCCATCCACATCCGGCAAATGGCTTTCGAAGAAGCCCTCGGGATTCAACCGGGCCAGGGGATATTTGCGTTCCAGCCCACCCAACTCCACGATTTCCGCGGTTGCGGCATCAGGCCGGAAAACCCGCGCGAACCATCCCCCTTGGTATTCCCGGATTCCCAACACCCGGAACGGATCGCCATGTCGGGCTTCAATGATTGCGTGGAAGTCGCTGTCCGGCAGGGTTGAGGGATTCATAGATGGGTATGTTGGGTGAGGAAAAAAATTAGACGCCTGGATGGAATTTGCCCAGCACAAGTGACCGGGGTTGGCTACTTGTCTGCATCAGGGATGGGGTAGTTGGCAAGGGATCCGTGGCGATAGCGCCGAATGTGCCGATCCAAGCTGGGATCCAAGCCGCGCAGCACTGTCACTTTCTCAAACAAGGCATCATCCTCGATCATCCGATAGATGTTGGGGTAATCCACCGAGGCGGCGGGAAGATTGCCGTAATTGATGTGAAAGGGCAGCCCGGTCTCATCAGCCAATCGAAGAGCCGCCAAAAATTTTGGCATCGAGGAGACCGAAATCGCATTGGGGTCATAGGACCTGGGTGGAGCATTCAAACGTCCGGTGAGGACGTCCTTTTGACGGGGATCGTAGGGGTCCAACGTGGGACGCAGAGACAACACCGACTCCCGCATGGGCTGGATGGAATTTTCCAAAAGCCACGTACGTGCCGGGCTGGTGACAAACCCAAAGCCGAGGACACCCACCGTGAGCAACACCGGGGGGGCCCAGCGTTGCCATCGCGCCAATGGGGTTGCAAGTCCATCCAGGCCGATGGCGACAAGCGCGACAAGCCCTGGGAGTGCCGGGATCAAATACCACTCGTAAAGGTAATTGCCATTTCGCAGGGCAAAGGCATAAACCAAAGTGCCCGGGAGCACAAAGCTGGCGCCAACCAGCCATCCAACCGGACGCGCAACCAGCAGGCGGACGAACCCAAAAAGAAGACATCCGGTTACTGCCAGGAAGGCGATTTGATAGGTCCACGGACTCGCTTCGGCGATCCACCTCAGTTCCAAGGCTCCGGACTCCGCAGAGTCGGAGTTATTCCATGGAATCCCGGAAAAAAAATGGGAGGCCAGGTTCCGGTTCCAGCGATCATTCAGCACGCCCAAGGACGTGGCCGTGGCCAAATACGCTTTGAGCTGGGGAAGGCATGGCAACATGAGTTGGAGGTAAACCATCCCCGCAAAGAGGTTGGCAACAATCAGACGCGAGGGTTGTTGCCACCAGGGAGAGGACGCTCGATTTCTGAGGAGAACGGCGACCAGGCCCAGGCCATTGGCCACCACGAGGACATACAAGGTCGAGGGGTGGGAGTAGAGCAAGAGAAACTCACACAACGCAAAGGCGGCCCACCATCTCCAGCGGCGACGCTCGATGGCCTCAAGAAGCAGCCAGATCAGCAGTGGCAAGAACAGCAACGTGAAGGCATATCCGCGAAGCTCGATCGCATAACGAATGTGCCACGGATGAATCGCAAGGAGAAGCGCCGCCAACCCCGCCGCCCGTGGAAAACCCAACCGGCGCAGAAGCAGGGCCATGCCAAAAATCGAACCCACGGCGGCTATCAGCACCGGAATCCTCATCACAGGTTCATTGAGTTGAAGTCCGGATGGGCCCGCCACGGCTTTCCATGTGTCATGAAACACCCGGGAGAGAATCGTCTGAAGGTGGTGATTGGACGGGCGCCGATAATAATAAAAGGCCTCCTGCCACTTGGGGTGCCGCCACTTGAGGGATCCGTCGTCCTGTTTTTGAAGCTCACCATGAATTTGAAGACGAACGCTGCTGTCCTCGTCATCCCACAGGCTTTGATCAATGCGTTGGAGACCTTGGATGGCAGTGATGAGCATGGCCACCAGAACCACCGGCCAGAACCACCGGCTTGCCGATATTTTGGGAAGCCAGGGGCCCGCGTGGGCTGTCATCGGAGCCGCCCACCAACGCGCGGTGAAAGCCAGAACCAAGAGAAGGACCGCATTCATGGCGGCGGCCCACCACCCATAAAAACGGACCAAGGACCGGAGCCTCTCGAGTTCGGGATCGGCCGCAAGCACTTTCCAAGGATTGTGGGCAAAGATCAGCCAAAGACAGACCCCCAAACACAAAATCCCCACCATGGGGCCTGCGGAAAGAAGGGATGAGGGAATCTTAAAACGCATGGGAGATCTTTTCGAAATTCGTATTCAGGAGCAACTCCCCCACCCTCCACAGCAAGGCCACGGAAAGCAATCTATGAAAGAAGGTGAGAAGCATGGCGGAACCATGATCTTGCGCGGAAGCGTTTGCCGACGCAAAGAACGACCAACAAAGGGGGATATAAAACATCATCACAAACCGCGGGCCGGGGCCGATCACATGATACCACCCATAAGCCAGGGTGAAGAGGCAGAAGACTCCGGCCCCAAAAGCCAGGGCGGCGATTCCTCCGGGATCGCTGAGGGGCCGGCCCTTTGCCACAACCACCATCACAACGGCAAGCATTCCAAAAAGCACAAGATACCAACCTCGCGCGGGAAGGACCATCCGCTTGGGCTTGCCGCGATTTTCGGCTTTCCATGGCAACTTCCCATCGGGGATCACAAATTGCTTGACCTTGATCAGGGTTCCCCCCATCAACCGCTCCCACGCCGCAGAGGGGGAATTTCTGCGAAAATAATTTGCCGCGGTTGGCCACTCTTCGGGGGGCAACTTGGAGAGCCCGTATTCCGTGCAGTTGGCATACTTTTCCACGCAGGTTTTCCAATCATCGGCCCAAAACCAAAAGGAAGGCAGGCTGTAAAAGGCGCTGCCAAAGGTGCGCTGGGCAGATTCCAATCGTGGGGAAATGATCACAAAATAAGATCCCAATGCGGCCACCAACCCAAGGATCGCGGCACTCGTGCGCCAATCGGGAGCCAGAAACCACGCGGGTGGGTTTTTCCACACCAGCTTGACAAGGATCAGGAGAATGAGAAATCCCGCAAATGCGGCCAGGAACGGCCCGGTGCTTGGTTTTGCCAGATACGCCAAGCCGGCAAAGACGCCCAAAAGAAGCCCTGTGACCACATGCGGTCTGCGAAGGTGGTCCAACGCCGCAACCCACATCCCCACAAAAAAGAGGTAGAACAAAACCTCGGCTCCAAAAAACGTGCTGATCGGCAGCAGTGCCCCCAGTCCGCCGACCGCGGCCAGGTTCCATGACGCGAGGTGTCCCATGCGGCGTTTTGCCGCCACCCCAAGACAAAAAACTCCCAACACTGCAAAGACCACGTTCAGCCGCTTGCCAGCCGCAAAAAAATCCGGCGAATCAGGGTTATGGAATCGTGTGACCAACCAAGGAAACAAAGGGTTCCGCGTGCCATCGGTCCGGGCCGGCAGGAGGTCCTCTTTCATCGATTGGGCCATCCCGAGATAGGCCCCTTGATCGAATGGCTCGGTGTCCAGGTTGGTGGAATCCGCGATGCGAAATCCAATCACGCCCAAAGCGGTGGCCAGGACCAGGAGCGCCACCAAAAAAATTCCGTCCGCACGCGTTTTCATCGGCGAAAGCGTGCCACCACGGTTCGAAGGATCACATCCCCCAGAAACACCACCATGGCCGCCCCGGCAAAAACGAGCAGCCCCCCGTAGCTGATCCGGTAGCGGCTGTTATCAAGCGCGTGCGCCACGGCAACCGTCAACGCATTGCCCGCCGGGGCAAACCAAAACACCAACACCATGAGCCCCGGAAGAAGCAGCGGGTGCCAGTCCTTTCTGCAAAAACAGGCCACCAACACGAGCAGGAAAAGGCCTGTGATCCATGGCATCAGCTGGGGAAAAGACCTTCGAATGTCATGAACCCTGCGGGGGGCTTGCAGTCGGGTGTCGACCGCCGTGGCCTCGGTGGTTTGATCGCGCCACACGGCAAAGGCCGCCGCCACTGCGGGGCTGTGTTCCTCTCCCAGAGTCCGGGGATACAAAGAATCGGAATGTGCGTAATATTTTCCCAACTCCAGACGTTTCCGGGTGAATGTGGCTTCGTCCGGTCGCAAAAAATGCTCAAACTGGTTGAAGATTTTTCCTGTCATATCCACCGGGTGGGTTCTCCACGCCTGGAGATAGGAGTCGATGCAGAAGCTGGCAATTTGCTCGCGGGTGTAACCGTGCTGGTGTTCCAGCCAGGGAAAAAGCTGCGACCGATACATGATGTAATCGGGATCAAACCCCAGCCTGCGGTAATACCGGTTTTGAGTTTTGGCCGTCTCAAATTCTTTTTCGAGGAGATCGATGGTTCCCTCGGGAAGGTGCGGCGGGGGCGCAGATCTCAGACTTTTCAAAATCACATCCGCGTGAATGGTGAGCAGGGTCATGGGCAGCACCAGCCGTTTTTGCCCGGGCTTTTCAAACATCAGTTTTCCGGGAAGCCAAACGCAGGCCAACGCAAGCAAACCCCCGGCCACCGGCGCCAGAAGCCCTCTTATGTCCACGGAACGCTTTTGCCAGTCAATCAGCGCCAACCCGAGGGGAAGCAGGGTCAACGGCACCGCCAGGGCCCAGTTGGGTTTGAGAACGTAGAGGGCGTAGGCCAAAGGCACAGCCATGGCACCAAAAACCACGGCGAGCGCTCTGCGGGGTGCCGTCCACCAAAGGTAGCTGAAAAGCGAGATGCAGGCCAACTGGGCATAGGCCACCGGCATGAGAATGGCCTCGGGCCGAAGACTGATCTCCAAATTCAAAAGATGTGTGTCATTCAAATTCAACCAGACCACCGCCACCCCCACCGCAGTGGCCACAACATTCCAGACCGGCAGGGGTTTGAGGATCCCAAGCCACACCCGCCACGTCAGAAACGCCAAGGCTCCCCCCACCAGGCCAAGAGCTTGCTGGATGATGACGATGCCCGAGAAGGAGCCCACCCATTTCAAACACCCCGCAAGAAACGCTCCATAAAGCCACTCGCGCTCGAACACCTCCCGGAATCCAAGGCCGCTCAGCCAGCCAAGAGCGGAACCCAGCCAGCCCCAGGTGTCATGCTCGGCAAGAGGCACCGGTGGAATCGCTGACCGGAGTCCCGCCGCATGGATCAGGATCCCGAGCAGGATCAGCCAGGAAATCGCAGCGATGGCCCGGCCCAAAAAGTCCGGATGGCCCGGCTTGGAGAACGGATTCTTCAATTGCGCATGATGTCGAGCCCCTTGAGCGTGTTTTCGTCAAAGCGTCCGCTCTGACGAAACCCCGCACTCTTTTGCCATGCTTTCAAGGCGGAGACGAGGGAGATGCTTGGGGATCCATTGGTGGGGCCCTGATAATACCCGAGAAGTTTCAAATTTTTTTGTGCCTGGCGGATGCTGGCAATTTGTAATTCCGGTCCCACGGAAATAAAGGGCCCCCCCTTGAAGAGATCGGCCAAAGCGACGTATTGGGGAACGGGGGTGGCTTGGGCGGATGGTTGTTTGGTGGCAGGGGCCGCAGGTTTGATGCCCAGGCTGTTGAGGGTTTGGGGGTTGAGTTCCCCCGTGACTCGCAAATCTTCCGCCAGCTGGTAACGCCGGATGGCCGCAGCCGTTTGGCTGCCGTAGGAGCCATCGACGGTGCCCTGATAAAATCCGAGACGCTTCAGTTTTTGTTGAGCGGAAGTGATGGTCGGGTCGGCCATGGCGGCGACAGCAAAAACCAGGAGCGACCCGAAGGTGAGAAACAGGAATTTCATAAGCTCATAAATTTTACCTGTGGAAACGGCGGGGGTCAAGCCGTGCGAT
>JBBECL010000210.1:0-3434 GCA_040881805.1 Terrimicrobiaceae bacterium | reverse complement strand
TCTGGGCGCACATCTCATTGCCAAGGCTTGGGGGATAAAATCACCGGGCCTTTGTTGTCGATGGCGACGACGTTTGTGTGACCGTCGGCCCAGCGGGAGAAGGTGGTGCGGGTTTCGGGGGTCAGTTCGCTGAGAGGGTGCATGTCCATTCCAAGGCGGTGGTGGAGGTGACGCCAGGCACGGTTCCCATCGAAGAGGGGGTGGTCTTGATCGATGGCGGTGTAGGCTTTGACGCTCATGCCCGTCAGGCTGTAGGGGGTTACGGATGCGGGCCTGCTTTGCGGGAGCAACAGATAGGCAGCAAACTTGCTCGGGGCAAAGGTTCCCGTTCGGGGGTCATGGACAAAATACCGCACGGGGCGTCTCCGCCAGATTTCCCGGTTTTCCGGGTCGGCCATTTCGGTGTTCCAGCGGTAAATATTGAAGGCGACTTCGATGGGATTTGCGACGAAGTGGATGTCCTGCCCGCAGGCGGCACCGAGGCTCGTGGCAACACTGACCGCCCGGTCGATTTCCCTGTGGTTGGGGAGTGCTTCGGCCCGGAGACTTTCCATGGGCATGTGGTTGAGCAATTTGACGGTCGGCCCGTCGATCTCGGGAAAAAGGGGAGTCTGGAAGGCACGGATCCCAACGGCCCGCATGAGGCCTACCGTATGGGCGGCGAGGTTGCCACGGCCTCTGGACACATGACGGCTGACCATGGAGACAAAGGCATCACTGGGCGGCATCGGTGAAACCAAGTGGGCCGTGGCAAATTTTGCGTGATTGGCCACCGGATCGGCCCGGCTGATCTCGAGTTCGATCCAGATCCGCTTTCCTGATTTTGCTTGGGAAAGAACGATATCAGCTTGGGGGGCATATCCGAGCCACTCTGCGATTTCTTTCGAAACCACGCCAACCTCTGACTCGCACGTCCATCCGGTCGGGCAGGATTCGCGGAAGGCTTGCTGCAAATGGCGGGCGAGGTGCGACATGGGAGGAGAAGGATGAAAATAGAAAGGCGGTCGGTTACGTCAGATCGCAGACGCTACCTGGGTCGATGGCGATGCCACGCGTGTCTGGGGTGTTCTGGACGTCTTTCATTGATTTAAGACCTTCCATCTCCCCCCCTTGTCGGGGCCGATGCGCTTGATCCGGCCTTCGGCCTTCAGCTTTGCGATCTGTTTCTTTACCGCCCTGTCGCTGATGCCGAGCGCCGATGCGACTGCCAGAGAGGATATCTCAGGGGTTTCGCGCATCAGCAGCAGGATTTTCAGGGAACTTTTCAGGGAACTTTTCAGGGAACTTTTTTCGGCGACCTCCAAGGTGGCTTGCGTGGATCTGAGATGCCCGTCATCCATGTTTTTCCGGCCCACCGTGGCGGTGAACTGGCATCCGTCCCGATCGTCGGTGAATGCGATATCCGGCCAGTCCTCCAGAGCCCGCTTGATGCCGGAACCGAGGCCCCGGTATGGGAGCAGGCCTTTGGCGACGAAGGAGACGAGGATAGGGTTTCGGATATTTGAAATGCCGGCGCGGATCCGCTCGACTGTGAGGCTGTTTGGCAGGTGTCCTGGGCTGATAATCTCGATGCGGTCGTCAAAGATAAACAGGCGGATCGGCGCGCTGATAAGGTAGTCCCGGTGGACGAGGGCGTTGACGAGAAGCTCTTCGAAGACGGACGTCGGGATTTCGGGGACGCCGGGAGAATTGACCCCGCCGGAAGACTGGACCTTCCGGAGGTTGCGCAGGACGAAGGCCATCGCCCCGGAGAATATCTCCTCAAGCCTTCCGGAGAAATCCTCGCTGTCCAGATAGCTGGTGCTATGGATCTTGGTGCCCGGGTATCGGATCGCCTTCAGGATGAATTGAGGTTTGATGCGCTCGGGCTTTTGCGCGAAAAGCAGAACGCCGGCGAGATTCAACGTGCCGCCGGGCGTAGCCAGATCCATGTTATTAAGGAGCCGGGCGAGATCCTTCTGAGCCCGCGGAAGCGGCTGGCGGTAGGCTTCTCTCAGGAACTCCCGGAAACGGGCCTTGTCGAGCTTTTCAATGCCCGCTTTGGTAGGCACCTCGTCCGCATGAAAATGGTCGGCAGACTGAAATAGCCGGCGCAGCTCCTCCTTCGAATTCAGCCGCCGCTTGTCGGCGCCGGATTTCAACCAGATCACCCCGGTGCGGTCGAAATACGGCTTGTCGAGCCCCTCGGGAACGTGGATGGCAATGACGACCCTCCCTCGGCCGACAATCACGTTCTCCGTCTTCGGGGAGATCGGGCTCCGCACGTTCTGGGTTGCTGCGTTCGAGATGAGCTGGTTGATCCTGCGGACGTCGGCGCTGGAAAGTCCGGGCAGGGATCCGTCATCCCCGACCCCGACAAGGATTGCTCCGCCCGTCCCGTTCGACATTGCCACCATCTCCGCAGCTAGGGAGTCCACGCTCGTCACGTCAACTTTGAACTGCCGGCTGGTATCCTCCCCCTGCCGAAGGAGGCTGATTATTGAGGCGCGGTTCATGCTTCGTATTCCGCCCAAGATGAACTGGTTTCCCACACCCTGACGCGGACCAGGCGCACGGTGGCACTCAATTTGTAGCGGGTATCGGTCCGCTTGGCGTATGCGGTGAGTTGGCGACCGATCTCGTCGAAGAACGTCTTGGCGAGAACCTCGGTGGTCGGTTCGGTGTCCGTGAAAGCGATGACCCGGTCCCCGTAAGCCGCCTTTGAGCGTTTCAAACATCGGGTCCTGAGTGTTCACGCAGAGGGCATGGTCGAAGGTGTCGAGAAAGTCACCGACAGCATCCTTCACAATCTTGAAGTCGCAGACCATGCCATTGGCATCGAGGTCGTCCGCTTGGAGGATGATCTCAACCTTCCTGCTATGCCCGTGAGGGAAGCGGCATTTGTCCGGGTGATGCGTGAGCATGTGCCCGTTTTCAATCTCGATTGTCTTGCAGATGCGGTAGGGCATTCAGGTTCCTTTGGTGTTTCCGAAGAGGTGGATGTGGAGGCGTGAGCAATATCGGTAGCCGGATTTCTTGCAAAAGTCGATGAGCCAATCGTTGCGTTGATCAAGAGTTTCAGCAGTGATGCCCTCGGGCATGAGGTGGATTTTCCAAGGGGGGATGTCGGGCAGGGTCGCCCGGATGGTGGCAAGAGCCTCGGCGGCATCGTCCTCGCTGGCGACGACAAGCTTGATCTGAAAATGGGGGTATTCCCTGACCCATGAAGCGAGGACTTCCGGTTGGTGTCTGGTTGCCTCGTGGCGCACGATCCATGCGGGATCGATGCTGCCTTCGAGCGGGGTCGAATTGCTGAATTTCGGGCTGATCGATGCGAGGTCACAGGCAATGCCGTTGGGGGCGACGGTTCCTGCAGTTTCGATGGTGATGTGGTATCCATCCTCGTGCAGGGCGGTGGCCAGATCGCGGATGTTGCGGGCAATCATGGGTTCTCC
>JBBECL010000209.1:0-3461 GCA_040881805.1 Terrimicrobiaceae bacterium | reverse complement strand
GTCCCTTGACCGCCGATTTTTTGGCTCGGGCACGAGGCTTCAAGCCTCGTATCAAAACCCCGTTTCCCTCGTAAATCCCCACGCAAACACCACAGGAAAGGCCACGACCTGTATGAAAAGTGACACCACCTGTTCAAAAATGTTCAAATTTTTTTAAAAAATATCTTTGACGTCTGCAAAAAATTCCCGTAATCAACTTGGCATGGTCTGTGCTAGACACTGATCTGTGGTCATCCAACCAATGGCTACAACATCCCGGCGGTCCCGCAAATGCGGAATTCGGCGGGGCAAAAATCAACAAAACAAAGGATAAAAACAAAATGAAAATAGCAACAAAGATTCTTGCCGCCGTTAGCGTTGCAGCAATGCTCGCGAGCAACCCGCTCCTCGCTGGTGATGGCAAAACATTCAAAGACAAAGTCATCGTGGAAGAAACCACCAAATGGTGGGGAGCAAATCTCAGCACCGGTTGGGATAGCCTCTACATGTTCCGCGGTGCCAACGTGCTTCGTGGTAATGACGACTACGGTTCGGGCATCTACTGGACCGACCTCAATGTGACGTTCAACCTCACCGAAAACGACTTCCTGACCATCGGGTCATGGGTGGCTTTCGGAACGGGTAGCAACGACTACAAAGAAGTCGACATCTACACCACCTACACACACACCTTCGGCGATCTCGCGCTGAGCTTCGGTTACATCTTCTACTACGTCTGGAGCAGCCCGCTCTATTCGCACGAGCTGAATGTGTCCGCCGCTTACACGATCGACCTCGGCTTCGCAACCATCACTCCTTCGTTGACCTACTTCTTCAACCTTGGACCTAACGTTGCAGAAGAAGGCATCGCTGACGTGGCCACAAGCTACCTGCTCGCCAAAGTCGCCGGCAGCGTTCCTGTGATCGCTGACAAAGTGTCTGTCGATCCTTGGGTGTCCTTCGGAACAAACTTCGATTACAACGTTGATCAAAACCTCAATCAATTTGTGGGT
Organism: Terrimicrobiaceae bacterium; assembly: GCA_040881805.1. GTDB lineage: Bacteria > Verrucomicrobiota > Verrucomicrobiia > Chthoniobacterales > Terrimicrobiaceae > JAJTZA01. The sequence continues at coordinate 2,469 of JBBECL010000209.1, read as the reverse complement.
GCCAATGATCTCCAAGTTGGTATCGCAATTCCTTGGGCCATCAACGACACGATCACCGTCTCCGGTTACGGTGCCTACAGCTACGCTTGGGAAAACCTCTTCGGCACAACCCGCCCCAACACCTTCTGGGGTGGCGCCAAAGTTGTCTTCTCGTTCTAAGCTGAACAGAACCACTTAACAAAAAGCCCTTCCTGCGAAAGCAGGAAGGGCTTTTTTGTTTTCGCGCGTCAGGGGAGTCTGGCGATGGGTGGGCGCCGCAGTCTCCTGACTGCCGACTTCCCACACTTCATGCGACGGCGGACAAGGCTTGTCTCGCCGTATCTCCTGGGAAGGCCATGAAGAGCCTAAAGGATAGGTGGTTAGATCAATAAAATCGATGACTCTCACCGCTCTTGTCTATCGTGATATCGAGAGTGATTGGCTCGCGGCATTCAATCCAGAGGAGGGGTCGTCTCGACCGTGTGGTTTTTGCTGTGCACGGTTTATGAAATCTGAGATGGGCGAGGCGCACCGTTCCGCCCGACTCAAGCCGTCTTACTCACGCCGAGGGCGATCAATTTGGTGTTGAAGGGCGTGGCATCGCAAGCTCGATAACCCGCTTGGCAGCTTCGAGGGCAATGCCCGGCGTCATTTTTGTGTGCCCCTCGCGGCGTTCGGTGAAGGTGATGGGAACCTCGGTGATTTTGGCCCCGGATTTCCAGAGAGCGTGATGCAACTCGACTTGGAAGCCATAACCATCGGCACGAATGTTATTCCAATCCAGATGGGTGAGAGCCTCCACGCGGAGGGCTTTAAAGCCGCTGGTGGCATCGGTGAGTGGCATGCCCAGAACGAAGCGCACGAATTGTGTCGCGAAGGAACTGATCAGCAAGCGATCTTCCGGCCAGTTGACCACGCGCAGTCCATTGAGATAGCGAGAGCCAATGGCGGCATCGAATCCCTGATTCAGCCCGTCAATCAAGCGCGGCACGTCCATGGGATCATGGGAAAGGTCGGCGTCAATTTCAATGCAAGCGTCATACCCGTGCTCTTCCGCCCAACGAAAACCCTCACGGTAGGCACTGCCCAGTCCGAGTTTTCCGGCTCGTTCCAACAGGTGGACCCGCCGCCCGAATTCCGTATGATTTTTGACGATGTCGGAGGTGCCGTCCGGAGAGGCATCATCGACAATGAGCACGTGAAGCGTGGCCTGCGCGGAGAGCAGTTGTTGGAGGAGCGTTGGAAGGGATGCCGCCTCGTTGTACGTGGGAGAAATGGCCAGAGGTCTTCCCACAGGCGGTCGCTCAAAGTCCGGAGCCACCAAGGGAGGAGCCGCAGAAAACACTCGTGCATTCCTGACCCCGGGGATCAGGAGAAGGATCGCAAGCCCCCCCGCAGCCACCCAAGAAAAAATCCCGATCCACGCACAAAGGGGATACCACCAAGGGGGAGTGAATGCCAGGGTGATCGTTTGTGGCTGATCCCCCGCCTCCACGGCAAGGAGTCCGCCAAACCCGGTGAAAAGTATCCGGGGTGAGCCATCAACAGACACCTGCCAATCCCTGTGCCAGGCCTCGGGAATGATCAGCCACCCTCCGCCCCCGGGAGATTGGACATCAAACGAGCCAGCGGTCATTCTTGTGAGGGATGCGGCAGGAAGTGGTTCAAAGGCCGCACCGGGTTTTGCTTCAAAGTCTTTCGTCAGCGTGAGTTTTCCTTCAGAAATCGTGCCCGCTGACATCCCGGGAAGTACGGGCCCAATGGCAGCGAAGTTATTGTAAGACGCATCAAGGGACGCTGCGATGTCTGGAAAATTCGATGACGAAAGGAGGACCGCGTTTTTGGCCCGGAAGGCGGGGGCGAGGATTCCCTCAAGCTCCAGGATCTCAAAGTGGTCGTTTTTGAAAACACTCGGCAGGCGCTTTTGTAATTCCGGAACAAAATCCTTGGGAAAGTCCGGGTCCTTGAGATCCAGGAGAAGGAATGCCACGCCAGCCAAGCGCTGGGCCTCCAGATAGTCGCCAATGGACGAGGTCCCCGCCGTGAGCAAGGCGGCAAATCCCCTCTGTTGCAAATAGCTCTGAAAGGCCTCTTGGGAAAGGGGGCGCCCGGTGAGTCGTGGGAGTTGCAAATAAAAATAACGCCCGGAAATTGCTGTCACCGATCCCGGCTGTGGATTCGTGCGCAGGCGTTCTGCCGCCTCGTAAAAGTCCGGCATCACTTTGGGGTCCAAGGCGCGGTTGGTGGTCAGATTCAAATGACCCGAAAAGTCCAACCCCCACACGGCGGCGACCACCAACAGCGCAGCCGTTCGGATTTTGGGTGAGGGCAGGTGATTCAAGACCACCCCAATCGCAATGCCCGATGCCAAAGCCACCCAAACAATTCCCGCCACTTGGTAAAAGTCGAAGGGAGCTCTCAGGCTTGAGTAAAGAGGCAGCCAGCTGAGGGTTTGGAAACCGGGAACCAGCAAATAGATGGTGAGAAGCA
>JBBECL010000208.1:0-3462 GCA_040881805.1 Terrimicrobiaceae bacterium | reverse complement strand
GGATCCCCGAGGAAAAACGCATGCCGGTGTTTTTGAGTGAGATTGCTTTTGATGGTTACACATGGAACCGTCACGCCGAACACCTCGGCCAAAACGGGACGATCCGTCTGCGTTACACCGACCTCGACAATGCCCCCGAGGGCCGCGAAGTCCACTGGAATTCGGCCTTTGCCTGGTATCTGCGCGGTCTGGGAGAAGTCTATCGCATCGTTCATCCGGACACATTGAGAAACAGCATCTTCCGCATGTCCATCTGGGCCAACCCCATTCTTTTGGTGCTGGCACTCGGCATCTTCAGCACCCTCTCCGCCCGCCGCTTCGGCCCGCTCTGCGGCACGGTCATCGCCATCGGCATGCTTGCCGTTCCCACCTTTTACGAAGGATTCATGCCGGCGTATCCTGATCATCACGGCATCATTGCCTTTGCTCTGATGGGGATTCTTTTCGGCATCGCATGGGCCGGTGCCGGCTGGGTTCAGGGGTCGGGAGGCACCGATTTTGTCCCTCCCCGGACTCTCCGGCAGGCGAGGCATGGAATGATTTTTTCCGCCATCTGCGGTGCCGCCGGCCTGTGGATCAGCGCCCTCTCAACAGCCATGGTGCTTGGCGCCATCGGGCTGGCTGCGCTGGTCTCCGCGGCCCTTTCCCGCTGGTTCATCAAAAATGATGGATGCAAATATCATCCCGAAATTTGGAAAACCTGGGCGCTCTGGGGAGCCGCAAGCAGTTTTGTTCTCTACCTCATCGAATATTTCCCCACCCACATGGGAATGCGTCTGGAAGTCAATCATCCGCTTTACGCCCTGGCATGGATCGGCGGCGGCTGGATTGTGGCCACCACCTCCGGGTGGCTCGTCAAATCAACCACCAAGCCGGAACCCTTCCCATGGCAAAACTTGATCATTCCCGTGCTGTGCTGCGTCGTGTTGCCGGTCATGGTGCTCACAGGCGGCAACGAAGTCTATTCGGCCAAGGACCCTTTCATGATCCGGCTCTACAAAAATATTGCCGAACTCCTCCCCCTCCTCACGCGAATCTCCCTCGGAGGATTGACATGGCAGGTGGCCATGGGTTGGTTCCCGATCCTGATCCTTTCATCCCTCGTCCTTGCCTCGATGCGCCGGGTTGGTCACGGGACAAAATCCACCCTCATTTGTCTGATTGTGCCAATCCTTGTGATCACTGGTCTCCAGCTCTATCAAGTGCGTTGGGGCATGCTGGCCGGCCCCCTCTACATCGCTCTCGCCGGCATCGTGATTCCCCAAATTTGGAGATTGATTCCCCCGGACATTTTCAGCCGGTCGGTTGGAGGCACGATCATTGCCCTGTTCGGTTTCCTTTTTGTGGAGCCCTCGTTCAAAAATTGTTTTGCCAACGCATGGGCGCAATACCGGTCCAGCAATGACATGCAATTGTCCATGGGACAGGGGCTGGCTCTCCTCCACCGAAAGATGGCGCGGACGATCCTTGATGATGCCAATGGCAAGCCGGTGGTGCTGCTCAGCAGCCCGAACAGTTCGTGCCTGCTCTCCGCCATCGGCGGGTTCCGAACCGTGGGAACTCTCTACTGGGAGAACGTCGAGGGTTTGAAAAAGTCCGCCGAGGCCCTCAACGCCCAGAGCGATTCCGAGGCCCTTGACCTGGTCCAAAAGCTGGGAGTCACTCATATCTCGATGATGTCCTGGGAAAATTTTATTGAACCGTTTTTTGGCATCCTTTATCCCGAACGCCGCGCCGACAAATCTTACAGCGCTTCCTTTGGCAAAAGGGCTCTCTTTGACAATCAGATTCCGGCCTGGTCAAGACCGCTGGTTTTTCCTCCGAATGATCTGACGCGGGGACTGCAGCAAGAGGTCCTCATGCTTAGAGTCGCTCCCGAGCAATCCCTCTACGAGGCCACGTTCCATCTCGCCCGTTTTGTTCAGCAGGTGGAGGGCAATCCCATTCAGGCGGAAATCTCCTACAAAGAACTGCTCCAAGCCAATCCCAAAGAGGCCACGGTCCGCTTGGAACTCATAAATCTGTATCTTGATCAAAAACGATACGAAGAGGCCGTGGATCAAACGCTTCTGGCGCTGAAGGATGTTCCCGAGCCTCAACAAAAGCAAATCTCCGCCAGGGTCACCCAGGCCCTGATCTCAGCCGGAAAACAGGAAGCCGCTGAACGGCTCAATCACGGGGGTGGTCCTCCTCAAAGTGAAAATGCAACTCAGCCCTGAGTGGTTGGAGATCTTTGTTGCTGGAACAATTCAGACCATGAACCCCCGGACCCGTTGGACATGTGCGGATATTCATGAAGTTCCCAAGGAGTTCTCTGCTTCGTCGAAGTGGAGAAAATACCGGAGATTTGATGGAAAGACCCTGCCGTTCCCAGACCAAACATTTGATGCGGTTCTGTTCTCCGACGTTCTGCACCACTGCATGGAGAATGCTGTGCCTCTCCTCACCGAAGCCCTGCGCGTCGGCCACTGTGTGATCGTGAAAGACCACTTTGAATATGGAGGGTTCTCACGCCAATTTTTGCGACTCATGGATTACATTGGAAACTATGGCTACGGCGTTCGCATCCCGGACTCCTACTTTTCGGAGAAGACATTTCGGGAAGCATGCCGTTTCTCCGGTGCAGAACTTTCTGACTTGCGGATCGGCCTCGATCTCTACTCGGGTTTTCCCTTCATCCGGCATGTGATCAAAAAAGAGTGGCAGTTCATTGCGGTCTTGCATGCCGCAAACCGGCCTTTATCACGCATTCTGCCCCGCTGACACATTTTTGAACTTTTGAATCCTTTGAAGCCAACCCCAAGCAACGCAACAGATTCCATGTCACCAAATCCGGAAGTCACCCTCCTCATGCCCTGCTTGAATGAAGCGGAGACGCTTGCAGACTGCATCTCTGCGGCCCGCTGCGGCCTGCAGTCGGCAGGCGTTGATGGAGAAATTCTCATTGCGGACAATGGCAGCACGGACAACTCCCAAAAGATCGCCGAGTCCCTCGGAGCGCGTGTTGTGAATGTGCCGACCCGGGGATATGGCAGTGCCTTGCGCGCCGGGATGGAGGCAGCCCATGGGAAGTATCTCATCATGGGCGACTCGGACCGGAGTTACGATTTTTCCCGGATCGAGCCGTTCATAAAAAAACTTCGCGACGGGGCAGATTTGGTTATGGGATGCCGGATGCCATCAGGGGGTGGAAAAATCATTCCCGGGGCTATGCCATGGAAACACCGATGGATCGGGAATCCGGTTTTGACATTCATCGGAAGGATCCTGTTCAAATGTCCAAGCCACGATTTTCATTGTGGCCTTCGCGCCCTGACCAAAGAAGCCTTTGCAAAGCTCGACCTGCGAACGACCGGCATGGAGTTTGCGTCGGAAATGGTCATCAAAGCCTCCCTCCGGGGACTCAAAATTGAGGAGGTTCCCATCACCTTGCACAAGGACGGACGCTCCCGCCCCCCGCAC
>JBBECL010000207.1:0-22676 GCA_040881805.1 Terrimicrobiaceae bacterium | reverse complement strand
GGTCCTATCTCTCTTTGCCACAGTTTTTTATGACTCCAAGTGAATTGGCCGTGCGTCGGAAGGTGCAGGTCAATTTTCTTCCAGTGCCCAAAATGTTGCCAATCCCTTCTGCGGCGTAAGTTTTTGAGCCCCAATGGTGTAAAGACGCGCAAGACCGCTCGTGGCTCGTCAGCTGCCTGGAATGCGCCACAGAAACCATGAGCACACCGCACAGGACTGCCAACGTTTCCCACAGAGAATCCTGTCTCTTTGATCAGAGATCCAAGACTTCCTCAAAAATCACAGCAGTGATGCTTGCTTTTTGTTTGGAATGGACTAATCTGCAAGGGTGATAAAGATTTTTCCACAGAAGCATCACCGAAGGAATGGTTTCAGTTTGATTGAGCTGTTGACCGTGATGGCTGTGTTTTCGATCCTGACGGCGGCGACACTTCCGGCGCTGCGTGGCACGCTGGATGGGTATAACATCAGCGGAGCGGCTGATCTGGTGGGTGCGGAGCTGGCGTTGGCCCGTCAGACAGCGATTAGCCGGAACCTGCCGGTCGAAGTTCGTATTTACCGTCACAATGATGGAACCGAGGAAGCGTGGCGGGTGTTGGGTTTGGTGATACCGGCGGCGGCGAGCGGGGCCGAGGAGGACGAGTGGATTGCACCGGGCAAGGTCCTTCCCGGGAACATTCTTTTCGACGACAATGGGGATTTCTCCACCATTGTGTCAGAAGCCGACGCGTCCCTCGTGCCTCGCAGAGGAACGGAGGCGGCCACGGCCCCCGGGATTTTGAAAAACAAGGAGTATGTGGCCTTTCGTTTTCAGCCGGATGGGTCCACCAATTTGCCAACGAATCAGGCTTGGTGTATGACGCTGAGAAGTCCTCGCTCGTCACCGGAGGGAGGGATGCCTGCAGCGAACTATGTTTCTATTGTTCTGGATTCCCTCACGGGGCGGAGCATGACCTTTCAGCCCGGGTTCTGAAGACGTGGATTTCAGCTGGGGCGGCGCTCCTTGGAATGGGCTGTGTTTCTGTGATGAATGCCGAGCAGACTTTGACGCCTGAAGGTTGTCGTGTGGATAAATTTGAGGTCACCTCGGCCGCCATGGGGCGTGCCATCAAAGTGGCCGTCCTTCTTCCCCCGGGAGGAGAGCCGCAGACTCCGCTGCCTGTGATTTACGCCCTGCATGGCCGGGGAGCCTCCTATCTGAGCTTCCAGGACATGGCGCCCCTGCGGGCCTTTGTTGCGGCGCATCCTATGATTGTCGTGTCCTTCGATGGGGATGCGGATTCCTGCTACATTGACGCGACCCACCGCCCGGGTTCCCTGTTCACCACCTTCTTTTTTGAGGAACTCATGCTGGAAATTGCCCGCCGCTATCCCACCGATGGCCAGGTGGCGGTCACGGGTTTCTCGATGGGGGGATTTGGAGCCATGCATTATTTGCTGACACGCCCGGAAGCATTTACGGCGGCGAGTTCCCTCAGCGGGGCCTTTGAACTTTTTGATGCCACCAAGGAGCGCGAGGGATGGAAGGTGTGGGCTGAATCGTTGCTGGGAAGCCGCGCGGAGAATGGGGCGGCTCATCGGAAGTTGATTCTGGGTCCCCGCGCGGAAGCCTTGGTTTCCTCGGGCACCAAGCTTCCGCCCCTGCTTTTTTTGTGTGGGGCCGGGGATGGTTTAAAACATGGAAACCGCCGCTTTTTGGATGGGCTGCAATCGGTGAATGACAACGCATTGAAAAAACACGCCAACGAACTCGATGCGATCACGGATTTGGGCCAAAAGAGAGCCCGCCTCGCGGAGATTCAAAAAGCCTCCTTGGTCGATTTTGAGTATCGGGAGTCTCCCGGAGGTCATGACTGGCCTTATTGGCGCGATGAGTTTGCCGTGGCAGCCGGGTTTCACTGGAAACATTTTCAGAAGAAGGTCAGGGCCGAAAAACCTCGGGAATGAATAATTGCGGGGGGTGAAGGGGAATCACCAAGAACCTTACGAATGATGTGGGGGCGAGTTGGCACCATGTCTTGGCTTGGGGGATGGCTGTCTGGTAGTTAGTGGGGGATGGAATCCCTTGATTGCGTTTCCGCCTCAGAAGCTGAGGCCGGGGGCATTGTGAATATTTCTGCCTATCGGTTTGCCCGGTTGTCAGAGTTGAAGGTTCTGAGGGCCCGGCTGCTGGAGCAGTGCAAGGCGTCAGGCCTCAAGGGAACGATTCTGATCAGCACCGAAGGAGTGAATCTTTTTGTCGCGGGAGCGGCGGAGGCTGTGGAGGAGCTATTGGAAACCTTGCGGGCGCTTCCGGGGTTGGAGGACTTGAGCCCGAAGTATAGCCGGAGTGCGGAGCAGCCATTCCGGAGGATGTTGGTTCGCATCAAAAAGGAGATTATTGCTTTTGGTGTGCCCGGGATTGACCCGGTCCAGCGTCCTTCGCCCAAGCTGTCACCCACAACCCTGAAGCAATGGCTGGACGAGGGACGGGCGATCACCCTGCTGGACACACGGAATGACTATGAGGTGAAGCTCGGCACTTTCCGCGGCGCCATCCCGGCGGGGATCGACACCTTTCGGGATTTTCCCGGGGCAGTGAAGCGTTTGCCGGAGTCCATGAAATCGGAAGCGGTGGTCATGTTTTGCACGGGCGGGATTCGCTGTGAGAAGGCGGGGCCGTTCATGGAGCGCGAAGGATTCAAAAACATTTACCAGCTTGATGGGTGGATTCTGAAGTATTTTGAAGAGTGCGGAGGGGTGCACTATGACGGCGAATGTTTTGTGTTCGATCAGCGCGTGGGCGTGGATCCCGGGCTGAAAGAAACCGAGACCACCCAGTGCTTTGTGTGTCAGGCCCCGCTCACGGCCAAGGATCAAAGTGATGCGCGTTATGTTGTCAGCCAGTCCTGCCCGAATTGTTATCAATCCGAGGCAGAAAAACAGACGATCCTTCGTGTGGAGCGTGAAGAAAAAATCCGCAGCCTGACCACGCCACTCCCCGGCAGTCGGCCATATTGTCATCGCCGCCCCGTGACCGTCCCGGCCCCGTTTGATGGACACCCCTTCGCGGAGTTTTTGACCCGTGCGTTCCCTCAACATCCCCGCGAGTATTGGCGGGAACGCTGTCAGGGGGGGGATTTTGTGGACAATTCCGATGCCGCCGTTACAGCCGAAAAAATCGTGCGGGCTGGTGAGAGATTTTTTCGAAAACTTCCGGCCACGGTGGAGCCCGATGTGAATGGTTCCATCAAAATTCTGCATGAAGATGAGGCCATCGTGGTGATCGACAAACCCGCGCCACTGCCCGTGCATTCCGGGGGGCGCTATCATCGCAACACCCTGCAGTGGATCCTGTCCGAGGCCTATGCCCCGTATCATCCGCGACCGGCACACCGCCTGGATGCCAACACCACCGGGGTGATGGTCTTTTCACGAAGTCATCGCTTCGCAAAAACCCTGCAATCCCAATTTGCCGGACGGTCGGTCGAAAAAACCTACCTGGTCATCGTGAGGGGTCACCCTCCGAAGGATTTTTTTGTCAACGAGGCCCCGATTGACAACGAACCGGGGCCGCTCGGCACGCGCGGCACCTCACCCCATGGCCTTCCCGCGCGCACAGAATTCCGGGTCCTTGCACGCCACTCCAACGGTCAATCCCTCCTGGAGGCCCGACCGATCACTGGCCGCACCAACCAGATCCGCATTCATCTTTGGCACTTGGGCTGGCCGGTCTGCGGGGATCCCGCCTACCTGCCCCATGGCCAATTGGGAGATGCGATGACGCTCTCTCCTTCGGATCCCCCCATGAAATTGCACGCCTGGAAAATCACCTTCGACCACCCTCTGCATCGGGCGCGGGTGGCCTTTGAAGCGCCGGTGCCCGATGCTTTTCAGGTTAGCTGCCCTTCAACTTGGGTTTTCTTGCCAACCACCTCCGAACATGCGCCGGAAGGCCATGGTGATTCCGTATGATTCCTTCCATCGCTTTCAACGACCAAGGCCCCGGCAAAATCGGATGGCAATGGAAGAGAGTGAATATCCCAAGGTTTAGAACGGCTTGTTGATTGCGGCAGTCGCACGAATGCCGCTGGCTTCGCGGGGTCCATGGTGACTTCAATGCCGGAAATCTCATCAGTTAAGCCCTCCCCTGTGGCCTTGAGATAGGCTTCTTTGCGAGTCCAAGCCGTAAAATATGCCAACCTCTGCTCGTCTTCAGGCAAAGCTCGAACCTCGCTTTGCTCACTCGAGGAGAAGACCCGACGGGCAACCAACGGCCAGTCAACATCCCGTCCCATCCACTCGAGATCCACCCCGACCAGGCGTCCCCATGAGAGCGCAATGACCACCAAGGCGTGGGAGTGAGCCAGATTGAATGACCATCCGGCGCCGGCGAATCGTCCTCCGATTTGGGGTTTACCGCGCGGGCCATAATGAAAGGGGACATGCGCGGGCTCGATCTTCAAACAGGCCCCGAGGATCCGGCGCAGAAGCGCCCGCCCAAAAACAAATTCCCTCCGCGATGAGATGGCCGTGAAGCGCTCCGCCCGAAGCCTCTCGGATCCGTCGAGGAGTTGAAGGTCAGCCGACATGTCTGCGGCGGCGTCCGGCCCTTGAGCTATCCAGACATGAACGGGGCCTCGCTCGGCAACAAGATTTCGAGCGGTGGCCAAATTTTGCCAATTATGAAGGATGACTGGCATGGCGGGATTGTTGGCACTTCTGTGGATCGGGCTTTTGACCGGCCTGCCGGATCGTCCTTGCGAAGGCCTTGGCCAACTCGGGAAGATTCTCAGCAGATAATATTTCCCGGTGGCGCCCCGGGATGCGGTGAAACACGGCCCGGCCACGGGCAAGGAACTGCCAGTAAAATCGTGTGGAAAAGCTGGACTCTTCACTCACAAAAACATCCAGCGGCCCGGAATAGCGCGAGGGATGATAAGCCTTCGTGACTTCCAGGAAATAATCCGAGGATTGGGATGGTTCCTGTGTTGCGCCCGCTGCGGGGTCCGGCAGGTGCTCGGCAGGCAAAGGTCCCCGGTTTTTGAGCATTTGGTTTTGAAGGGCACGCCACCGCCCTTGGAGATAGGGAATTCTTTGATTCGCGGGCAGCCTCCAAAATTGGCGCAAATGAAACACCAAGCGTTCGGGCACAAGCAGGGCAAGAAGGAGGGCGCGAAGAGCGGGCGGAATCGGACCCACGGGGGTGCTGTCGAGCAGGGCCAACACCGCAACGCGCTGGCCTTGGTTATGGAGTTGCTGGGCTGTCTCATAAGCAATGAGCCCTCCCAAAGAATAGCCACAGAGATGGTAAGGCCCTTCCGGTTGAAGCGACTGGATTTCTGCCGTGTAGTGGGCAGCCATCTGCTCGACGCTGGCATGCTTGGACCCGTTCTCATCCAAGCCCACCGCCTGGACCCCATAAACCGGTTGGTCGGGTGCCAGATGTTTGGCCAAACCAAGGAACCCATACACATCCCCTCCCCAGCCATGGAGCAGGAACAACGGCGGTTGGGAACCCAAGGGTTGCAGCGGCACCAGCGAACTCCACGCGGGAGCCCATTGCTCGTCGGCCAGCCGCCGCACAAGCGAGGCAATCGTCGGCGATTGGAAAAGCGCCGCTATGGACAACCGATGTCCCACCAACTTTTCAATCTCGGCCACCAACCGCGCGGCCTGCAGGGAGTGGCCCCCCAGCGCAAAAAAATCGTCATGAATCCCCACCCGCTCTTTGTTAAGAATCTCCTGCCAAATTCCCACCAGCCTTCGCTCGAGTTCCGTTCGCGCTGGTGCGTCCTCGCCGCCAAACGCCAATTCCACACCTGTTGATTGCGCCAAGGTCATCCGATCGACTTTTCCATTTGAGCCCAAAGGCAGGTGATCCAGCACCACAAACGTATTGGGAATGCTGTATTCAGGAAGCATCTCCGCCAACTCCGACCGCAGCGGCGCCACCTCGGGTTTGTCGCCGAATGACGGCACAAGGTAAGCGAGCAATTGTTTGTCACCCGCGGGGTTCTCCTTGGCAACCACCACTGCGTCAGAGATACCATGACAAACTCGCAGGGCGTGCTCGATTTCACCCATTTCCAATCGATACCCCCGGATCTTGACCTGCTGGTCGGCTCGTCCCACAAACTCGATAGTCCCATCCGACCGCCACCGGGCAAGGTCACCGGTCTTGTAGAGCTTTGCGTCAATGTTCCCGCTGAAGGGATCACGAACAAAACGTTCTTCCGTCAGTTCCGGCGCATTCAGATAACCTCGGGCGAGCCCGTCCCCGCCGGCATAAAGCTCTCCCACAACTCCCACTGGCGCGGGCTCCCCCGACTTGTTCAAAATATAAACGCATGTTCCGGCAATCGGTCGTCCGATTGGCACCGAATCACCAATTTGGTCCGCGCGGTCAAAGACACCACAGCAGGTGAATGTGGTATTTTCCGTTGGCCCATAACCGTTGATCAGGCGACCGTGGCCCGGCATCTCGAGATATTCGCGCACTCGCGACGGAGACAGCACATCTCCTCCGGACAGCAACTGGCGAACCCCGGCCAGGCTCAGCGGCTGCAGCTCCATCATTTGATGAAACAAGGACGCCGTGAGCCACAGCGTGGTGATCTGATACTGGCTGATCACTGTTCCAAGTTCGTTGAGATCAAAGGATGTGCCGGGAGGCACGATCAACTTGGCCCCATTCAGCAAACCTCCCCAGATCTCGAAAGTGGAGGCATCAAACGAGAGCGGCGCATATTGCAAGATCACCTCATCCGCCCCCAAGGCCACGTAATCCGGTCGGACCACGAGGCGGACAATTCCCCGGTGTGGCACCATCACGCCTTTGGGTTTTCCTGTCGTGCCGGACGTGTACATCACATAGGCCAGATCCGAGGAGGTGTTGTTGCAGGACGGGTTGGAGTTGTCGGCTTCATTAAGGCAAATATCTTCGAGCACCAGAATTTGCCTGCGGGAACCTGGTTCCTGGATCATGGAGAGCAAGTGATTCTGCTTTGAATTCTGACACAAAACCCACGGGGCATCGATGTCGCTCAACAGAAGCCCGAGTCGCGCGGGCGGCAGATCCGGATCCAGTGGCACATACGCCCCACCCGCTTTGAGGATCCCCAACAAGGCCACCACCGCCTCCATCGAGCGCTCCATAACTAGCCCCACCAAAACATCACGGCCCACACCCAAGGATCGCAAATGGTGCGCCACAATGTTCGCGCGCGAGTTGAGCTGTTCATAAGTCAGACACTCCTCCCCCGATTGCAACGCGACTCCATGGGGGGTCTGTTTGACCTGCTCCTCAAACAATTGATGGATGGTTTTGTCACGAGGATAATCCCGCCCGGTCTGGTTCCATTCCACCAACACCCGCTGCTGCTCGGGCTCTGGCATCAGCCGCAGAATATCAACGGGGTCCTCGGGAGCTTCGGCAATGGCCTCCAGCAATTCCTTCAAATGAGTGACCATCCGCGAGGCACACTCCGTGCTGAATTGATCGCTGGCGTATTCCAATTCGCAATCCCAGCCATGCTTGGACGCAAGAACACTAAACGTCAGATCACACTTGCTGGCATTTGTGCGCATGGGAACCCGTTGGGAGCGCGACCCGCCCAAACCGAGGTGTGGCACCTCTCCCTCCAAAAACACAAACATCACTTGATGCAGGGGTTGCGAGTGGGCCGTGCGCTCGGTCACCGCCAACTCCACCATTGTTTCGAAGGGGAGCAGGGAATGATCGAAGGCGTCCATCACGGTTTGCCGTAGCTGCCGCAAAATCTCGCGGAACCCCTGCCCTCCCTCCACCCGGCAGCGGATGGGCAAGGTGTTGAGGAAGCATCCCAGCAAATTCTGAAGTTCCTGCCGATCCCGCCCGCTGATCGGAGTGGCAACCACCAAGTCACTCTGCCCGGTGTATCGGTAAAGCCAGACGTGACAGGCAGCCAGTGCTGTCAGGAAAGGCGTGGTGTTTTCCTGTCGGGATATGGCCACAAGTTTGGCCGTGACCTGATGATCCAGGTGAAAGGTCTGACGCCCCCCCCGTCCGCTTCGCGTGGGCGGTTTTGGCATATCCGCGGGCAAATTCAAATTCGGCGGTAAGTCCCTAAGCTGTTCCCGCCAATAGTTGCTTGAAGCCGAGGCCTCATCTCCACGCAATCGCTCCCGCTGCCACATGGCATAATCGGCATACTGGATCGGCAAATCCGGCAAACAAGCCTCCCCTCCCTTGGCTTCGTAGAGAAGGGTCAACTCCTCAAAAAATAACCGGATCGACCATTCATCCATGATGCTGTGATGAAAGGTGAACGCGAGCAGGGACTCGTCATTTCCGACTGCAATCCAAAGCACACGCCAGAGCGGTGGCTGGTCCATGTCAAAGGGCCGCCGCGCTTGTGTTAGCAATCGTTCTTCCAAATCCCGCTCATCCTTTGCGAATTCGCGCAGGTTGACTTCCTCCCACGGCAGGGGAAGGTCCTCCCTGATCTTCTGCACCAGGCTTCCCTCTTCATCGACCAAGGCCGAGCGCAACACGTCATGACGGGACTGAATCATCTCCAACGCACGAATGACACGGGCCTTGTCAACCGGACCTTCCACATGCCACGCGACAGACATGTTGTAAGTGGCGGGATTCACCGACGCCTGTTGCAATAACCACATCCCCTGCTGGGCGAAGGACATTGGCAAAGGCTGCTGGCGGTCGGCTCGGGGAATCGGAGAAGCCGGGAGCGAATGATTCTTCAGGCCTTCCAGCCGTCGGGCCTGCAGTTCCAGCGTGGGATTCTCGAAGACCCAGCGCAAGGGAACTTCGAGGGAGAGTCTTTGCGCGATTTGTGAGCAGAGCGCGACGGCCAGCAGGGAATGCCCGCCCACTTCAAAAAAATGATCTCCAAGGCCCACGTGGTCGCGACGGAGGACGTCTTGCCAAATTTTGACCAACTCGTGTTCCAGCTCCGTTCGCGGGGCCAGGTAGTCGCTGCCTGCGGGGAGCTGGTGGCCCTCGAGTTTCTCAAGCGCCTTTCGATCAACTTTGCCACTTGATGTTAGCGGCAAAGCCGGGACCATCACAAATCGTGAGGGGACCATCGGGTCAGGCAACTTCTCATGAAGAAACAGCCTCAAGCCCGCGATGGTGGGATGGCTTGCCTCGCGTGCCACCACAAAAGCCACCAAAGCCAAGCCGCCGATCGCCTCGTTCCTGGCCAAAGCCGCCGCTTCCACCACGTCAGGGTGCGTGTTAAGGATCGCTTCCACTTCCTCCAACTCAATCCGATGGCCGCGGATTTTCACCTGATGATCAAAACGCCCGAGGCATTCGATGTTTCCGTCCGGCAGGTGACGGGCACAATCCCCGGTTTTGTAAATCCGTTCACCCGGCATTTGGCAAAAGGGGTCAGGAAGAAACTTCTCGGATGTCAGCTCCGGCAGATTGTGATATCCGCGAGCCAATCCTATTCCCCCGAGGTATAATTCCCCCGCCACGCCGACAGGAACCGGCTCGAGACGCTGGTCCAAAATGTAAGCACGGAGGTTGGTAATCGGACGACCGATGGGCACAACCGTTCCTCCGATTTCTTTTTTTGGTAGGGAATAATAAGTGGAATCGATGGTTGCCTCCGTGGGGCCGTAAAGGTTGTGCAACTCCGCCCCGATCGTTCCAAGAATCTCCCGGGCCAGATCCGCTGACAGGGTTTCCCCGCCACTGAAAACATGGCGCAGCGACTGGCAGTTTTCGAAGCCGGGGGTTTGGGTCAGAACCCTCAGCAGTGACGGCACCGCTTGAAAGTGAGTGATGCGCTCGGCAACAATGGTTTTGATCAAATACCCAAGGTCCGCGTGGCCGCCGGGTGCGGCCATGACCAACCGGGCTCCCGCCAGCAGCGGCGCATAAAATTCCCAAACCGAGGCATCGAAGCTGAATGGAGTTTTTTGGAAAACCCGGTCATCGGCCTCCATGGGAAAAACGTCCCGCATCCAGCACATGTGGTTGACGACCGCCTGATGAGGAATCAACACGCCTTTGGGGCGGCCCGTCGTACCCGATGTATAAATCATGTAGGCCAAATGATGTGGCTGAACCCCGCGCGTCAGTTGTCCTGAACGCCCGGCCACGATGAGCGGCCAATCCGTATCCAACCGAACCAAGCGTGCCGTGGTTTTCGGCAACAACGACACGGTCGATTCCCGCGTGACAATCACAGGCACCCCCGAATCTTCAATCATGAACGCCACACGGTCCGCCGGATATTCCGGGTCCAGCGGCAGGTAGGCGCCTCCGGCTTTGAGAATTCCCAACATCCCGACCACCATCTCGGGGGAGCGCTCCAGACACAGACCCACAAGCACCTCCGGTCCAACCCCCAGAGACTGCAAATACACCGCCAACTGATCGGCCCGCTCATTGAGCTCCCGATACGTCAGCGACTGATCGTCAACAACCACCGCCACCGTCCCGGGCGTGCGCTCGGCCTGCTCCTCAAACAATTGGTGCAGGGTTTTATCGCGGGGATAATCGCGCCCGGTGTTGTTCCATTCCACCAACACCCGCTGCCGTTCGGACTCCGGCATCGGCCGCAAGTGATCTGCTTCGCCGGGAACAGCGGGATCTTCTTGCTGTTCAAGGGAGTGCTCTTTCCCCGGTCGAGTTGCTTGGGTGACTCGCTCATGAAGCTCTTCCAAGTGCCTTAGGCTCGACAGGACCGAGGTGTGGTCGACACCGAAATCGACAAGGCAAGCTATTTCGTGGACACCGATTTGCTCAAGTTGTCGGACCATGTCGATCGCCGAGTCGGCGTTGCCGATCAGCGAGCTGGTTTTCAAGTAACGATCAAACGCGTAATCAATAAGTGCCTCCTCTTCTTCCGACGACAATCGAGCGTCCTCGGCATTCCCGGCCTTCTCAAGCGAGACGACCCGCGTGTGTTCCATGTGGCTTCTGAGATAGGCTTTCAGTGGCTTTTCCACGATGGATCGTGCCTCGTCATAGGTCGAGGCCAGGAATGTATGAACCATCACGGTCACCTTGCCGGTGCTTGGGTCATGACCGGCCTCCTGCAATGCCGACCGATAGACCGCGATGCGTTCCTCCAATTCTTGGACGGAAAGTCTCAACAACGCTGTCAGGACATTGGCTCCAATCTTTCCCGCCTCGGCGAACGTCTCCTTGCTTCGCGATGTCGCCAGCCAGACAGGCAACTTTTCAGAGTAAGGTTTGGGAAAAATTTCTGTCTCAATTTCGTCGCCGGTTCCGGACCGACCGCGAAACCGTCCGCCACGCCACAAATGCCGGATCGCTGCAATCGAACGGAACATCCTCTCTTTCCGGTCATTGAAGGCTTCGGGAGCGAGCAGGAAGTCGTTTGGATGGAATCCGCTGCCAAAAGCGATTCCAATCCTGCCTTTGGACAAATTGTCAACCACCGACCATTCCTCGGCAATTCTCACCGGATGATGCAGGGGTGCGACCACGCTGCCACCCCGGATATGAATCCGGCGTGTCACAGCCGCGATTGCCGCGCCAAGCACGGCCGGATTGGGATACAACCCTCCAAACTTGTTGAAATGACGTTCCGGCAACCAGATCGCCGCGAAACCGGCTTCATCGGCAAGACGGGCCGCGTCCATAACCAACTGGTATCTGTCGTCAGGATTCGCGCCTTCGTCACCGGCGAAGAAAAAGAGACTCAAATCCATGGACCGTTTTTCTTGTACGGGGCTTTCATCGGGCAACACCTCGACACCGGGGGGAGTCTGTTGGTTGAGGTCGTCCACGCAGGGGGCAGGTTCCATATCATTTGACTTGCCTGGCGCTTGGTGGATCGTCGCGGGGCCCTCCAGCAAAAGAGTCGAAACCAACTTCGCGACACCTCGAACCGTCGGGTCATCAAAAAACTTCCGAATACTCACGGCAACGCGGCAATGATCGTTGATGCGAGAAATCACTTGCATCGCCATGAGCGAGTTTCCGCCCGCCTCCAGGAAATTGACATCGGTGTCAACTTCGGGAAGGCCCAGCATCCGGCTGAACCACATGGCCACCACACTCTCTGTTTCGCTCAGCGGATCCTTGTCGGGGGAGCCGGGCTCCGCGCGAACCTCAGCGCCAGTTTTTCTGGCATCCGCCCCGGAGGTGCCCGGGCGATGACACTCCGGCAACAGATCGCGATGGACGGCCACACCCAGCGATTCGAGCTGCCGGAGGGAATCGAGAAAACAATCGAGTTCGGTCGTTTGGGAGTGTGGGGCAGGGCAGGTTGCCAGGCAGGGATTGGACGCAAGGTAACCGGGGCTGGCTTTGACGAGTTGCAGCAGAGAACCGCTGGCACCAACTTCCAGAAAAACGGAATCCGGCCCTGCCAGCTCACCGAGACCCTCAAAAAAGCGGACCGGCTCCCGGAGCTGTCGAACCCAGTATTCCGGTTGGCACACTTCCGCTGGGTCTGCCCACCGACCGTGCAGGCATGAAACAAAACGTTTTGTGGGCAGCGCCAGCGTCTTGCTGCCGAGATATTCACCAAACGGTTCGAGAACGGGGTCAAGCATCACCGAATGAAACGCCCGGTTCACATCAACCCGTTTGGTTGCGACGCCTGCTTTTTTCAAGCGCTCTTTCAAATCATCGATGGCGTCTGGAAAACCTGACAACACGCATTGTCGGGGTCCATTTGTGGAAGCCATGGATATCCGATCCGAGAGGTATTGAGAGACTTCTTCGCCGGGAAGTGCCACTGCGAGCATCGATCCCCGCGGCACTCCCTGCACCAATTGCCCCCGCTTGATAACAATTTCCAAGGCCGTCTTAAACGAGAACACGCCCGCCAGACAAGCCGCGACATACTCCCCGACGCTGTGGCCAAGCATTCCCGAGGGTTCGATGCCCAGATCCATCAAGGCTCTGCCGAGGGAATACTGGATGGTGAACAGGGCGGGTTGGATCACTGCGGTGTCCCGCAGCTTCTCCCGCGCGAACTCCCGGTTGTCAGGCTCCGGAAAAATCATGTCCCGCAGGGGGAGCTTCAACGAAGTGCTGGCAAGTTCGAGACAACTGTCAACCCGCTCCCGATAGATTGTCAGGTTTTCATAAAGCGATCGCGTCATATTCATGCGCTCCGACCCGTGGCCGGGAAACAGAAAATGAACATGGCGCGGAGAGTCTCCTTCTGTCCGATTCGACTCCCGCAACAATTGCTGGCCCGCTCCCGCTGGAAACACCGGGATCTTCGGAAGGCCGAGTCCGGGATCCCCGGCGATGCTTTCCAGCACAATGACCCAATCCTGAAGCATCCGTTTCATGCGATCGGCATCAAACAAATCGGTGCTGTATTCCGCCGTGGCCATCCACCCGGCGCGGGTATTCTGAACAAGCATGGACAAATCAAATTTGGCGGTGTGCGTTTCCGTCTGCCAGGGGGAGGTTTGGACTCCGGGAAGTTCCAAATTCACCGCCGGGAAATCCTGGAATGCAAAGCTCACTTGGAATACCGGCGTCACACCGGCATGACGGGGGAGTTGAAGCATTTCCACCAAGCGTTCAAATGGCATGTCCTGATTGGCATACGCTTGAATGGCGGTCTCTTTGACCCGGCCCAACAATTCCCGGAATGTGGGATCGCCGCCGAGGTTCGTGCGCATGACGAGCGTGTTGACAAAAAATCCGATCAACCCCTCAACCTCCAAACGCTGGCGATTGGCAATCGGCACACCCACCAGCAAATCCTCACGTCCGGTGTAGCGATGCAACAAGGTTTTGAAGGCGGCGAGCAGGACCATGAAGAAGGTCGCACCCTCCTCTCTGGCCACCTTGGTGAGTTTTGCCGTGAGGGATGGGTCGAGAGAAATCGTGGCCTGGGCTCCACGGAAGGATTCTGTCTTGGGGCGGTGGCGGTCGGCAGGCAGGTCCAGTGGTTCCAACGCACCCGCGAGTTGTGCCCTCCAGTAGGCGGCCTGTTTGGAAAACATCCCGCCCGACAACTGGCGTTCCTGCCAGGCAGCATAGTCCACAAACTGCACGGGCAACGGGGGCAAAGGCCTCTGCTCTCCGCCGGCGCGGGAAGTATAACACGCGCCCACCTCGCGCCAAAGATTGGATCGAGACCAACCGTCTGAAATGATGTGATGCGTAACAAAACACAGCACATGTTCTTCCGGCCCCATACGGGCCAGTGCCACCCGGAAGCCCGGAGCCATCGCCAAATCAAATTTCCGGCTACCCATCTCCTGCAAGAAGTCATCAACGACCGCAGTCCTTTCGGTGTCATGCACCGCCTCGAAGGTTTTTGCTTCCCAAGCGAACTTCGACTCTGGAAGGACATGCTGGAATAGCTGCCCGCCATCCATGACAAAGGTTGTCCGCAAGGTGGCATGGCGGCGGACGACATCGCCAACCGCCGCGAACAATACCTCCTCATCCAAGGGACCTCTCAGATGGAAAGATGACAACATCACATACACCGGGACCCTCCCCGCATATTCATGCAGAAACCACATCCGCTGCTGACTGTGCGAAGCCGGATAAACCGCAATCTGACATGGAGGTTGCCCGGGCTGCGGCACCTCATCGAGCCGCACGGGAGCGGTTGGCCCCATGGCAAGGTAACCTGCGGCAGGCGCAACCTCCCGGCCCGCAGCGAGTCGTTGGGACAACCGGGCACGCTGCTCGGGGCTCAGCCGCTCCAGACGGGATTTCAAATCTGTCGGCTGGCTCACGGACGGGGTGGGTTCAAGTTGCGATTCAGGACCGCGTTGCAGGAGGCCAAAGTGTCTCCCTTTTGAACCGCAACCGCCAGGGAGCCATCCGCGGCAACCAATTCGGCGAGCGCTTGCCTCACCGCAGATTGCGCAGCAAAAAGACAGGGGGTGCTGTAGATGATCAGGCTGGCCCCATGGTCGGCAAGCTCACCAAGGCGACAGGCAGGCGACTTGCCACCGGCCATTTGATTGAATGCCACAGGACAGTCCACCAGAGCCCGGATTTCTTTGAGCAAGTCAAGTGAACGAATGCCATCGGCAAGCACAGCATCGGCCCCCGCCTCCCGAAAAGCAACAACCCGACGTTTGATGTCATCGGCTTCGGTGGCATCCGTGCGTGCCACCACAAAAAGCTCGCTGCGGCTCGCCAACACGGCCCGCAGTTTTTCGAGGTATTCCTCCAAAGGGAGGATCTGTTTTCCGTCCAAATGCCCGCACCGCCGGGGGCGTGCCTGATCCTCGAGCACAACGCCTGAAGCACCGATGCGCTCCAGCGATTTTGCGACATGACACGCCACCGCCGTGTCGCAATATCCGTCATCGATATCCACCAGCAGGTGATGGAATGGCACCACCGCAAGCACTCTGCGGACAAAGTCCAGCAAGTCCGACCACGCAATAAATCCGGCATCGGGGAGTCCGTAATGGCTTGCTGAGAACCCGAAGCCGCTGATGAACAGAGCCTGATGGGTTTCCGCTGCGAGTGACGCGCTGAACACATCGTAAACGCCGATGAATGGCACGACCTCTCCCTGGTTCAGGCACTGCCGCAGCAACTCTCCTTTTGTTTTTTCCATGGATAAAGAAGGCTACCCGAGCAATTTCGCGCGCTCCTCAGGGCCAAGGCCTTCCAAGGCCGCCGCCAGATCATCGAGCTCGATTTCAGTTTGGAGGCGTTCCAATTCGGAGGCGAGCAGCGCGGGTGTTGGCTTTTGAAACAGCAAGGGCACCGGAAGCTCCAACAGGAAACATTGGCTCAGCCGGGTGAGTACTTGCGTGGCACGCAGGGAATCTCCGCCCAGCATAAAAAAATTGTCATGCCTTCCAACGGGCGCGCAGCCGAGCACGTCGCAGAATGTATCCGCCACCTGCTTTTCCATCGCGGACGCGGGCTCCTCAAAAGCGATGACCAAAAATTTCTTCAACTGCTTTGCCAACCCGAGGCGTTGGATTTTTCCGGTGGGTCCCCGCGGAATGTCCGACACCACCACCACCCGGCTCGGGGCCTTGAAGGCGGGCAGACACTCCAGCGCAAAGCTTCTCAACTCGGCCTCTGAACATTCCGCGCCGGAGTGTAAAACAACGGCGACCGCCACAT
Organism: Terrimicrobiaceae bacterium; assembly: GCA_040881805.1. Lineage (GTDB taxonomy): Bacteria > Verrucomicrobiota > Verrucomicrobiia > Chthoniobacterales > Terrimicrobiaceae > JAJTZA01. The sequence goes on along the minus strand of JBBECL010000207.1, from coordinate 6,628 downwards.
CCTCGCCCAGCGAGGGGTGGGGCACGGCAAAAGCCACGGCCTGCCTGACCAGAGGATGGGCAAGCAGCGCCTCGTCCACTTCGCGGGGGGCCACCTTCTCGCCACCCCGGTTGATCAGTTCCTTGAGACGCCCGGTGATGAAAAGATAACCGTCCTCGTCAAAGGAACCCTGATCCCCCGTGCGTAACCAGCCCTCATGGAAGGCTTGGGCATTGGCTTCCGGATTGCCTAGGTAACCCTGCGTGACATTGGCCCCGCGGATGGCAATTTCACCAACTCCGCCTGCATCCATCGGCGACCCCGCCTCATCCAGAACAGCGACTTCCGGACCGGCAGGTCGTCCCACAGAACCGGCTTTCCGTGCTCTCGGGGGAAGGGGGTTGCTCGTCATTTGGTGCGCCGCTTCCGTCATGCCATACGATTCAATCACCGGCACCCGAAACATCTCCTCCAAGCCCTTCATCACCGAAGGTGGCAAGGCTGCGGAGGAGGACCGCAGGAAACGAAGGGTGCTATCCACCGTGGACTGACCCTGTTCCTGCAAAAACGCCAGGATGGCCTGGTGCATGGTCGGAACGGCTGAATACCAACTTGGTTTCCAAACTTCCAGCCCGCGAAGGAACTGGCTGGCCTCAAAGTGGCGGGTGCAAATCGTCGCGCCGCCAGCCGCCAACGAGGCCAACACACACGCCACCAAACCATGAATGTGGAAAAGAGGCATCACGTTCAGGCAAAGGTCCGCATCCGTGAGTTCCAAGGTTGTTCCAATGTTTTTGGCCGAGGCACACAGATTCCCATGGGTGAGAGGAACCATTTTTGGACGGGAGGTCGTACCCGAGGTGTGGAGAATCAGCGCAATGTCCGAGGAATCAGCAAAGCCAGGCGATGACACCCCCGCCTCCGCCGTTCCCACAAGGTCGAACGTGCCATCCGCGCGAACCGTCAACTCCATGAGTGGCACCCCAAGCGACTTCGCCGCAGCCCGCGCCGGGGTCGCGTCCCCCGCCATCACAATCAGCGCGCGAGCCTGCAAATCTTGGAGGTAAAACGTGAATTCCTTCTCCAAATAGGCCGGGTTGAGCGGAGCGGACGTCGCGCCACAAGCCACCGCCAGAAAGGCCACCGCCAACTCCGGCCCCTGCGGCAAAACGATGCCAACCCGATCCCCCCGCCCGATCCCACAGGCATTGAGCTGTTCCACCGTCCGAACCACCTGCTCCCACAAGCCTTCGTGGCTTATCGGAAAAATGTCCTCACGACTAATGGCCGGACGGCCACTCAATCGAAGCGCGTTCTCCGCAAGGAGCGAGGCAAGAGAAAGTTCTGGAGTTGCCATGAAGGGCTGTCAATTGGTTGCTTGGGCCGGACAATAGGACCTCTAGGCCCGGACGGCAATCAATTCCCACGAGATGATTATTGCCCCTAATCTACTTCGAACAGCGGTAAATAAATGCCGGCGGCACATTGCGAAGAATGAAGTCACTGCGTTCAACCGAGGGAAACAACGATTCCAACAAGCGACGGAAACGGCGGCCTGGTGGCATGAGGTGGAGGCCGGCGCATAAGATCGTCACAAACACCCCACCCTCCCTAAGAAAGGCGCACGCCTCCCCCAGGATGTTCGCTTGCAGATCGGGGGGAAAATTTGTCCATGGCAGCGCGGAAACAATACTGTCCGCTCCATCCAGTCCCAGGCGTTGGGAATGATGGCGCAGACGGCTGGCACAATCTTCCACGACATAAACGGCAGGATACTGGCGCGCCAGCGCATGGGCAAAATCCCGTCGGCGTTCAATGGCGAGAACGGTGGCTCCCGCTCTCTTCGAATCCAAAATTTCCCGCGTGATCACTCCCGTTCCGGGCCCGAGCTCCAGAATGGCATTCGCCTGCTCCACTCCCGAGGCGCGGACCATCCGGCGGGCCAACCGTCGCGAAGAGGGCGCAATGGCCCCTGTCACCAAGGGAGCGTGAATGATACCTGACAGAAATTTCAGGGTCAGCGAATGACGCGCCATGCGCACCGAAGCCACGTCTTGGTCAGAAATCATGCCCGCGCCCCGGCGTCAGCTTTGAGCCATTGCCACAGCCGCTCCAGAGAGGCCGCCACCTGCGGTTTGATGGTTGCCAGCTCCCCGGCGGAGAACCTGGTCCCGGCGGCGGGTTGCTGACTGGCAAACATGTAATATTTGATTTTTGGCTCCGTGCCGGACGGGCGGACGGCCACCCGCCGTCCATCCGACAACTCAATGATCAACATCCCCTCCTTGGGAATCAGATCGCCCTCGACATCATGAATATCTTCCGTGGCAAAATTGCGAAGCGACAGAACAGGCGTGCCATCGATTTCGGTCGGGGCATTGGCGGAATAAGACTCCACCAAGCGCTGAATTTTGGATGCTCCCTCGGCTCCGTCCATGGTGAGCGATTCTCCGCGCTCCAGGAAAAATCCGAACTCGCAATAAATCCGGTCCAGCAGGCCGACCAAGGTGGTTCCCTCGGACTTTGCAAAAGCCGCAGCCTCCGCAATCATCACGGCAGCGCTGTTACCATCCTTGTCGCGCACAAAGTCCGATCCACTGTATCCGTAACTTTCTTCTCCACCAAAAACATACAAGGACGAGTGTTCCAACCGCAGGCGGCGGGTTTCCTGCTCCGGAAGTTTCCGGTAATTGCCGCGGAGTTCGGCGGGAATCGCCAGTTCGTATTTGCCCAGCTTTTCACCGATGTATTTGAATCCCGTGAGGGTTTCCACACACCTCACGCCGTAGTGATCTGCGATGACCTTTTGGAGATCGGTCGTCACGAAGGTCTTGATCACCACCCCGCGCGATTTGTTGGCATCGTTCAGGATCCCCAACAGAAAATGACGACTCACCCGGTGCCAACAAAGCAGAGACCCGATCTGGTTGCCCGTGAGAAGGACGAGCTTGCCGGATTCCTCGCGCACGGCAATGCCCATCCGGTCATCATCGGGGTCCGTGGCAATCACGAGGTCCGCACCGGTTTTGTCGGCCAGGGCGATGGCCATGGAAAGGGCCTCCGCGTTTTCCGGGTTCGGAGATTTGACGGTTGGGAACCGGCCATCGGGCACGTCCTGCTCCGGAACACTGATCACATCAATGCCCAACCGCGCGAGCATGGGTTTAATGATGACGCCCCCCACCCCGTGCAGTGGCGTGTAAACCACGCGGAATTCGCCCTGGGATTTGAGGAGCTCGGGCTGAAGGGGCAGCGTCGCAAGGCGCTCCATGTAGGTCTCATCCATGGCCTCACCCAACGGAATCACCACGCCCCTCTCCGCTTCCGGCACGGCGTCATAGGTCTCGCCGGTGACGGCATTGACCTGCTCAATGATGCCGCTGGCATGGGGCTCCACGACCTGACACCCATCATCAAAATAAACTTTGTAGCCATTGTATTCCGGCGGGTTGTGGCTGGCCGTGATATTGATACCTGCTTGGGAATTTGTCTGGCGCACGGCGAATGACAACTCGGGGGTCGAACGCGGGCCCTCGAACAAATAGGCATCACACCCGAAATCGGTGATCACTTTCGCCGCCAGCTCCGCAAATTCGCGCGAGAAAAACCGGGTGTCATGACAAATACAAATCGCCGGGCGTCCTGCCTGGCCGGATTTTGCGAAGTGGGTTTTCACATGGGAGACAAGCCCCTGGGTGGCGCGGCTGATGCTGAAAAAATTCATCGCATTGGTTCCCACGCAGGGAAACTCGGGGCGCCCGAGATCTTGTGGGGTGCCCCGCTCGGACGCTGTCACAACCACCCCGATGCTTTTTCCCCGCAGCCCGCCGGTGCCAAATGCCAGTGTCCGAAAAAATCGGTTGTCCAACTCGGCCCAGTTGGCCGAGGACACGAGTTCTTCAATCGCAGAGACGGTCACCGCCGAGTCGCTCCCCTCAAGCAATTTCCGGATGTTTGCGGCCGAGGACGGGAGCAGATTGCCCGAGGCAACGGCCTCGCTGATGGTGGTAAGAAGGGAATTCATCGTCTGTTTTCGATAACCTCCAAACGCTTCGGTGTCGAGAACGGGCATTCCGTGGAGAGGAAACCCTTTTGACAAGCCGCCTGGCATGATAAAAGGCAAACCATGATCCGCGTTGCTGTTGTTTTGCCTGAGAAGGCGGGGGACCGTGCCTGGGATTATGCCATTCCGGAGTCTTTGGCGGGGCGGATTGGACCGGGGGCGCGGGTGAAAGTGCCGATCCGCTCGCGGAGTGTGGTGGGCACGGTGGTGGATGTGAAGGAAGAGGAGGCGAATCGCAACTTGAAACCCATCCAGGAAGTGATTGGGGAAACTCCGCTCATTTTGCCCAAGCTGTTGGAGATTGCGCGGTGGATTGCCGATTATTATTGTTGCCCGATCGAAGCCGCAATGGCCTGCGTGTTGCCCCAAGCGGTGCGATCCGGGGACGTGTCCGCCAAGCTGGTCCGTCATATCAAAATCCTGCGCGACTTTTCCGCGGAAGAATTGGAGGCGATTGCCAAGCGGGCCCCCCGGCAGGCCGAAGTGCTTGGGATTTTGTTGGACGAAAGCGAGGCGATCCCGCTGGCCGAAGTGGTGAGCCGGTCCGGAGCCTCCGATGCGGTGATTCGAACGATGGCAAGGAATGGGTGGGTCGAAATCCCGTCCCTGCCCGTGGGCCGGGATCCTTATGGATCGGAATCTTTCCTGCCGACGACTGACATCCCCTTGAATGACTCCCAGCGCGTCGCATTCGAGGCCGTGCAGGAGGCCATGCTGGCTCCCGCCGGGGCCCGCCCGATTTTGATTCATGGCGTCACCGGGAGTGGAAAAACCGAGGTTTATCTGCAATCGATCCGCAAGGCGCTTGAGCTTGGTAAAACGGCGCTGGTGCTTGTCCCGGAGATTTCGTTGACCCCTCAAACCGTCGAGCGTTTCAAAGCCAGATTTGCCGGGCGTCAGGGCGAGGTCGCCGTCCTGCACAGCCATTTGTCGCAGGGAGAACGCCGGGACGAATGGCACAAAATCCATTCAGGCCGAGCCTGCATTGTCATCGGCGCCAGAAGTGCCGTCTTTGCGCCCTTGGCCAATTTGGGAGTCATCATTGTCGATGAGGAACATGAGACGTCCTACAAGCAGGAAGAGGCTCCCCGATACCATGCACGGGACATTGCCGTTCTGCGCGCCCGCCTGGAACCCTGCGCCATCGTTTTGGGCAGTGCCACGCCCTCACTGGAAAGCTGGCACAATGCCCAAACCGGAAAATACCGCCTCACGGTGATGCCCCAGCGTGTCGATGATCGACGGATGCCCATCTTGCGTGTCCTTGACCTGCGGCGTGTGGGGGCCGGCGGTGATTCCATTCTGGCTCCGGCCCTCACCCTGGCCATCGAAAGCCGCCTGGAAAAGGGCGAGCAAGTGATTCTTTTCCTCAACCGCCGCGGATTTTCCACCTCCCTCCAATGCACAGCCTGCGGCGCCGTGTGCCAGTGCCCGAATTGTTCGGTGTCCCTCACATTTCACCGCGATGCCGGATCGCTGGCCTGTCATATTTGCGGTCATTCCCAGCGCGCTCCCAAAAAATGCCCCTCCTGCGCGGATCCCGGAATCCGCTTTGCCGGCACCGGAACCCAGAAAGTCGAAGAGACCGTGCGGCGCCTGTTTTCCAAAGCGCGCATCGCACGGATGGATGCGGATTCCATGAGCAAAAAAAATGCTTACCGGGAAACTTTGGAAGCGTTTCGTCGTACGGAAATCGACATCCTGATCGGCACCCAAATGATTGCCAAAGGCCTTGACTTCCCGAATGTGACGCTGGTCGGGATCGTGAATGCCGATCTGGGTTTGCATGTGCCGGATTTTCGGGCCGGAGAAAGGACATTCCAACTCCTCACCCAAGTCTCGGGACGCGCGGGCCGGGGCGAGGTCGAAGGCGAAGTGTTTGTCCAAACGTTCACACCCTTCAGCCCCTCCATTCAGTTTGCCCGTCAACATGACTACGAGGGTTTTTCCGAACAGGAATTGGACTTCCGCTCAAGCTTCGGCTTTCCACCCTTCCGCCGGATGGTGCTCATCACCCTTCGCTCCCAATCCCTCGAGCGTGCGGAGTTTTGTGCGATCACCCTCGCTCGAAAACTCAAAATCGAACTGCCCGAGGGCGCCATTTGCGGGGAAAGCGCGCCGGCCCCCCTCGCAAAAGCCAAAACCTACCACCGCTTCCAAGTTGCTCTGCGGGGCCCTTCCGGCAGGGCACTGGCGCGTCATGTGCGAAAAACGCTGGCCGCCCTCCCCATGCCAGAGGATGTGTTTGTGGCCGTGGATGTCGACCCCGTGGGGCTTCTGTAGATGCATTGGGAGAACAAGCAATCAACTTTGGCCATCTCTTCGGAAAAATCATTCAGGGTGTTCAGATCACATCCCCGCAACTCATCGTCCAAGAACTCCAATCCCTTGGGCTTCCGATTGTCGGCAGCAGGACGTCAAAATCTTGAAAATCCTGAAATCCTGTCAAAAAAAATACTCTAATAATTCCATCACATGTCATTCGGCCGGGCGACCATGATGCCGGCGTGGAGGGAGTAGCGGTTGAGGTAGTCGCTGAGGCGGGAATCGACGAGGACTCGCTTTTCGTTTCGTGAGGCGTGGAGA
>JBBECL010000206.1:0-3518 GCA_040881805.1 Terrimicrobiaceae bacterium | reverse complement strand
GGACGGGATAATGACAGCCTTTTTCATGGGCTTTACCATTGTTGCCACGATGGTTTTTGGGCAAAGACGTTGCGGTAATAATCGACCCTTGAAAGTTGGGAGGCGGCTTCTTCATCGAGGAAAACTTTCACAACGGGATGGGTTTGCAGGATCGAGGCCGGGACCATGGCCGTGATGGGGCCTTCCACCATGGCTGCGATGGCAGCGGCCTTGGAGGCGCCGAAGGCAAGGAGGGAAATCGCGCGGGCCCCAAGGATTGTTCCGATGCCCATGGTGATCACATGATGGGGAACGTCCCCTGGGTTTTCGAAATAGCGGGCATTGTCGGCGCGGGTGAGTTCGGTGAGGGTTTTGAGGCGGGTGCGGGAGCCGAGCGAGGAGGTGGGTTCGTTGAAGCCGATGTGGCCGTCGCTGCCGATGCCAAGAATTTGGAGGTCGATGCCGCCGGCCTCGCGGATCGCCTGTTCGTAGGCGTCACAGTGGGCGGGCAGATCCTTCGCGAGGCCATCGGGGATGTGGACTTTGGAAGCCGGCAGATTGATTTCGGAAAACAGATTTTCCTGCATGAACCGGCGATACGAGGCCGGGTGGTCGGGCCCCAAACCCACGTATTCGTCGAGGTTGAAGGATGTGCAGCCACGGAAATCCAGGCCTTCGGTGTGGTGTTTTTTGATGAGCTCGCGGTAGAGGGCCACCGGCGTGCTGCCCGTGGCAAGGCCAAGGACGGCATCGGGCTTTTTGTACAGGAGGGCCGCCAGATGGTCGGCGGCACTTCGGGAGGCGGCCGCGGCGTCGGGAAGAATGATGAGTTCCATGAGAAAAGAAATTAAGCGATGACTTGAAAAGCGCTGGAAAGCCGCGTGCGCACGTCGTCACGGAAACGATCCACGGCCCCGAGGGTGAAGGCCACGGGATCGAGCGCATCATCGAGGATCAGCGGGGTGAGGTCCATCGCGAGGCAGAGCTGGCTGGACTGATCGCTGGCGTGGGAGTTCAAAAACGTGGCGTTGGCAGACCGCCGGCCCAGCGTGGCAAGGTCATAACGTTTGCCGCCGGCAATCTGGCTGTCGAAGAGGCCATTCAGCGCGGCCGCGAGGTGATCGTGGCCGCTGACGTCGAGTTTGACTTTCTCGCCGTCATCCAACCAATCCAACCCCCGCCAGCCCTCACAGCCGAGAAGGCTTTTCGGGCGGAGGTCCGCGCTCAGGCGGCGGATGGCGGCCAGGACGGCGGCGAGCACGCTGAGGTGGGTGGTGTGTTTGTCGGCGGGGTTGTGGGTGTAAACGACCTCCGGTTGGGAGGCGCGCAGGATTTGCTCGAGGTCATCGACAAGAAATGACGCCGAGTCTCCACGCAGCAAGGCGCTGGGGTAGTCGAGTTGGAAGATCGCGGCGTATTGGCCCACCACGGCCGCGGAGCGCTGTTCTTCGCGCCGCACGTCGCGCATTTTTTCATCGGAAAATGCGGCGTAACGGCCTGTGCGGGAACTGCCCGTGCCATCCGTGCAGGTCACGCCCCCGAACCACTGCTGATTCGGGTGATGGTAACATTCCTTGATCCCGTGAAAGGCCATGAACTCGAGGTCATCGTGATGAGCCCCGATGCCGAGGTGGGTGATGCGTGAGAGGGCCTGCTGTTCTTCCACGCCGTCCGGCACGTAGAACTCGGCGCGGGCATTATGCAGGTTCATGGAAAAATCTGTGGTCTCCGTGGTTTTTCCTTCGAGCGTCTCGGGATGCGTCAGGGCTGGTCACGCCCCGTAGGAACTTTCGACCCGCTCCTCCACGTCGCGGTAGCTGGCATCCACGCCGTAGATTTGTTTCATGCAGTCAATCGACTTTTCGGCCTGGCCCATTTTGTGGTAAACGAGGCCCAGGTTGTAAACGATCTCCTTTTTGACGGCGTCCATTTGGTTGAGCTCCGAGGCGGCGGTGGAAAAGGTTTCGGCGGCCAGATCGAGCATCCCACGTTCGGTGTAGCAGCGGCCCAGAAGGTTCATGGCTTTGAGGCGGACCGAGGGGTTTTGCCGGGCTTTTTGGAGTTCGGAAATGGCTTCTTTGTAGAGGCCGGTGTCCACGTAGATCTGGCCAAGTTCGAAGCGGACTTGGAGGTCGGTGGGATTGCGTTCGACGCGGATCTTGGCATCATCGAGGAGAAGTTTGGACCGCTCCCTGCGGATATCATCCAATTGGGCTCTGGTTGTCTCGATCTCCGGGGCCTCGGGGTTGGCTGCCAGGTATTCTTCGAATTGTATGATGGAGGCATCGTATTGTTTGATGCGCAGGTCGGCGACTTTGCGGATGAGCCCGGGGTCGGTATTGTTGGCCAATTGCACGGCGTAGGAATACCAGGCCACCGCATTTTCGAGGTCTTCTTTTTGTTCGTAGAGTTCGGCGATGCGGCGGCTGACGTCCACATTCCCGGGCTCGGCCTCGAGCCTGGCGTTCAGCTCGGCGATCAAATTGTCCACGATCTCGTCGCTTCGGACCACGCGGTTTTTTTGCTCCAGTGAGATCGCCTCCTCCTTGTTGCGGATGAGGTCCCGGTAGCTGGCTCCCTCTTTTTCCCAGCCCCCGCTCTGCATGGACGCCGCGGCCGAGGCATCTTTGCCCCCCTTGATGGCGGCAAGGTCGTTCGGCATGAATTGCAGGATCTTGTTGTAGATGTCAACGGCCTTGGAGGGTTTGGCGTGACTGAGATACAGCTTCGCCAACTCGTGCATCGTCTTGATGTCTTTGGGGGTGCCTTGGATGATGGTTTCCAACGCAAACTCGGCCACATCGGGGAGTTTCGCCGCCAGGGCGGCTTCACGCAAAAGTTGGTTGGCCGAGACGCTGTAAGGATCGGCTTCCAGGACCTTCTCAATGGCTTCCATCGCAGCCGGCGGATCTTTTTTGACGAGGCTCTGAATCTTCATCGTCGAAAACGAGGCACTGGACAGCCCGCCAAGCGCACTTTTTTTGCCGGAGGTTTTTGAAACGGCGGCTTTGCGGGCCAACTGGCGGGCAAGCAGGAATTCCGGGTGGGGTCGCAGGATGCTCTGATAGAGCTGGGAGGCGTAGCCGTAGTTCCGCAGTTCCATGGCACTCATGGCTTTCAGCCAGACGGCTCGCACGTTTTCGGGAAGATCTTTTTCTGTCAGGACGGGCATGGGAGGAATATTAGCGGTTCATCGCAAGGCTTCAATACTTGAAAAATCCCGGCCTCAGGATTCCGGGAGAGCAGGCTCAATGATGAGGTCTGATTCGGCGGGAGGCTGTTCGGGTTGGGATCCGGCTTTTTCGACAAAGGTGGTGAGGCGATGCCATTCGGTGGGGGCTCCGCTCACAAAACCCGAGGGCCCATGTTCATAAAGAACCACAAACCCGAAGGTCAGAACGGCAAAAACCCCAAGGCGGAAAAGAAAGATGATCAGGGTGGTCATGGTGCGAAGGAGGTGAGGATTCCAAAGGATGCCTCAAGGACACCCCCCGGGGCAAGAACTTGAATGCCCACTTTTTCTTCAAAGGGCTTTTGAG
>JBBECL010000205.1:0-22853 GCA_040881805.1 Terrimicrobiaceae bacterium | reverse complement strand
ATCAACGCTTGCAATGCTCTCTGAGTGGAGCCGGAATACATGCAATGGGGATGCTGCACAGGGATTCCCTCCACTTCTGTATTTTCCTGAACCTCGGCCTCGGAAGCAAGGAAGAGATGAGGGACATTCCGGACGTAGCCAACCACCAATAGTGACGAAAAATAAAGAAAAGTGTCGGAGACTTCATTCAACGAGATCTGGTAACCAAGGGACCCCGGATATCCATTGTTCCATGCCGACCGCAGCGTGGAGTGCACTTCAATCAACTCCACATTGCGTCGGGATTGAATTTGGGCAAACACATGACGCCGCCGCGAGGTGTTTTGGTCATTTTTTCCCTCCATCGGGGACGTGGTGGCCACAAGCAAGGGACGGATGTCCGGCAACAGATCACATAACAGTGACGTTTGTAGCAGGCTGTCTTTGCCTCCACTAAACGATGTGGCACACTGGGAAGAGCTGCTTAATGGGGCGGCCGCTGCGAGATGGCGGGTCCCTTCCTGAATCCAAACATCTCGGCTTATTTCAAACACACCCCGCGTGGCCTCATGGGTTTGAAGTTGGGTCTCCATGAGCCTGAGCCAAAATTCCGCCTCGCCTTTCCCCAGGCAAACAGGAAGAACCACCGTGCAGGGCCGCAGGAACATCCACTGCGAATGCACACATGCCAGAAAGACCGTCCACCAGATCTTTTCCGGCACGGTATCCACACGGACATTCGCGGGGAATTCCATGAGAAACTCGTGACGACGATAAAGGGGAGATTCGGGACCGACCGACCAGTGGAAGCTCACTGCGTTTTCATGCAATTCGGGCGTTTCGAGAGAAATAACGGTCACTGTGTTTATTTGCTCTCCACCGAGTCGAAATGGCAAGCTTGCAAAACCAGGAGATTTCACGACGGCGTTGCAGTCAAGTTTTCTGTCTGCTAGGGCTTGAGGAAATGGATCTTGTTTCAATCACTTGCATACGAAACGAGGAGGACATCATTGAAGCCTTCATTCGGCACTCACTCACGTTTGTTGACAGCATGATTCTCCTCGATCATGGAAGCACGGATAGCACTCCAGAAATTTTGCGGGAGCTTCAAGCGGAAAAACTGCCCATTCACGTCATCACCGATTCACGATTTGGCCACTATCAGGCGGAGCAAATGAATTCGCTGCTTCGTCTCGCGGCTCATGAATTCCAGGCAGAATGGGTTTTTTGCCTTGATGTGGATGAGTTCCTCACGGGTTCCTCCCCACGCGATGTCCTTCCAAAAGGCGATACGCCGCCTTACTGCAAAATCTTTTCCCGTTGTTATCACGTCCACCCCGAGGATGACCCCACCGAGATCAACCCGGTGCTTCGTATCACCCATCGTCTTCAAAACGAGTCCCCGATTCGCGGGCACCGCAGTTTCTACCTTGCGATCGTGCCCCGACATCTCGCGTTGGACCCAACGGTCCTTCTTGCTCAGGGCAATCACCGGATTTTTCGTGGCGAGATGGAGCCTCCTTTTGTCGTTCTTCATGATTTGTTTGTCGCCCACTTTCCGATGCGATCAGCCGCGCAATACGCGATCAAGGTAACCGCCAAAACGATTCAGGACTGGCATCACAGATCTCCTCTCGGAGTCACTCACTCTTTTTATGACCAGCATTACGCGACGTTAAAACAAAGCTACTCGGCGTATTCGGAACAATTTCCTTCACTTCCCCTGGCCTACCTGCCGGAAGGAATGGACAGTCAGACACTCATCCGGGACCCCATGGATTATCAGGGTGGTCTCTTGCACCACGTCAGCGCTGTCACCACGGATTCGGTCATCACGCAATGTCTTGCTCTGACAGAAAGACTGGCCGGACTTTCCGGATCCGGGGATGAGAACCCGGCGACGGAATCCACGGTCCCGGTGACACTGAAAGTTGATACCCTTCCAGAGCCCACCCACACGCCGGTCTTTCATCAGCCGGATCCGGGCGGCCAAGAGCAAACCTTTGTGATCCCCATGCTGCTTCCCGGCAACACACGAGCAGTCAATTTGACGTGGACCACACAGCCCGGGGTGTTGGAAATCACGGACGTCAGGGTTGCAAAAATCGGAGTGATTTTTGCAGCGGGTGCCGACAAAGGCGGACAGCTTGAACTCGACATTTTGGCTGGTGCCATTCGTATCGACCCTGGCAAAAATCGTTTTCTGCTCTCAAAGGAAAGCGCTGTCTTCTCAATCTCTTGTGCACCGCTCGAAGACGAGACGCTTGAGACGGAGCTTTTTGTCAGGTATCGTTTCCGCTCTCGTCTTTCCCTCTCCGAGCTCCTGACCCCGGATTTTGTCAGAAACATCTTCAAAGATCAGAAAAAACGCCCTGTCCCAATCCCCCCAGTTCCCGAGAAAATTGAGGTGATCCGCGAAGTCCCTCCCTCACGAGAGACGGTCCATGCGTTTCTTCACGATCCAAACAATGAATCGCTTTTGCCGGAAATTCTCAGCCCCGGGCTTCTCGACCATGTCAGGCCCGAAAAAAAAGATCCACCGCCAAATCTGTATTTGCGAGGGAACCTTATCGATTTTAGAAAAGGAGGAAATTCGGTTTCTTTTGAAAACAGTGGCTGGTGCGATCCCCAAGAGTCCGGAGTCTGGAGCGAACACGATATGGCTTCACTCGGCATTCCTCTGTCAGCCCCCTTGTCCCGTGGCAGTCGACTACACATTTACTGCCGTTCCCTGCCAAACCGTATCCCCCTCCTGAACGTCCGTGTCTTGCTCAATGACTCCGAGATCGGCTGCATCCGCCTGAAGAGCAGCTTTCGAAGATGGCGATGGGTCCGGATCGCTCTACCCGTCGAACTCTCCCATCCACTCGGCCATTTGGACCTTCAATTTCTTATTGCACCTCCTGCCGACCCCGGCCCCATCACGAACGAGGGTCCACCCCGCATGGGAATGCGGTTTGTCAAAATCGCCTGAACTCCGGCAACGAGTCCATGAGATTGATTCCATCACCAGCCTCATGGAAATGAACATGAGGCATGGACAACAACGAAAACTCTGCGATGCCCCTCACCTTATGATAATTGTTGGGGTAGATGTGGGTTTCTTTTCCAAGCATGGCCGCCGTAATAGCCACGTGCGCCCGGTCCGTGTGCACTTCCTGATACCGGGAAACAATTTTTGGAAGCAACGGACCGTCTGACGATCCTCCCAGAAGAGAGACATCAAAATTGTCCGGAGGCCGTTGGTATCCCAGCCCTTCATGATCCGTCCGGAAAGCATTCAGACGTCCCTCACCACGTTGCTTCCATGGGGAATAATCCAAGTGCATCGCCAGGTCGTGATCCACAAAAATGGAAACTCGCGGGCTCACGAAAGGAGCAATCCGCTCGGCCGAATAAGCCTCCCGGCAGAAAATGGTGACATTTTCCTGCAACTCGCCCAAGAGCGCAGCGACACGCGGTGACTCGGGATCCATGCTGCAGGGCAGGAAATAAACCCGATCAAAGCGCTTCAGATAATGACGGATCGGCCGGACAAGCAGATCAAAACTCCTGCAAAGATTCCCGCACCCAAGCACAAAGAGCACCCGCCCTCCGGCAGGAAGCGGAAACAACAATTCCGTGGTTGGGATCAGATATTTTTGGGTGAGCGCGTGCAGCCCCATGTGAATCAGGCCATCCCCACAATTGCCGGCATTTGGCAAAACATGCACATGCGTGCCACCGAGCCGGGAAAACAGATCCGCCACATCCATCACTTCAACTTAGGCAAGAGCCGGGGAAAATGTCGATGACAGGGTGTTCATTGGGATGGATTGGCACTCATCGCCTCGGGTTGGCGGATTTCGCCCTTTCGGGACATCGATCCATAAGTCCGAGAGATTCAGGATTGCCCCTGATTGCTCGTCACTTCACAAGAAACAAGGATTGGGCTTCCTGATTGGTCACACGGAAGGAGCCACCTGCCAAAGTTTTTTTGTCACCGAACAGAGTCAGAGAGTCCACTTGGCCGTTGAGTTGGCCTTGGGTGGGGATGGGGGCGGTGGGTGAACCGTCGGGGTTGACGCGGGCAATATTTTTTTCCGGCTTGCCGGCGACACTCGTGAAATTCCCGCCGGCGATGATCTTGCCATCAGCCTGCAACGCCAAAGCCAGGACTGTTCCATTGATGCCGGGCTCCAGATTTTTCGCAAAGTCGCGATCCACAGAACCGTCCGGGAGGTATCGAGCCAGACCGCTCGTGGCGACCCCGCCCGCTTGATTAAAGGTGCCGCCCACATAGATCGAACCATCTTCGGCCAGGGCGAGGGCTTCGACCGGCCCGCTGACACCGGCCACCGGGGAGTTTGCAAATGCGGTGTCCAAGGTTCCGTCAGAATTCAGACGCGCCAGGTTGGAGCGAGGAACCCCGTTCACGGAAGTAAAATTCCCCGCAATCACAATTTTCCCATCCGATTGAACAATCATGGCGGCAACCCGGCCATTCACCCCTTCGCCATTCGAAAAAGCAGACTTGGAAACCACCGCATCTTGAGCGGTGAGGTATCCGGTCATAGAAAAAATGGTGAGGAGGAACATTCGGATTTTCATGGAGTTACGCTAGTCAACTCCGGACGCCATGGCAAGAACGCCTCCATCGCTTTCTTTTTGGAATGATGCAACTTTCCGGGGAACGCGGTGTTAGCTCTCCAACACCCATGAAAATCCCAACCACTCTCTCCATCCTCGGTTTGTCCCTCAGCATTGTTTCTGCGCAGATGCCGGACGCCGCGCAGCAAGAGGCTCCCCCTTCCCAGCGCCCTGGCGAAAAAATAAAAGATCGAGTAAAGGACAAAATGCTTCAGGGGCTTTCCCCCGAAAACCGGACAAGGTTCGAGGAGGCCCGCAAAAAAGCTCTGGAGGACCCAAGGATTGCAGCATTGCGGGAAAAGGCCGAGTCCAGCAATCGAGAATTTTTTGATGCCATGCGCACAAAAATGAATGAGATCGATCCGGGCTTGGAACAAATCCTGAAAGATAACCGGGGAAGTCGCCCTGGTAAAGATGGCAAAAAACGTGACCGTGAAGGGGGAATGTCATCCCTCTCCGAAGCCGAACGCCAGCGTCTGAATGCAGCGCGCGAGACGGCCAAGACAGATCCGGCGGTTCAAGCCGCCGAAAAAAAGCGGAATGAGGCCAAAACCCCGGAAGAGCGCCATACCGCAGCGCAGGAATTTGGAAAAGCCGTCCGCGATGCCATCATCAAATTGGATCCGTCCATGGCAACGATTCTGGACAAGGTCAACCCCGGAAAATAAGCAGAAGAAATTGACAGGTCGTCGCCGAACGAAGGCTGGGATCCTGAAAGAATCACTTTAAATTCCTGTCAACCCGGGTTTCTTGTTGATCTTTGGGCTGGCAGTGATTGAGTGGAAATTCCTTGGCATTTTTCGCTCCATCGATGACCGAATCTGATTCCGCGCCTCCCGCCCCAACCGGTTTTCGGAGTGTTCTCCGTCTGATTCTTGGTTATCCCCGACTGCTTGGGATCATTGTTCTGCTGGCGTTTTTATCCAGCTTGGTCAGTGCACCAACCCCCTATCTTGCCAAGATCATTATCGATGATCTGATTTTTCGCGGCAGCGCTGGAGAGGCGGTCACCGGGTGGCTCGGAATTTCGCAGACGGTCTGGATGATCGGGGCCATCGTGGTCTTGGGAATCTTTCTCAAGCTCCTGGGGAGCCTTTTGGGGGGATGGCAATGTCATTACATCATGCAGATCACAAAAAACGCGCTTTATGAAACGCGGCTAAAGACAGCTCTGATCCTGATGGGGGGAAGACAGAAAGACATGGAAAAGTTGGAGGCCGGACGTATTGCCTCTCGTCTTGGATTTGATGTGAATCAGATGGATGGGGCGATTTTTATGATCCTCCGAAATTTTTTGACCAGCGTCTTTTTGGTGTTGGTCGTGGTGGGCTTCATGCTGTTTTTGAACGTCTGGTTAACCGTGGTGGTCTTGGCGACGATGCCGTTCACGGCCGCGCTCACGGTGTGGTCATATCGGCGTTTGCACGCGTTCAACCTGGCGGAGTCGGACCGCGCGGCAGATCTGAATGCCATGGCCGCGGAGACCTTTGGGGCACTGCGCATCATTCGCACATTTTCTGCCGAACCTTTCTTTTTGGATCGCTTCCGTGCAAAAAGCGAAGCGCTCAGATTTCACGGGCTTCACCACTGGACCTTGTTTCACACGGTGAATCTGTTGCTGGTCCTTCTCAGCAGCCTCGGGGGCGATATTTTTCTTTTTGTTGGCGGGATCCTCGCCATTCAAGGGGAAATCACTTTTGGGTCATTTTTTGCCTTCTACGCGTATCAGGCCATGCTTTGGGGTCCGATTGGCACCTTGCTGAATGCCGGGCAGATGTTGCAAACCGGCACAGCCAGCGCCGAAAAACTGGAGGCCCTGGCACAGGTGCCCCAGGAACCCTATCTCTCACGGAAAACAGTTTCGCCAGAAAAGTTTGAGGGCCGTGTGATCGCCCAACATCTCAATTTTTCCTATGACCAGAGCGAGCCGATCCTGCGTGACTTGAGTTTTACTATCGAACCAGGCCAAATGGTTGCTTTGGTTGGACAGTCAGGCTCCGGCAAGACGACGCTGGCGAGTTTGTTTTTGGGGATGTATTTGCCCACGGGTGGAAAGTTCCTGCTGGATGGTCATGACATCCGGGATTGGGACCTAAGAAAACTCCGAGCCAACATGGGGGCCGTGCTGCAGGAGGCAACTTTGTTTAATGACACCATCCGCACCAATCTCTGTCTCGGAAAAGAGTATTCCGAAGAAAGAATCTGGGCTGCGCTGGCGGGAGCCCACATCGACGACTATGTGCGGTCACTGCCGAATCAGTTGGATGAGATGGTTGGAATCAATGGGACCCGGCTTTCCGGGGGGCAGCGTCAGCGGATTTCCATCGCCCGCGTCTTCTTAAAAAACCCGTCTTTTTTGATCTTGGACGAAGCGACCAGCGCGCTCGACAGTGAAACGGAAAAAGCCATCCAGCGCTCCTTTGATGCGTTGTTGGCCGGCCGGACCTCCGTCGTGATTGCCCACCGGCTCTCCACAATTTTTCAGGCCGATCAGATCTTGGTGCTTCATCAGGGCCGGTTGGTCGAGCAGGGCACTCATGAGGAATTGGTGGGGCGTCCGACCGGCCACTATCGCGAACTTTATGAAGCCCAAGTCGAGGGAATGATCCCGATGAGTGGTGCCACCCGCAAACCTTGGAGCAGGTCTCAGCCATGAGCATGACAGAGCATCAGCCGCTGCCCACCCCATCCTCACCGCTGGCCAGCGAAGAGTTTGCGACCCCGCCAACCGGTCTGCGAAAAGTCATTCCGCCCGGGTGGATGCGCAACGGCCTGATCGGTGTTGTGATGCTCACGCTCCTTTGTGGGGGAGGTGTTCTGATCAGTCCGATGGATGAATTCGTCATTGCGCCCGGTGAGGTTCGGCCTGCGGATTTTTTATTCATTTTTAGCCGGAGTGACGGGATTTTGGAATCAGTCTTGGTCGAGGATGGCGCGAATGTGGTTCCCGGTCAGGTTCTCGCGAAGTTGGATCCCTGGGAAAACACGAAGCTCGTGGAAGAAATTCAGGGCCAAATCGAGCAAGCCAAAGCCGAGTTGGCTTTGCATGAAGCCGCAGAACGAAAAGTCACCGCGGCCCCCGTGCCGCCCGAGTTTCTTTTCAGCGCGTTGGAGGTGGAGCGCCAGCAGGAAGTTCAGGGGATCCAACAGGATTACCTTCGGCGCCTCAAGCAGTTGGAATCCAGCGGAGCGGCGGCTGGCACGGAACTCCTCAGCGTTCGCCTTCAGTTGATTGCCTCCGAGGCGCTCCTCAAGCGCAGCCAACAAGCCAATGATTTATTCACGGGCTCCTACGGTGCGGCGGCCCGCGAAGAAGCCCAGTCCCGAAAGGCGGTGGCTGCCGCAAGCCTTCGCAGTCTGGAATCCCGGCTTGCCGCAGCAAAGACCGATCTGGACAGGCTGCAAATCAGTGCTCCGCAGGCGGGCACGATCCTCTCCACTGCCAGTCGCTTTCCAGGCGAGAAAGTCGCCGCCGGGGAGGCACTTTTTAAAATCTCGTCCACCACCTCGACCGAGCTTCGCCTCTACGCCACCGAGGATCGGGTGAATCTGATTCAGCCCGGCCAGTTGGTCAGGTTTCGCGCCAATAATAACCCCGACCGACTGGCCCCTCTCGCCACGGGACGCGTCCTTGACGTGGCGCTCGACCGGGAACTTGAGCAACAGCAAGAACCTCAAGATCCACGCTCGCCCTACCGAATCACAGTGGCCGTCGAAAAGGCCCCCTATCCCCTCGCGGTGGGGGCCACGGTCCAAGCGGAAATTCTCATTGCGCGCAAACCGTTCTGGCGTGTGCTGGCGATGAAAACTTCAGCTGACCAAGCCGATTTTTAGACCTTACCCCGCTCGCGAACATGTCTCTCGAAGAAAATTGGCCGGGGGACAATTTTTGGCTACGATGCTGTTGCTGAATGAATCCACAAACCACCCACCTCATCGCAGCCGACAAATCCAGGCTCTGGCATCCCTTCACCCAAATGAAGGCTTGGACAGACCCCACCCATCAGCCACTCGTCATTGTCGATGGCGAGGGCGCGCTGGTCCGGGACAGCGAGGGCCGGGAATACATCGATGGCAATTCCTCGATCTGGACGAATATCCACGGCCACCGGCACCCCGTGATCACGCAGGCCATCAAGGACCAACTCGACAAAGTGGCCCATGTCTCATTTTTGGGCTCAACCAACGCACCCGCGATTGAGCTTGCCGAGCGCTTGGTGGCGCTACTGCCCGACTCGCACCTGACGCGGGTTTTTTATTCTGATGATGGTTCAACCGCCGTGGAAGTGGCGCTCAAAATGGCGCTTCAATATTGGCAACTGACAGATCGCCCTCACCGCAATCAGTTTCTTTCCTTTGCGAATGCATATCATGGTGACACCGCCGGAGCCGCAAGCTTGGGAGGACTTGGCACATTTTTTGACCGGTTCGGGGCTATCCATTTTAAATCTCATCATGTGACGGATTTGGCGGCGCTGGAGGCATTACCCAAAGAAGTCACCTCGCGTCTGGCGGCGGTCATTATCGAACCCAAAGTGCAAGGGGCCGCCGGGATCCAGCTCTGGCCTGAAGGTATGCTCATCAAACTTCGGGCTTGGTGCGACCGTGTGGGGGCCTTGCTCATTTTTGACGAGGTGCTCACCGGGTTCGGTCGTACGGGGCGGATGTTTGCGTGTGAGCACGAATCCGTCGCACCGGATTTTCTCTGCCTTGCCAAGGGGCTCACCGGTGGATACTTGCCATTGGCCGCGACGCTCACCACCGAGCGCATTTACGAGGCCTTTCTTGGGGAGTTCTCCGAGCTCAAAACATTTTTTTATGGCCACAGTTACTGTGGAAATGCGCTGGGGTGTTCCGCGGCCCTTGCAAGTTTGCAAATCTTCGAGAACGAACACGTGTTGGAAAACCTCTCAGGAAAAATTTCATGTTTAGGGGAGTTGCTCACAGGTTTATCGTCTCTCCCACAAGTGGCGGAAGTCCGACAATGCGGATTTATTGCGGGGGTCGAACTTCAAAAATCCCCCGGCGTGCCCTGTGATTGGAGGGACCAAACGGGAGCCCGCGCCTGCGTGGCCGCGCGAAAACACGGGCTCCTTACCCGCCCGATTTTGGATACAATTGCCCTGATCCCCCCGCTTTGTATCAGCAAGGACCAACTCTCATCAGCTGTTCACGCCTTGGAATCGGCTATCAAAGACACCACCATCTGAGAAGCACGCGGTGAGAAGGGCTCGGTGATTTTCCGTGGAATCCGTGGTTCTCATCCCAGTTTTTAGGTGTGTGCGGTTCACATAGATTCCTTCAACAAGTCCTCAAGTTGCTCAAGAACCTTGCGGGGTCCGACGTATTCGTCGCCCACATAAGATTGGGCCACAATATTTCCCTCGGCATCAAAGACCACAAGGCTGGGAATTCCACGGCCACCTTTTCCTGAAAAATGCGTTCTCGCTCCCCGCGATTCGTATTCCAAGGCTGGCCAGGGCATTTTGGAATCTGTCATGTAGCCCAACATTTCATCTGCGGAGCGGTCGGAAGGCACATAGACAATTTCAAAAAGATCCTGCTTCGATTTGTTCCGTTTATACCACTTCACCAGATCGGGAGTGAACTTCCTGCAAGGACCGCACCAACCTGCGGAATAATAAGCGGCAATATACTTCTTTGATGAAAGCAAGGCCGCGTCGAAGGGTCCGAGCTTCCGTCCATCCAAAGCGACAAGTTTTGGAAGGCCGGCTGCGACTTTGTTTTGAATTTCAGAGGGAGGGCTCGGCTTGGCGAGTGCTTGCTGAGCGACCGGTTCAGGAGTGGCCTGAGGCACTGCGGGAATGGCGGCTTGCCTCGCATCGAGAAGGATTTTCCGTGCCGTTGCCTTCTCGATCACATCCGTTTCTTGGTAGCTCAGCTCCCGAGTGGTCCCTCCCACATCAATTGTCACAAATTCAGCCGTCAAAGACTTCACCGGATATTCTTTTCCTGCGGGCAGCTTGATCGAGCCAGACTCCTTGCCGCCTATGATGACAACGGAATCAATGGGAATACTCACCGTGGTGGCTTTCGGCCAAAGAGACCGGTCCGAAGAAATGGCCTCAGGCGTCAGTTGCGCCGACGCGGAGAAATGAACGCCTAAAAAAAGAAACCCTGAGAGCACAACAAGCTTTTCCACACATCCTCTCTACCAAGAAAACTTCGGGATAGCTAGATGGAAAGCTCCATTTGATTCGGGCCGGTGAGGGCCCAGGCTTCGATACCAAGCCGTCGGAGGTCTCTGGCAAATTCCTGCGCGTAGCCGTGCAACGTCAGCACGCGTTTGGGGGAAACGTCTTGGACATGAGCGAGGAGTCCGGCGTAGTCCGCGTGGTCGGAGAGAGGGATCGCGACATCCACTCCCATGCGGTAACGGGTTCCCGCGTCGAGAGCCCATCCGGTCACCGTGGCCATCCGACAATTTTTCAGGGCGCCCAGAGCTTTGGTGGCATGGGGCGGGCAGACGACCACATGGCCGGTGATATTTTCAGGATCCCATTCTGCACAATCGGGCATGGGGATTCCCGCCCCGGTATAAATGGCCACCATTTTTGTGATGGCGGGGTGGGTCATGATCGGAAAACCACATCCCGCAATCGCCGCAAGAATTTCCTGAGCTTTCCCCAGGGAGTATCCCAGCAGGACAGGAACCCTCCCCTCACCCACGGTGTCATGACAAAAGGCCAACAACTGACGGCGTGATTCTTCCACTGGGGGAAATTGATATTTTGGAAGGCCGTAGGTTGTTTCCATGATGAGAGTCTCGGCATGACAAGCCCCTGCAGCTTCCGAGGAAAGGCCTTGGTGTCTTTTGAAATCGCCCGTGTAGAGGAGGCTTCCTTCCTCACTTTCGAAAAACAGCTGCGCGGAGCCAAGCACGTGGCCGGCGGGAATCAACGTCCCG
This sequence comes from Terrimicrobiaceae bacterium, assembly GCA_040881805.1. GTDB lineage: Bacteria > Verrucomicrobiota > Verrucomicrobiia > Chthoniobacterales > Terrimicrobiaceae > JAJTZA01. The sequence continues at coordinate 11,317 of JBBECL010000205.1, read as the reverse complement.
GACCAGCGTTCAAAGTTAACCGTTTTGCCAAAGTCTGCGGTTAGGAATCTCGCGGAATCCAAACGGTCCCTGACGCCGCTGAGTCGAGCGGTGAGTGGGGAGCAAAAGATGTGTTGATGGCGTCCGGTGTGATCGCTGTGGGCATGCGAGACAAAGGCAAAGGATTTTCGACCCCGGGGATCGAGCCAGAGATCCACGGTGGGAAGATGGATACCCTTCGCATATTGGACGCTCACCATAATTACTCGATGGGGGAGCGGAAGCCTGGCTGCTGCAACGGTTCAATTCGGGCCACGCAAATGGGGCAGGACCTTGTTGTAATAAAGTTCTCGCAGCTGCGTGTGCACATCAAGAGGCAGCGGGTTCATGGCCGAAGCCTTCGCATTCCCAGCCGCCTGCTGTGCCTTGGTGGCCCCGGGGATCACAGTTGACACGGCGGGGTGATCGAGAATCCACCGCAAAGCAAACTCAGGCAGCGTCATTCCCTGCGGAACCAACGCTTTCACATCATTCATAAGCTCAAACCCCGTCTCCAAAGGCAACCCGGCAAAGGTCTCCCCCACATTAAAACATTCGCCATTCCGATTGTAATATCGGTGATCATTCTCGGAAAAGGTTCTTCCCGCAGTCACCGCCCCACTTAGCAAACCGCTGGCGAAAGGCAGCCGGACAATAATCCCTGCGCCTTGAGCGGCTGCCAACCCGAGAATTTCTTCAACAGGCTTTTGACGAAAAATATTAAAAATAATTTGAAGGGAGGCGGCTCCGTGGCTCAAACAAATCGCGGCTTCTTCCATGGATTCGACGCTGGCTCCGAAGAGCCTGATTTTTCCATCTTGTTTGAGTTCCTCCAACCACGCGAAGACGCTCCCTTCTTGGAGAACAGCCTTTGGCACGCAGTGAAGTTGAATAAGATCCAACCTCTCAACGCCCAATCGGGCAAGCGAGGCCTCCACGGCAGCCCGCACGCCTTCTCGTGTGTAGTTATCAGGATACATACCCCCGCCGCGCCCTAATTTTGTTGCGACAAAAAAGGAAGATTTTTGTTCTTTCAAAAAACGTCCAACCAAATTTTCGCTATGCCCCGCGCCATAAACATCCGCGGTGTCGAAAAAAGTGACCCCTGAATCAGCGGCGGCATGCAGAATCCCCACGGCCACGGACTCGTCAACTGCGCCCCAATCTGTGCCCCCCAACTGCCAGCAGCCCAAGCCAATTTCTGAAACCTCAATACCGGAATTCCCAAAGGGTCGATTTTTCATACGGCAGATTACGATGGCAGGTAGCCCCCGGCAAGCGCGGTAAAAGCCGTCACCTGGGCTTTTTCCCACGAGGAAGAATGTCCCAACTCTTGGGCCATCAACGAGGCCGCGCAGGGGGCGGCTTCAATGGCGGCCCGGGCGTCGAGCAAAAGAGCTCGGGTTCGCCGCGCAAGAACATCTTCCACGGACCGCGCCATTTCATGACGTGCCCCCCACACCACCGAAGCCTTCAGATATGGCAATTCAGAATGCAAGGGTTCCCCGAGCGTGGGATCCTCCTCGCAAATTTGCATTATTCGGGGAGCCTCGGCCCCGTAGGCCGCGAGTTCCGGGGGCAAGGGGGCTGCGTTGGGGCTGCGCCAGCCGCGGAGTTGGAGATCGGCTGTCACGCAAGGTTTGAAATCCAGCCCCCCGACCAAGGTCGCATGGTCGAGGGTGTCCTCTGCCATTTTTCGATACGTCGTCCACTTGCCGCCCACGATGGTGACAAGCCCGGAATTTGTCACGAGCACTTCATGATTTCGCGAAATGGATTTTGTGGCAGCACCATCCTTGCCGGGTGGCCGCACCAAGGGTCGCTGCCCCGCAAACACCGCCAACACGTCCTCAATCTTGGGATCCCGCACCAAATAACGTGCCGCATTACGCAAGATAAACTGAACCTCATCCGCCAACGCCCGCGGCTCCAACTCCGGATTATCCATGGCTGTGTCTGTCGTGCCAACCAGCACTTTTCCATGCCAGGGAATCACAAACAGGACTCTCCCATCATCGGTGTGCGGAACCATGATGGCCGAGTCTCCTTGCAAAAATTCCCGACCGAAAACGAGGTGCACTCCCTGACTTGGCTGCACAACACGGGGGCCAGTGGGTTCATCCATCAGCCGCAACTCATCACTGAAAATTCCGCAGGCATTGATCACGACCTTGGCGTTGAGCGTCATAGTGTGACCCGATTCTTCATCCCGGCAAAGCACCCCATTCACCATCCCGCCGGATTTGCTCAAGCCGGTGACCCTCGCATAATTCAGCAGCGTGGCCCCATGGTCGGCTGCGGTTTGGGCGAGGGTGATGGCCAGGCGGGCATCATCGAATTGACCGTCAAAATACTCCACCCCACCCAACAAATTTTCGATCTCGATGTTGGGGATTTTGCGGATGGTTTCTTCCCGGGAGAGAATTTTCGAGGGGGCCAGATTCAAGCGACCGGCCAAGGCATCGTAAACTTTCATTCCAATGCCAAAAAATGGACCCTCCCACCATTTGTAGCGTGGCACGATAAATGAGAGATGGTGAACAAGGTGGGGGGCATTGCGGTGCAAGAGCCCCCGCTCTTTGAGGGCCTCGAGCACAAGCGGAATATCCCCCTGCTCCAGATAACGCACACCGCCGTGCACAAGTTTGGTGCTGCGACTGGACGTGCCCTTGGCAAAATCATGAGCTTCCAGCAACAGCGTTTTCCAGCCTCGGGTGGCGGCATCGACAGAGACGCCCAACCCGGAAGCGCCTCCCCCGACCACAATCACATCCCACTCGGGTGTTGATTTTACGGCCTCAAGCATGTGGTTTCTGTTCATAAATTGGGGTGGGAATCAGATCCAGTGTTGGGATCGTTTGACCGCTTTGCGCCACATTTTTTGGCGCACTTTTCGCTCAGTGGGAGCGAGGGTGGGGCGGAAAGTTCTGTCAATGATCCGCAGATGCGTCAACTCCTCGGCACTGCCCCAAACCCCGGCCGCCAAGCCTGCCAACATGGCAGCTCCCAAGGCCGTGGATTCCACGTTCTCGGGTCGTTCCACATGAATCCCACTCACATCGGCTTGGGTTTGCATGAGAAGGTCACTGGCGGCCGCGCCGCCATCCACCCGGAGAGTTGAAATCTTATGCCCCGCGTCTTTTCCCATGGCCTGCACCAGATCGGCCACCTGCCAGGCGATGCCATCCAGAGTGGCCCGTGCGATATGTGCGGCGGTGGTTCCCCGAGTGATGCCCATGATGGTTCCGCGCGCCGAAGGGTCCCAGTAGGGTGCGCCCATGCCAGCCATGGCCGGCACAATCACAACCCCTCCGGCATCCGGAACTTTCGCTGCCAATTCGTTGACCTCAGCAGCTGCCTTGATCAACCCCAATCCATCCCGCAACCACTGAATCGCGGCCCCGCCCACAAAAACACTTCCTTCCAACGCGTAGGTCAGGGGCTGATCCCCGATTTGCCAAGCGATGGTTGTCAGCAACCTTTGGTGACTGGTCACGGCTTCCTGACCTGTGAAAGCCAGAAGAAAGCATCCGGTGCCATAGGTGCATTTGACAAGGCCGGGTGAATCGCAAAGTTGGCCGAACAGGGCGGATTGTTGATCGCCGATGGCACTCCCGATGGGGATGGCAGCGCCGAAGTGGGCAGCATCAACTTCCCCCAACAAGCCACTGGTGGGAACAATACGCGGCAGAACCTTGGCCGGGATCTCAAAGAGCTCCAGAAGGTCTTCATCCCATACCCCTCGGTGGATATCCATCAACATTGTCCGGGACGCATTGGTCACATCCGTCACATGCTCACGGCCATTCGTGAGCTTGTGGATGAGCCAGGAATCGATGGTTCCGGCAGCCAATTCCCCCGCCTTGGCCCGCGACAAAGCCCCCGGAGTTTCCCGAAGCAACCACTTCAGCTTGCTGCCAGAAAAATAGGGATCTGGAAGGAGTCCGGTTTTTTTCCGGATGAGCTCCGCGTTTTCCTCGAGCAGCCCCATCTCCAGCGTCGTCCGGCGGTCCTGCCAAACAATAGCCGGAGCCAGCGGTTCCCCCGTTTTGCGGTCCCATAACACAATGGTTTCCCGTTGATTCGTGATGCCGAGGCTTGTGATGGTTTTCTGGTCACACCCCTCAAGAACCTCCCGCGTTGTGGAAAGCACAGACTCCCAGATCTCCATGGCGTCATGCTCCACAAAACCGGGCTTGGGGAAGGACTGATGGATCTCCCTCTGAGCCGCCTTGAGAGGACGGCACACCTCATCAAACAAGATCGCCCGTGAGCTTGTGGTGCCTTGGTCGATGGCCAGCAGCCGTTGTTTAGTGGGAGGGTTGGGTGAAGACATAGGGCTCTTCTTCGGTGGCGTATTCGGAGTTTTCCAACTCCTCCAACGGTGCAAACCGATCGCTGCGAAACCCCATTTCTTCGGCGGCCCCATCCGCCATATACGGGTCATCCGGATTCTTGAGCTCCTGCAACAACACCAAAAATGACACATCGCCGCTTCCTCCACTTGTGACTTGGGCGCGACCAATCCGGACATCCCTCACCGTGTAAATCTCATCCTTGACGGGCAATTGTTTGTAGATATGACGAATCGTTGCCGAAAAATCGTCATTGATACACGCCACTTTTTGTCCCGCGTCGAACATTGCAAGGATCATGCCAACTCACATTTCGCTTCGCAAGCCTCGAGTCACAGAACCGACCGGGCACGTGCCATAAACCGACAAGTCATCACCACGGAAATTCCGAACAGAAGGGGATCCATCAGATAATCCCAAAGATTGGATGTTTCCATGATTCCCACCGCATAGGCGGCTATGGCCAGCAGAATCAGGGTTGCCGCGCTTCTTTGCCCCGAAAAATCAAGAACCAACACGAGCCCCAGGCAAACAAGGATCATGCCATGGGGTGCAAAACCCCAGGAATAAGGATCCGCAAGCGTGAACCCCATCGTCATAGGGTAAAAAAGGCAGCCCACAATCACGACAATCAGGAAAAACCAGTGCAGGGAAGGATTGGGAGCGGAGAATGGAGGCTTTTTCTGCGAAGCGCTGCCCTTGCCACCAGAGGGATCCAGACACCGCCAGACCATCAACCCACAAAGCAAAAAGGTCGGCACGGACACATCCCCCATCACGCCTCTCAAAAACACCACGAGTGAAATACCCGGTATGGGAATCCAACTGATCACAAGAATCCCGCCTAAAATTCCCAATCGGGCAACAACAGACTTAACAAATGGCCGGAGCCAGAGACCGACAACTGCCAGAACCAAAAAGGAACACCCCAACAAGCCATAACCGTCTGACACCGAGTGACTCATCGTTTGGGATTTGTCAGTTGATCTTCCAGCCAAGCTTGGTTGAATTGAAAATGTCGAATCCTCACGCGATTCCAGGTGTAGGTCAGATGAAACTCCTCCCCCTCTTGCGTGAGCGAAGGATATTCGAACTTCGGGGCATGGAAGGCTTGCTGATGACTCTCTTCCATCACCCGCTCAATCAAAGGCTCCGGGTCGATCACTGGCTCCGCGAGGGGTTCCTGAAGCAAGCCGCGCAGCCACTCCCGGTAATCCCCGGCATTCATGCGCTCCTGCTTAAAGGCCGGTTCCTGTTCCACATGATAAATATGTTCCCAACTTTTGCCGTGGTCTTCAGACACAAGAAGCGACAACCGGTTACGAACGGAGGTCTGGTCATTGCAGGCAACCAGCAGCCGCCCGTCCGGCAAAGTCAACCCGGCCAATGCGGAGTTGGGATTGGGAATCGAGGATGGTTTTGCAGGAGTCCAATTCCGACCGCCATTGGTTGTTGATGTGATGGGCGACGCAAATGGCGGGGAATCTGACGCGTAACGCATGAGCACCAAGGCGCTGGAGTGATCAATGATCAAAGGCAATGGCTGAAGCGTGGACCATCCCTGCGTGAGTCGTTGCTTGGCCAAAACCTTACCATCCTGATCAAGCCTTAGAATAGAGCAAAATTTTAAGCCCATCTCATGGTGAACCGGCAGACCGATCGTTCCGTCCGCATAAAGAAAAGGCGCAGCCTTCAATTGGGTACAGAGATTAAAAAACGGGGCGGCAAGAATCTTGCGTGGTGCAGACCAGGTCCTCCCAAAGTCCTTGGAGGTCACAAAATTTGCCGAGGAGCCCGACCATCCTCCCAACGACACACTCACATAAAAAACCCACAATGTTTGATTCCCGTCCAGAAAGGCCACCGGATTCCCCAGGCTTTTTGTGTATCGTCTCTGCCCTTGTTGGGTCAGAACTGTCGTCAGCACCATCCGATCCGGCGACCATGTTCCATTCACCGGATCGAAGCGACTGCACCGAATCGTGACATCCCGGTTGCCTTCCTTGCTGCCACCAAACCAGAATGCGAGAAGAGATCCATCGGGCAGGGAAACAAGGCTGCTCGCATGCACGGAAGCCTGATCCCCGTTGGGAAGGAATCGCTTGGTGGCTCGCGCGGCGTCAGCGCTTCCTCCGTCATCATGTTGCTCGCCGGCTTCCCCGGTGGCCACGTGAAATGTCCAATCCAAATCCGGCGGCACTCGCTGCCATGCCAGGACACCAACCACAGCGGTCACCAAACAAAACACCCACCGTTGACTAAGAACGAATCGTGCCTCGGTGGTTTGTCGGGTGGGTTTTGGCATTCTGGTTTTTCAACTTATGAGAAAACACCGACCGGGTCCAATCCAATGGATGTGAGGAAGACCCGCCTCCCAGATTTGAGACCCAGATTTGAGAAACTTGCTTTTCTGAACCTTCCACCCCGAGTTGGACTTTTCACATCAATCCCCCGATGAGGCCGAAACGGCTGACAACTACGGGGCGGTGGATGAAATCGCCCGCCGTGCATTGCTCACCGGCGCAATAGTGCTTTCCGTGCGCAAAGAAGATCTCCCCGCCTCAACCCCCGTGGCGGCCATTCTGCGATACGCGGTCTAGCACCAGAGGAAAATTGTTACGGAAGTATTGCAGCCCGTGCTGCCTGTGTGGTAGATTTACGGGTTCTCTATGAAAACCAAGAAACAACCATCCCGCACTGTCAAGAAGCCCGCCAATGAGCGCGGACGAGTTATGAATGGTGCCGAAATCCTCGTCGAATGTCTCGAACGCGAGGGGGTGGAAGTCATTTTTGCGTATCCCGGCGGTGCCTCGATGCCAATACACCAAGCGCTCACCAAATCAAAAAAGATGCGCGTGGTTTTGCCACGTCATGAACAAGGCGGAGTGTTTGCGGCTGAAGGTTATGCCCGGGCCACGGGCCGCGCCGGCGTGTGCATGGCCACCTCCGGCCCCGGAGCGACGAACCTTGTGACCGGCATTGCCGACGCATGGATGGACAGCACGCCCATGGTGGCCATCACCGGCCAAGTGCCACAGGACATGATCGGGCGCGGGGCCTTCCAAGAGACCGATGTGTTTGGAATGACGCTTCCCGTGGTCAAACACAGCTACCTCGTGTGGGACATCAAAGAAATTCCCCGCATTGTCAAAGAAGCCTTTTACATCGCCGAAAGCGGACGCCCCGGACCGGTGCTTATCGATATTCCAAAAAATATCCAGAATGCCACGACCCAGCCAATCTTTCCGCAGAGCATCACCCTGCGTGGTTACAACCCGAACAAGCGGGCGGATGATGTGGCGCTCCAAGAAATGCTTGGACTGATCGCCGAGGCCAAAAACCCGGTGATCTATTGTGGCGGCGGTGTGATCACCGCCAACGCGGCCAAAGAACTCACCGAGTTCGCCGAGCGCACCCAAATTCCTGTGACCACGACCCTGATGGGCATCGGGGGATTTCCTCAAAATCATCCCCTCTCGCTCCATTGGCTTGGAATGCACGGAACGGTTTATGCCAACAATGCGGCCAATGAGGCCGACTTGCTGCTAGCCATTGGTGTGCGTTTCGATGACCGGGTGACCGGCAAGGTCGAAAAATTCTGTGAGCACGGAACCATCGTCCACATGGATATCGACAATTCCGAGCTGAACAAAAACAAGCACGTGCGACTGCCGATCCTCACCGATCTGAAATACGCGCTCGGACGGCTGAACGGAATCCTCGAAAAAATGGGCCACAAAAAAGTGTCCAAAAATCACACCCGTTATCCTGAGTGGTATTCAAAAATCGCCACTTGGACAAAAGATTTCCCGCTGTCCTACAAAGACACCCAGGATGCCATCCAACCCCAGCACGTCATTGAGTTGCTGCACAAGATGACCAATGGTGATGCCATCATCACCACGGGCGTGGGGCAACACCAGATGTGGGCCGCCCAGTTCTACAAATTCAGCCATCCCCGGCGATTGATCACCTCCTCAGGTCTGGGATCGATGGGATTTGGATACCCCGCCGCCATGGGTGCCAAAATTGCGTGCCCGGACAAGCAGGTGGTGGATATCGACGGAGACGGATCATTCCTGATGAATGTGCAGGAACTGGCCACCGCCCACATTGAAGGGATCGCGGCCAAAGCCATCATTCTCAACAACCAACACCTCGGTATGGTGGTGCAGTGGGAAGATCGCTTCCATGGCGGCAACCGCGGTCACACCTTCCTGGGCGACCCGAAAGACCTCAAACGCATCTACCCGGATTACGTGCAAATTTGCAAAGGGTTCGGCGTGACCTGCGAGCGTGTCATCCACAAAAAAGATCTGCCTGCGGCCCTCAAACGCATGCTCGATTCCAAGGAGGTCTATGTGCTCGACGTGCAGACCCCTTACACCGAGCATGTGTTGCCAATGATCCCCACTGGCAAGACCTACAAGGATATCATTGTCAAATAAGCCCCCGGAACTTCCACTTTCCAGCCCGGCCTCATATTTCCGCAATGTGAGGTAGAGGAATTTGGAACGAATTTCTTGGGTCAACATTTCCCAATGAGTCTGTCTGTTGCCAAGGTCGATGTCACATGCCCCCACTGCGGAGCGACCCAAAAGGAGCCGCCCCGGACGGTCTCAACCTTCTGTCGGGCGTGCAGCGGACACTTTGAAATAGGAACCAACCGGCGCATAGCAACAGCCCGCCCGAGAGGTCCCCAAAGAGACATTCATTGTTACCGGTGTGGCTCGGACCATACGGTGTCACGCTCCGCCCGCTCCACGCTTTGCCCGACGTGCAATGCGGGCATTGAACTCTGCGATATGGACTTCTCGGCGAACGCCTCGCGCCCCGTGGATATCCGTGGAAGGCTTCGTGTCCGCAAAGGAGCCCACCTGAACAACTCACTCATCATTTGCACGAACGCCCGGATCGAGGGACACGTCACCGGAACCCTCCTCTGCGAGCAGGAATTGGAACTCCTTGGGTCGGGAAAACTCTCATTCAAAGCCACGGCGGAATCCACCATCGTCGGACGCAAAGCAGTGATGGAATTGGCCTACCCCCTCAAAACCCAAAACCTTGAAGTCAATGGATGCCTCACCGGCCAAATCCTTTGTACCGGCACCGTGCGCATCCACAAAGGCGGCATCCTTCGCGGCAGCCTCGAAGCCCGCGCCCTGGCCGTTGACCGCGGCGGAACCTGCGAGGCCTTCACCAAAATCGTGGCCTCGCAACCGCTGCTCCACATACCTGACAAGTTGCATGAATGATTGCCGGATGCTCGACGCGCAGGCGACGCGGCTTCACAGCATGAGGTTTTCCCATCGCGCCCGGAGATCGCGATCCTCCCCGGGCACCCTGGCAATCGCTAGAACTGGTGGATCGTGACCTCCGGGCGCGATGCGTGTTTATTGCGGCTCGGCCGCCACTTCCTACTGGCTTTTCACTTCATGAAGATACGGCCATTTCATCCCCATGACCGGGCGCATCTTCGAAAGTTGCAACAGGGCAAGAGACGGCCGTGGCTACAATTCGGCTGTTGCAACTTTCGGAGATGCGCCCCCCATGACTTTCGCCCACACTTTCCCTTTGCAGTCCGTCCCTTCCCGCGTTAAACAGAGGGGCTCTATTATGCCTGAAACGACTTTAATTCTCTTAAAACCCGATTGTGTCTCCAAAAAACTGGTGGGAGAGGTCATCGGCCGCCTCGAAAAAGCGGGTTATTCCATCCGCGGTGCCAAGGCGCTCCAATTGGATGCCGGCATCCTTCGCGAACACTACGCTCACATCGCAGACAAACCGTTTTTTCCGGAAGTCGAAAAATTTATGTCCAGCGGACCTGTGTTGGCCCTCGCCATCCGCGGGGAAAATGTGATCCCCGGCGTCCGCGAATTGCTCGGCCCCACAGATTCCACCAAAGCCGCCAAGGGCACGATTCGCGGGGATTTTGGTGTGGATATGATGGTGAACGTTGTCCATGCCTCGGATTCTCTGGAAAGCGCCGAAGCCGAGTTGAAGCGCTTCTTCGGCGACGGCGGCTTGTTGGACTAAGTTACCGCGACTCCTTGCCCCGGAAGTGGTCGAAGCCCGATTGATCGAATCGGAAGGCTTTGCCTTTTTCGCAAAGGAAGCCAATGGGGGTGAGCATAAGTTTGGGAAATTGCTTGCGCCAGGATGACTCCAACCGCTCGACGTCGGGTGCACGGACCGCGAAAAGCAACTCGTAATCCTCGCCATCCGAGACGGCGGCTTCAAAAGAGACACCATTCGAGCGGGGAATGGCGGCTGGGGAAATATGAAATCCCGTGCCCGAAGCCGCGGCAAGTCGGGGCAGGTCTTTGGCCAGGCCATCACTCAGATCCATCATCGCCCTGGCAAATCCGTGGTCGGCGAGCCAGCGCCCTTCGTTGAGGCGGGGTTCAAAGGCCCAATGTTTGCGACGAAGGGATCCCCCCAGGCGGCCGGTGACATAGAGCACATCCCCATCCCGACCGCCGGAGCGCCGAACCAAATGACGGGGACTTACCAGGCCAGTGAGAGCAACAGAGATCGCACGCACGGGAGCGGACGTGGTTTCACCGCCAACAATCGCAACGTGATATTTTTTTGCTGCTGCCATCAAACCCCGATAAACACTTTTCCAGTAGGCCACAGGAATCTCAGGGGGGGAAAAAATGGTGATCATGGCATGCGAGGGGAGGCCGCCCATGGCCGCGATATCGCTCAGCGCGCGACAGAGCGCTTTTCGGCCCACGCGGGCGCCTGACAGCGCACTCGAAAAATGCACATTTTCGACCACGCAGTCGGTTTTGAGCAAGAGAAGCCCCGAGGAACCGGAGACACGAACCGCAGCACAGTCGTCGCCGGGCCCAACCACCACATCCTTTCCGTCGCGGATCCCACGCAGCAATTCGTCCAGCAATTTTTCTTCGCTGAGCTGGGAAAGTTTCATGAGGAGA
>JBBECL010000204.1:0-3525 GCA_040881805.1 Terrimicrobiaceae bacterium | reverse complement strand
CCTGACCCCATCAGTGACCCCAACAACTTGTAGGGCGGGTAATCGCAAACATAATTGATCCCACTCCTATCACCGATCCACGGGGTTCAACCGGCCAACCATGAGAAGATCCGATGGCAGTTTGGGGATTTTTGAAACTTGGTCCGCGGTGATCCCAAGAGTCGGACCGACGACCCGCGCGGGAAATCCGGGAATTGCACCCGTGAGGCCGATATCCTGAACGTCAGGGGTATCGAAGAAGATCAGGAAGTGGACTTCCGTGCCATCAAGGTTTTCGATGTGGTGTGGGTAGGCACGGGGGATGAAATAAATATCGCCCGGGTGGAGTTCATAGGTCTCGGCGGTTCCGTCCGGACTTTGAACTGTCATTCTGGCATGTCCCTGCTTCACAAACCCCAGTTCCGCGGTTTCCGGATGCCAGTGAGGCTCGCGCATGCCGGTTCCGTGGATGCGGACGGAATACATGGCTTGTGCTTTCAAGGCAGGCCAGGTGTCTCGTCGGGCCACCGTGGCGGCCCCATGCGTGTTGGTCACCAGGGGCGTGTGGGATGCGATGGAAAATTTGAGAGGGTGGGGGAACCTGGCAGATTCGGGAATCGTGCAGGGCCCGGCAGACTCGCCGAATTCAATACTCTTCGGCGATGTTGTCAGGCCTCCGAACTCCCCAATCGGCAGCCCCCATGTGTTTCCCATGACGGCAGGAGTCAGGCATCCGACAAACCCCGACAAACCAAAATCCTCCACCGACTCATGTGAAAAGGTGATGACAAATCCGGCGTCCGAATCGCCGGTGTTTTCGATGGCGTGCAGAGAACCCGACGGAATAAAAAACATGTCTCCGGCGGAGATGGTGAAATGCGAGTGGACGTTCCCGCTGGCAAAAACGGTGACCAGCGCTTCTCCCGAGAGGCAATACCCGAGTTCATCCGCGTTTGCGTGCCAGTGGGGCTCGCGGAAGCACCCTGGACGGATGGTCAGGTGATAGAGAGACAGCCCCTTCAGGATCGGAAAATTTGCCTTCGTGGCAGCTGTCTTGGTGCCAAGGGGGCCGGAAATTTGTGGCGTGAGGGAATTCAGGGAAAGCTTGTGTGACATCGGCACTTTCCGTAGCAGCTACAAAATGAAAAATCAATAATCGTCGGTGACTTTGTCGGTGACTTCCATCGTTCCGATGCCCTTTATTGCTGCAGCGGGTGGGATTTGGGAGGGAGGACGAGGTCTGCGGCCACTTCGACTTCGCGTTCCATGCCGAGGAGTTCCAGGAGGATGGCGACGCGTTGTTTGGCGGGTATCACGCGGGTGACCATGGCCCGGAGGCCTTGAAAGGGACCGCCAATCACATCCACTTCCTCCCCGGCCTGGATGGAGGATTCGACAATGATGGTTTCTTCCTCACGAACCACATCCCGGAGTTCGGAGATGACGGAATCTGAGACGGGGACGGGTTCGCCCCCAAAGCTCAGGATGGTCAGGACTCCCCGGGTGGCCTTGATCCGGCGGTGATTTTCGTAGTAGTCAAATCTGGCAAACAAGTAGTTGGGAAAAAGGGCCTCCTGAACCCAGACCTTGCCGGTTTTGCGGGCTTTCTGAAATCGCAGCAAGGGGCAAAACACATCGAGTCCGATGTCAGCCCGAAGGGCGCGTGCGGTGAGTCCCTCGCTGAGCCGTTTTGTTCGCACACAGAACCACCGGGGTCCCTCCAGCGGAGCGCCTGGATCAGTGGTCATGGCAACGATCAATCAGCATCAACTCTTCCTTCGTGAGCGGGGGACCATTCAAGGCCGCCGCGCATTCCAGGACTTGGGCTGGCCGGCTTGCTCCGATGATGGCTGACACCACTGTGGGGCGGCGGAGGACCCAGGCCAAGGAGAGTTGGGCGAGGGTTTGTCCGCGCTGCCGGGCGAGGTCATGGAGAAGCCTTGCCGTTTTTTGTTTGTCTTCGGTCACATGTTCGGGGCGGAGAAAGCCGTTCGGTTTGGAGGCCCGTGAGTCTTTGGGGATGCCCTGCAAATATTTTCCGGCAAGGATGCCCTGGGCCAGAGGAGAAAAGACAACGGCCCCGATGCCTTCGCGATCGAGGGCGTTGAAGAGAGCCTCTTCCGGGTGACGGTTAAAAATATTGTAGCAGGGCTGATGCAAAACAAGGGGCACGCCGAACGAGCGCATGATTGCAGCAGCGTCCGCAGTCCGCTCGGCGTCATAGTTGGAGATCGCCGCGTAGAGGGCTTTTCCTTGGGTCACGGCCGAGGCAAGGGCTCCCATGGTTTCCTCGAGCGGCGTGGTGAGGTCGGGACGGTGATGATAAAAGACATCCACATAATCGAGTCGCAACCGCCGCAAGCTGGCGTCCAAGCTGGAGAGAAGGTATTTCCTCGAGCCCCCATCGCCGTAAGGACCGGGCGACATTCGATAGCCCGCCTTGGTTGAGATGATCAACTCGTCGCGGTGGGATCCCAAGTCGTCGGTGAGAATTTGGCCAAAGGTTTCCTCCGCGCTTCCCGGGGGCGGGCCATAGTTGTTTGCCAGATCAAAGTGGGTGATTCCCTCATCAAAAGCAACCCGGACAATTTCCCTGGCCAAGTGTTGTGAATCACTGCTGCCGAAGTTGTGCCAGAGGCCCAAAGAAATCACCGGCAGGTCGAGGCCGCTATTCCCGCTGCGGCGGTAGGGGATTTTGTTGTAACGGTCGATGGGTGACGTCATGGAGTGAAAGGATAGTGCAAATCCGCCTATCGTCGACCCTTCGGGATGGGTTTTGTCGGTCGCTTGGAGGGGGGAGGTGTTGTGGGGGTGGAGGGGTTTGCCGTGGGACTTGGCGTGAGGCTCGTTGTGGCCCGGGCCTTGGGTGTTGGTTTTGGACTTGGTGTGGGACCTGGTGTTGGGGTGGTTTTGGGCTTTGAGAGATTGGGTTTTTTGATTTGGGGGATCTCCCGAAGCGCTTCGATTTTGACTTTGGCGAGGCCACGATCGTAGGTGCCAAGTTGCTTGGCAGCGACCACGCTGAGGTCGATGATCCGGCCTTTGATGAAGGGGCCCCGGTTGTTGATTCTGACGATGACCTGCTTGCCGGTTTTGAGATCGGTGACTCTCACCCGCGTGTTGAAAGGCAATTTTTTGTGTGCGGCTGTCATGTCCCCGGCCCGATAGCGTTCGCCATTGGCCGTGAGGCGTCCAATCCACCGGCCCCCATACCATGACGCGATGCCCTGTTGAGTGAACCAGGGGGTTGGTGAGTAGATCGTGGCTTCGGTTTTGGGTTCGGCGGGTGTCGGTGGTCCGGGCTTGGAAGCACATCCAAAAAGCGCCAATGACACGAGGATTGACCAGAGCGAGATTTTTTTCACAGGGGGAGCGGTATTCGGTGGTGGGGAAGGGCCGTGAGGGCCTCTTCGACGAGATCGGAGAGGGATGGTTTCCAAGGCAGTTCCTGACAGCTAGTCTGGTTACGAAACCAGGTCAATTGCCTTTTGGCGTATCGGTGGGTCGCGCGGGTTATCTCTGCCATGGTGTCCGTTTTGGAAAGTT
>JBBECL010000203.1:0-22881 GCA_040881805.1 Terrimicrobiaceae bacterium | reverse complement strand
TCAGGTCGTGCTCTCCGAAAGTGCTCGCTGGCGGAAGTTACGGCGTTGGGTTTCTTTGCTTCTCCAACTGATCTTTTTGTTGCTGCTCATTGCGGCATTAACCCGCCCCCTCTGGCCGTGGGGGTCAAGCCCAACCGACTCGGTGGTGATTGTGATTGATGGTTCGGCCAGCATGCGAGCCATGCATGGCGCGTCTTCGCGATTTGAGTCGGCCGTTGCAGAGGCGGGACGCTTTGCAAAATCCCCGGGCAATGGACAAGAAGCTGCTGTTGTCCTTGCCAATGCCACGCCGCAAGTCCTGACGGGCTGGACGGACAGTCGTCAGGAACTGACAGACGCCTTTTCAAAAGCGCGGCCTGGCAACGCCGCGAGCAGCCCGAGGCAGGCCCTCACCCTCGCAAAAAATCTGGCGACCTCTCGCAATGGCAACGTCTTGTTTTTTACCGATGGGGTCTGGGATGGCCCGCTGGAGGGCGGAATTCTTGATGGGGTGACCCTTCATCCGATCGGTGCAGAATCCCCCAACGCGGGGATCAGTCGGTTTGCTGCCCGTCGATCACCGGCCCTTCCCGGAGAGGTCACCGTTTTTGCCGAGGTGAGGAATTCTGGAAATCGCGGGGGTGGAAAAATTTCCTTGTTCAGCAACTCCCAATTGGTGGATGCCCGTGAGATGGCGGTTACCCCCGGCCAGCCCTGGCGCAAGGAGTGGATTCTTCAAGAGGCGGAAGCCGTGAATCTCTCTGCCAAAATTGAAGGGTTTGCCGACGATGCTCTCTCCTTCGATGAGGAATTTGAGATCACCGTGGAGGCGCTCCCGCGCGTGGAGGCTGTTCTGGTCTCTCCCCCGGATCGCTACCTTGAGGCCGCGTTGGCCGCGGTCCCTGCGCTTGGCGTGCAGAGATTGTGGCCTCCGGACACTTTGAAATACGGGGATGCCTCGAAGCTCTGGATTTTTCAGGGCACGATCCCTCCCCCCGATTTTCAGGCCCTTGGGTTGGTGATGATCCTCCCCGATCAGGGCGGCTTTTTTGGGGAACTGAAAGGGGAAATGAGCGAACCTTGGATCACCGAGGTTCACCCGGCGCATGACCTCACCAAAGGCGTGACTCTGGATCGGGTGACCGTGGGACGAGCCTTGGACATCCAACCCGGCGGGGGAGCCACCACCTACGTGGGCAGCGCGGGCAGGCCTCTCATCTTTGGTCGCTGGGATGCCGATCCCCGTTGGTTGGTGGTGGCGATGGACCCGGCGAAGAGCGACCTCGTGATGCGGGCCGCCTTCCCGATCCTGATTTCCAATGTGGTTCAATCCCTGCGCCAGGACACCCGGGAATTTGTTTCGGCGGAAGGGGCCAGCCCGGCGCTCACCCATCTGAAATCGCATCTTCCCGCAGTCACCGACGTTCCCAGAACCCAGAAATTGGGCGGCAGCTTTTTCCCCAATCGCCCGATGTGGTGGTGGTTGCTTGTGCTGGCTTTGGTCTGGATCTTCGGGGAATGGTGGACCTATCACCGGAGGGTCACGGAATGAGTCCCTTGGAATTCGGGGTTCCCTGGGCGTTGTTTCTGATTCCCGCAGCCATTCTTCTGTGGGTCATCAGCCGGCGGTCGGCGACAGGCCTCCCGCCGCGGCGAAGCGCTTTCATTCTCATGGTCAGAGCCCTCATTCTGCTTTGCCTGGTTTTTGCGCTCTCCGACCCCCGGCTGTTCCTGCCATCCTCAAAAAAGCATGTGGTCTGGGGTGTTGATGTGAGCGAGAGCGTTGGGGACTCGGCCCTGAATGCCGCGCGCGCCTTCTCGGAAAAGAGCGGGGTTTCTCCCACGGATGAGAGCTGGGTCCTTTTTGCGGGGCGGCCGGATCTGGGTGAAGGTCCGGGCACGGGGCCGTTGGCAGCGGAAGCCAAAACAACATTCCAAACCGACGCCACGGATCTCGCCGCCGCCCTGCAATTTTCCACGGCCATCTTTCCTTCCGGAAAAAGCCGAATCCTGGCCTTGTTTTCCGATGGCGTGGAGACCGGGGGACGCGCCAGCGAACACATCGCCGCCTTACAGCAAGCAGGGGTGGTTGTGTTCACGTTCCCCGTTCCGCCGAAAGATGACCCCGAGATTCTGGTTCGCGCGATCGAAGCCCCCCGGATGGTGCGGAGCAAAGAACCGTTTGAACTCCATGTTGTGATCGTAAGCAACCGGGAAACCGAGGCAGAACTTGATGTCTTTCATGAAGGCGTCCTGGCTGGCACCAAAAAACTTGCCCTCACCAAGGGTGACAATCCGGTGGCGATCACCCAGCGAATCGCGACGCCGGGGGTGGCAAATTTTCGTGTTGTGATCCGAGTGCCGGAGGACACCCGCCCCGAAAACAACTCGGGCCCGGCCACTGTGATGGTCGAAGGTGACGGGCGGATTCTCATCGTGAGTGAAAAACCCTCTCCTCTCCTTGCCGATGCTCTGGAGCCTCAAGGCGTTGTCACCGAAACCCGCCCCCCCCAAGGGATCCCGACCCGGGCTGCGGATTTGGTTTCCTTTGATGCGGTGATCTTGGATGAGGTGGCGGCGGACAGTTTGTCCACCAGCCAGAGGAGTGTTCTCGTCTCCTACGTCAAAGACTTTGGCGGCGGGTTGCTCATGCTGGGCGGAGGCAAAACCTTTGGTCCCGGCGGATACGGTGGCACCGGTGTCGAGGAACTTTTGCCGGTGCGATCGGAATTTCAAAAACAAGTGGAAGACCCCTCGCTCGCCATCGTGCCCGTGATTGACAGCAGTGGCAGCATGATCGGGGAAAAAATCTCCATGGCAGCCTCCGCCGCCCAAGCGGCCATCAACATCCTCACTCCCCTGGATTATGCCGGGGTGATTGCGTTCAGCGGGCGGGCCCGCTGGGTCGTGGAACTGCAAAGCGCCTCCAACAAAGCGACCATTGCGTCCTACCTTGCCACCTTGGAAGCAGGCGGAGGAACCAATATCGCCGCCGGGTTGGACCTGGCTTCGGAATCCCTTCGCAAATCCCCTGCAAAAATCCGGCACATCATTCTTCTCAGCGATGGCGTTTCCATTCCCGGTCCCTACGCGGAAATCGCGGCAAGGCTGGTCGCTGATAAAATCACCCTCAGCACGGTCGGTGTGGGCTCGGATGCGGATGCCGTGCTGCTGGATCAGCTGGCGAGATGGGGGAATGGTCGCTATTATCACACCGATTCTCCGGAGAACATTCCACAGATCTTTGCAAGGGAGACGGTTCTCGCCGCCCGTCCGTCGATTCGGGAGGAGCCATTTCTTGCCATTCCCCAACGGCGGGCCCCATTTTTGGAGGGGATCGATTTCTCATCGGCTCCTCCGCTTCTGGGTTTTGTGAGCACCGTCCTTCAACCGGGCGCCGACCTCTGGATCGCCACGGAAACGGGTGAACCTCTCCTGGCCACATGGCGGACAGGGCTCGGAAAAACAGCGGCCTTCACCTCGGATGCCCGCGATGTGTGGGCTTCCGAATGGCTGACTTGGGAAAACTTCGGGAGATTCTGGGCTCAGGTTCTTCGCGAAATCCAGCGGGGGGCTGACTTACGGAGCTTCCCCCTTGTCATTTCCAAAGTCAACGGAGGGCTGGACGTGAGCTTGGACGCCGTGGATACCTACGGACGAGGACTGGAAAATGTGGAGGGCGAACTTTCGATCCATGATGGCGAGGGAGAGGCAAAAACAGTTCCTCTGGAGCCGATCGGTCCGGGGCGGTTGGGCATCTTCCTTCCGACCCCTCATCAAGGAACGGTCCATCTTCAAGCCACCGTGAAATCCGCAAGTAAAACCCTTGCCAGCCAATATGCCGGCGTGTCATTTGCCTACCCCGACGAATTCTTGCTGCGCCCGATGAACTTGCCCCTTCTCACGGACCTTGCGGAGGCCACGGGAGGAACCGTTTCCCCCGCCCCTGCGGATCTGCTGAAGGCCCTCACTCCCACCCAACGCTCCCGCACAGAGCTTTGGCCATGGTTTGTGATCGCGGCGATTGGGCTTTTTATCCTTGATGTGGGGCTTCGGCGGCTTCCCTCAAAAAGGTGATGATTCCCCTTGCCATCCCGCCGTCATCATTTCTTGATGGGGCGATGGAAAAACACTCTGACACTCCCCCGGCCCGCGCTGTTTTTTGGGACCGGGACGGCACCCTCATGGAAGAGGTGGATTATTGTGGCGACCCCTCCAAGGTTCAAGCGATCTCCGGGGCGGGTGACGCTCTCCGTTCCCTCCAAGCCGGCGGTTGGCTGAACATCCTGATCACCAACCAAAGTGGAATCGGCAGGGGGTATTTTTCCGTTGCGGACTTCGAATCCGTGAACGCGGAATTGATCCGCCAGCTTGGCACATCATGGAACGCGATCTACTTTTGCCCCGAGGCACCGCCGTCTTCTTCCCATCGTCGCAAACCTGCTGTTGGCATGCTGGAGGAGGCCTGCCGGGACCATCGGATTGACCCGGAACGTTCATGGCTGGTTGGAGACAAGACCTCGGATATTTCCTGCGGCCAAAATTTCGGGTGCCGGACCATTTTGGTTCTTACGGGATACGGCAATCAGCAAACCGCGTGCGGGGCTGATTTTGTCGTCGCAGATGCCGGGGAGGCCGCGCGGTTGATTCTCGGGCAGCGCTTTTAAATCAAAAGCGCAGCAAAGGGGAAATGGGAGTCGGGGCAAGCAAATGGCGACCCTCCAAAAATTCCAGCTCAATCAAAAATTGCGCGACCACCACCTCGGCCCCGCAGGTCTTGATCAGCGAAATCGCGGCGGCTGCCGTTCCCCCCGTGGCCAGAAGGTCATCAATCAAAGCCACCTTTTCGCCGGGCTCAAACGCATCGGTGTGCACTTCAATGGCCGCTTCGCCGTATTCCAGTTTGTAAGCAATCGAGTGGGTCTTCCATGGAAGTTTGCCTTTCTTACGGATCGGCACAAATCCCAACCCCAACCGGTCCGCCACGGTGGCCCCGAACAGGAACCCTCTCGCGTCAATTCCCGCGATTTTCTGAGCCCCGTGGGCTTTGGTCTCCTCGACGAATTGATCAATGGCCCTTTGAAGCAATTTCCCGTTGGAGAGAATGGGAGTGATGTCTTTGAACAAGACCCCCACTTTTGGAAAATCCGGGACATCGCGGATGGCATTTTTTAGAATGGGATCTTCAATTGGCATGGGTCAGAGGATTGGGGTTTTCATTTGATGAGAAGGAATTTTGCCGCGAGGTTTGTGGTTCGGTTCAGTCCCCAAAAGAAATTTCCATTGTTTTGGCAACACGCACCATCTCGCCGTCGGCAGGGACCTTGCGGAGTTTGTGGACGGCGTGGGAAATGGGCACATCCAGCACTTGGTAATTCTGGTAGCTAACCATGGATCCGTATTTTTCCTCTGCGATGAGTTCCACGGCTTTCACACCAAATCGTGTGCCCAGCAGACGGTCCAACGTGGTGGGAGCCCCCCCTCGCTGAAGGTGCCCGAGCACGCAGGTCCGAACTTCTTTGTCCGTGCGGGTGGCCACTTCCCTGGCGACCAATTCCCCGATACCGCCCAGCCGGTGTTCGCCGCTGGCGGTGGCGTGACGCAGTTGTTTCCCGTCGATGGGGCTGGCTCCCTCGGCGACCACGATGATGGTGCACTTGCAGCCAGCCAGGTCGCGGCGGTGAACTTCTTCGGCCACTTTGTCGAAATGAAAAGGAATCTCAGGAATCAAAATCACGTCGGCTCCGCCGGCCATCCCACCGTAAAGTGCGATCCAGCCGGCATGACGGCCCATCACCTCCACGATCATCACCCGCTTGTGACTGGAAGCCGTCGTGTGCAAACGGTCCAACGAATCAGCCACACACTCCACCGCCGAGTCGAATCCGAAGGTCATGGCCGTGGCTTCCAAGTCATTGTCGATTGTCTTGGGAACACCGATCACGTTCATGCCATTTTCGGCAAGTTGCAACGCGGTGGAGAGCGAGCCATCTCCGCCCACCGTGATCAACGCCCGAAGGCCAAGGTCATCATAGGTTTTTTTGGCGCGATCGATCACATCTTGATCGATGCTGGATTTGTCACCGGCCCCCACTTTTGCCACAAAGCTGCCACGGTTGGTTGTCCCCAGAATGGTTCCCCCCCAGTGCATGATCCCGGAGGTGGCTTTGCGATCCAAAATCATGAAGTCGCCCGGTGGCAGCAGGCCTTCAAAGCCATCGCGGAAACCAATCGTTTCCCAGCCATGAAGTTCGGCCGCCCGGCTGGCACCCCGCAGTACCGCATTTAGTCCGGGGCAGTCGCCCCCGCTTGTGAGAATCCCAATTCTGGTTTTTGACATGTCTTTCCTTGATTGCGGAGAAGTGTGTCGGGGGCCACTTCCTCCTATGTTGATTTAAAGCGCCTTGGATTTGTCGGTTTTGCGACCACCCCGGGCCCACGTATCATAAAGGCCCCAACCCCGCCGCGTCAATCCGATGCCTTCACCAAACCGATCGGGGGATCCCAGGAGAATGATTTGGATGCGCCGGGGCGTGACGTAAGTTGTCGAGTCGGCTTTGCGAACCTCCGGGGTTCGTTCCGAGCTGAGAATCAAACAGTCACCGGCCTTTGCGGTGCGGCCGGTTTTCACGCCGTCGATGCCTTCCTGGCCGAGCAACTCGTTGGTATTGTTGATTGTGATGGAAATCTCCTGCCCCTCGCGGAACACGTGAACCGTCCGGGACTTTTGGGAGACATAGAAGGGGATATCCCCGTCCCTGTAAGCGTAACAGGTCAATCTTGCCATGTCTTCGGCTGTCGAAAACGGCGGACTTTGTTCCCCGCCATCCAGACCGCTGGGATTCAGGAAGAGTGTTCGTCTCATTTTTAAGCCACGGGCCAAAGCGTTCATCTGCACCACAAAATTTCCCACGGGAGAAAGTCCCTCGGGATTTGGAACGCGGGTGCCGGCATGGTGAGCAAGGGCGGTGGCCGCAATGTTGTCAGAGGCCAGCAGGGAACAATAAAGAAGGTCCCGCAAACTCATGCCGTCCCCTGATTGCAAACCCACAGGATTTGCGCCGCCGGCGTTCAAGGCCGAGGGGGGAATCCCGACCACTTGGTTGAGGTCGATTTTTTTCAGCTCCGCCATGTCAAGGACCACACAAGCCGTCGCCAACTTCGTGAGGCTCGCCACCTGGCGCTTTTCGCGGGCATTTTTCGAGGCAAGGATGTGACCTGTCTGGTTGTCAACGATGATGAGTGCTTCAGCCGCACGAACCGAACCCCCGCCCCAAACCAAGAGCGCTCCAAGCCCGGCAACCAATCCACATTTTCCGATGATTCCTTGTTTCACGCCCCGCAGAGTAGCGTCAACGATTCACAGTTCAACTCCTTTGTCGAACTCACAACCCCTTCAACAATTTCTCGTGAATGCCTTCGAACCCCCCATTGGAGAAAACAACAACCACATCCCCTTCGTTGGCCAAGGGTCGGAGGCCGGCGATGATTTCCGCCGCCCCCGGCGAATAAAAGGCCGGTTTGCCACTGGCCGCGATGTCGGAGACCACCTTCTCCGGATTCAGTCGCTCGGACGCGTCAATTTGTTCCAATCTGGCCACCTTCGAAATAAACACCCCATCCGCATCCGCGAACGCCTTGGGAAGGTCTTCTTGGAAAACATTTCTGCGGGTGGTGTTTGAGCGGGGCTCAAAGAGCGCCCAGATTTTTGCACTTCCGTAACGTGCCCGGATTCCCGCCAGGGTTTCCCGGATGGCGGTGGGGTGATGACCGAAATCATCGACGATCGTGATGCCACGGACAACACCGCGCACTTCCTGGCGGCGTTTCACTCCTTCAAATGACGCAAGCGCGGACCGAATGGCCTCCAGGGGGACCCCGTAAAAGCGGGCCGCCGACGCCGCCATGGCCGCATTACGAATGTTGAACTCGCCGAGCAATGGGATTTCAAAAACCGTGTCAAACAGCTCGAAGGAAGACCCTTGCCGGTTTTGCCGGGGATTCAGGATCCGGTTGCCCGCATTCGCCGTGAAACCAACCTCCACAATCGGTGCCGGACAGGATGCGGTGACCGCCAACGCATTCGGGTCATCCGCGTTCACAAGGACCATGCCCTGCGAGGGAACCACATTCAACAAGCGCCGGAAGCTGGTCTGAATTTCTTCCAGGGAGTCATAGATGTCCGCATGGTCGAATTCGATGTTGTTGATGATGACCAACTCGGGAAGGTAATGGATAAACTTGCTGCGTTTGTCGAAGAACGCCGTGTCATATTCATCACCCTCGATCACAAAATGTTTGGAGTCTCTCAAGTTGGCTCCCGAACCCAGGTTCGCGGGAATCCCCCCGATGAACCAACCGGGAGCCAATCCCGCGGATTCGAGAATCCACGCCAGCAACGAGGTGGTGGTGGTTTTCCCATGCGTGCCGGTCACCACAAGATTATGACGGCCTCTCAGAAAAAACTGCTTCAGGATCTCGGGCAGCGAAAGGTAAAGACGCTTGCTGTTGAGCACAGCCTCCACTGCCGGATTTCCACGCGTCATCGCATTGCCGATCACCACAAGCTCCGTGCCGGCAGGGATATCCGCAGGGTCAAACCCCTCGGTGATCGGAATACCCCGCGAAGCCAGGTAGTCCGACATCGGCGGATACACGTTTTTATCCTGACCTGTCACCGTGATGCCCCGGTCCTTCAATGCCGCGGCGACGGCTCCCATGGCCGTGCCACAGATGCCAAGAAAATGAACAGAGCGAAACGGAGGCGTCATGGAAAAAGTTTGTGGAATGTCAGGGACCGGTCACGGGGATTGTCCACGTCAATAAATATCCTTCCGGTACCTTTTTTCCTTTTTGAGAGCATCCACGTATTCCTTGGCCTGCCCGGGAGTTTTGCCACCGGCTTGTTCGACAATTTGATGGAGGGCAAGGTCCACATCCTTGGCCATGCGCTGGGCGTCGCCGCAGACGTAAAAGATGGCGCCATTTTCCAGCCATTCAAAGAGGTCTTTCGCGTGTTCGAGCATCCGGTGCTGGACGTAGATCTTGAATTCCTGATCCCGCGAGAAGGCGGTGTCGAAGCGATGGAGGATTCCATCCGCTTGGGCCGCTTCGAACTCGCTCTGATACAGGAAATCCGTGGCGGCGTGCTGGTCACCAAAAAACAGCCAGTTCTTTCCGGTCGCACCCGTGGCTTTCCGTTCTTGAAGGAAAGCCCGGAACGGCGCAATGCCGGTGCCGGGACCCACCATGATAGCGGCTTGGTTCGGGTCCTCGGGCATCCGGAAGTGCTTGGCCGTGTGCGTAAAAACCGGCAGGGCCCCCGGTTCTGCGGCCCGCTCGGCCAGGAATGTCGAGCAAACCCCCTTGCGCATCCGGGTCTTTCCTTTGGGCGTGTAACGCACGACCGCCACCGTCAAATGCACGGCGGTTCCCACGGCCTTTTGTGAGGACGCAATGGAGTAAAGGCGGGGCTGCAGCTTGCGGAGCCCTTTGACAAATTCCTCCACCGTGAACTGCGCCCCAGGAAATTCCTCCAACAAATCCAAAATGTCCCGCCCCCAAAGAAAATCATCCAGCTTGGGTTTGTTGGCAGGCTCCAGAAGTTCGGTGATAAAAGCGGCCGAAGGATCTTTCCCGGCCAAGGCCTGCAGGATTTGTTTCGCGGGCTCGGTGATCACAAAATTATGCGTCAGCGCCTTCCGAAGACTCGTCGCCACTCCGTCCGTCGTCAGCACCTCCTCGTCTCCGGAAAACCCGCGATTCGCCAAAAGGGCTTCCACAAGCCCGGGATCATTCGAAGCAAAAACCCCCAGAGAATCACCCACTTCGTAGGAGACACCGGAATCGGCGAGATCGATTTCAAAATGACGCGTATCTTTTGCCGATCCTTCACCAGTCAGGGATTTGTTCACCGTGATGGTTGCAGGATAGGGATTCTTGCGGGAATACACGCTGTTGGGATCTGATGACATAAGTGGGTGAAATTACAAAGCCCGCTCCCTCCGCGCAAGCATCGGCAAAGATTTTTTCGCGAACCCCTGCCTTGGCCGCCTGAACCAGCCCGCGCAGAGACTTGATTTTCCTCGACCCTGCGAATACAAGAAGTTTTGTGGAATTCGCACCTGGCAATCAAACGACACCCTACGAGGCCAGACGGTTCACCGAATTTCTCCACGCCAGATTCACGGGGGTCGCGCCCAGCGGGATCGTGAGTGGAAAAATCCCGCGAAAAGCCTTCCTGAAATCCTTCGGTATCAAAGTTCCAGAGACCTTGATGGAATTTTGTGGCCCGGACGCGATCGATTTCGCAAAGCTCCCGCCGCGGTTCGTTCTCAAGCCCGTGAACCTTTGTTTCTGCCAGGGTGTCTATCTTTTGGAACGTCAGGGCGGGCATTTCTTTGAATTGATAAGGCAAAAACATTTCACCCCGGAGGAAGTTATCGCCGACCTCAAGGCGGTTTTCGAAAGCTTGAAGCTCGCGGAGACCCCGATGTTTGCCGAGGAGTTGGTGGTTGGGGAAAATGGCGCGATGCAAATTCCCTTGGACTACAAGTTTTGGATGTTTGGGGAAACCATCGGTGCCATTCTCCAGGTCAACCGCAACACGCATCCCAATGAGATCACCCATCTGAACTCCGGCTTTGCGCCCATGCCGGAGGGAAAGATCATTCCCGGAACACGTCCGCAGGGAGTTCCGGTCCTTCCGGCCAATGCGGCCACCATGATCGAGGCGGCAAAAAAGATTTCCCGGCAACTGGAGACCCCGTTTTGCAGTGTGGATCTTTACACCACAGGGCAGGACGTCTATTTCGGCGAGTTATCCCCCACACCCGGCGTTCCCTACTATGGAAGAATTTTTCGGCTGTCGGAAGGGTTCGATTTTTATCTCGGATCCCTATGGAAAGAGGGCTGTCTCCAACGTGGCCTGCCCATCCCCCAAATTACCAGCCCTCCCCCGGTGTTGGTCACCTAGCGCGGATTTTTTTAACCTTTGCCTGTGGTTCGGATCAGCGCCCGAAGCACGCCTTGGATGACCAACTCCCGGGCAGGAATCAAATCCGGGAACGCCGGATTTTCGGCGCGCAGAAACGGGCGTCCTTTTTGAAGCAGGAAGCGCTTGAGGGTCGTCTCGCCATCAATGAGGGCGGCCACGATGTCCCGGTTTTTGGGTTCGCTCAGTTCCATGATCACAATGTCCCGGTCAAGAATACCGGCCCCGATCATGGAGTCTCCCCTCACCTGCAACGCAAAGGTGCGGGAACTGTTGGGGAGGCGGATGGTTTCGGGATCCACCGCAATGCAGCGATCCGGCTCCTGTTCCTGGCCGGAGGGCATCCCTGCGGGGATCATGCCAAAAAGCGGGATTTCCATGAGACCGGACCGATGGGGCCGAACACCCGGAAGCATGATATTTCGCGCCCGTCCCGGTTCCCGCCGGATCGCCCCCTTCTTTTCCAGAAGATCGAGGTGGCTGCTCACCGTGGCGGGTGACGTAAAACCAAAATGTTCCATGATTTCCCTCAAAGAAGGAGCGCTACCCCGCCTGTCCACCCGGTGACGGATGAAGGTCAAAATTTCTTGTTGTCGTGGTGTTAACATATGACGTTCATATGATCGGTATCACTTCTGTTCGACAAAGCAAGCCTGTCATCAACAATTTTTTGCAGCAACTCACCCGATATTTTGTTCTGTCCTGAGGTTCAGATTCCCAGGAAGCGGTCTGCCCAAGCTTTGACCTCGGGGGACATTTTGACCAATTCCGGCCAACCGCGCGTGTAGCCCTCGCCGGGCAGTTTGTGGGTGGCATCAAATCCCATGTGGGAGCCCAAGTTGGGCAGGGAGGTGGCGTGGTCGAGGGAGTCGATTGGGTTTTTGATGAAGGTCGAGTCGCGTTGGGGGTCGGTGTTCGCACACAACCGGAAGAGCACTTCACTGGTGTTGTGGACATCGCAATCTTCGTCCACGACCACGATGTATTTGGCAAACATCATTTGACCCATCCCCCACAACCCATGCATGACCTTGAACGCCTGCCAGGGGTATTGTTTGCGGATGGACACAAAGACGAGGTTGTGAAAGACCCCCTCGGCGGGAAGGGCCATGTCCACGATCTCCGGGAAATTCATTTTGAAGACAGGGAGAAAAACCCGGACACTGGCGGCTCCCATGTAAAAATCCTCCATTGGCGGCACTCCGACAATGGTGCAGGGATAGACCGCCTCTTTGCGGTGGGTGATGGCTGTGATGTGAAAAACCGGGTAATCGTCCACGTTGGTATAAAACCCCGTGTGGTCCCCGAATGGCCCTTCCGCCCTCGTCTCGCCCGGTTGAACGTATCCCTCCAACACAAAGTCCGAGTCCGCCGGAACTTCAATGTCCACCGTTTCGCACTTCACAAGTTCCACCGATTTTTTTCTGGCAAATCCGGCGAACAGGATTTCGTCCAACCCATCCGGGAGCGGGGCGGTGGCGGCGAAGGTGTAGGCCGGGTCGCCGCCGATGGCCACGGCAACAGGCATGCGTTCGCCGCGTTCGTAATAACGTTTACCATGACGTGCTCCGACCTTGTGAACCTGCCAGTGCATGCCGGCGGTTGTTCCGTCATACACTTGCATCCGATACATTCCGACATTCCGGTCACCGGAATCGGGATCCTTGGTGTAAACGGTTGGAAACGTGATGAACCGGCCTCCATCGTTCGGCCAGCAGAGGAGCACGGGGAGGTCCTTGAGAGAGAACCCGGCAGCGGTCGCTCCCTCCGGAAATTTGTGGATCACGTCCTTGCATGGCCCCGAGCGCAGATGTTTCGGGCGGGCGTGAATGACATCAATCCCGTTTTTTAACAGGGTGAAGGCTTCGCGGAAAGAGCGTGGTGGTTTCGCCTTGAGCAGAAATTGCATCTGGGCGGCGAGGTCTTCGACGGATTCCAAGCCCAGTGCCATGGCCATCCGCCGCTGCGACCCCATGGTATTGATGGCGACAGGAAATTGGGACCGCTTACCGTGAATGGTGGGATGCTCAAAAAGCAGGGCCTTGCCTCCCCCGGGTGATTTCATCTCCCGGTCGGCCAATTCCGTGATTTGAAGTTCGGTGGCCACCGGATCGGCAATCCGACGGAGTTCCCCCTGCTGCTCCAGCTTTTGGAGGAAGGCGTTGAAGGATGCGAAAGCCATCAGGCAGCAGCCGTCTGCGACACGGGCATCGGCTTGGCACATGCGGATACCACAGGATTTGATGGCAAACGAGCAGCATGCAGTTCCGCCCCCAACCAGCGGAAGAGGCCTCGGAAGAAAAATGGCACAGAGCTCCAGTGGGGACCAATTCCGGTATAAATTTCCTGCCACCCCGAATTCCGCCGCCCGTAACAACCGGCCAATTTGCGTTTTTTGGCAACGATGGAAAGGCGGTGATTGTAGAACCGCATGAATTTGGCCACGACTTTGTCAACGGGCCCGATAAACGGAAGGCACCAGAGGTCGCGTCCGCCCCGTTCTCTGAGAGCCGACCAACCGGGACCCGCGAAAAAAAGGGTGATATCCATCAGGTAAGCCGCCGACATGAGCTCGGCATCTCCGATGTAGTAATACTTGTCTTTGTAGAGGCCTTCAAACCACGAGTGATACGACAACCGCCAATCGGCATTGATTTGATTCAAATCCACCGGTCTTCCTTGATGCTCGGCAGAAATTCTTGCGAAGGCCATGCGAGCCGTCCATGAGCAGTAATCCATTCCCGGGCTGTAGAGCGGATCAATAAAACCCGCCGCATCGCCCACAAGTTGCCAGTTCGGACCGACAAGCTTCTCCGAAAAATAAGGAAGCTGACCCCGGGCTTTGATGTCGCCTTCGATGGGAACCGCATCGGCAAAAAATTCGCGGGTGACCGGATGGGTCATCAAATGGGCCTTGAGACGCTCACCGGGTGAACTTCCGGCCGGCGGTGCGAAGAGACGCGTGTCAAAGACCAGGCCCGCGCTGAACTCGCCGCCTTTGAGAGGAATCACCCAACACCACCACCCATAGCCGGATATGTGATTTGTCGCCCCGCCGCGGCTGGTGATCACGGTGGAACCATACCGCTTGTGTTTGGCATGGACATCCGCGCCATCCCAATCCTTCACCCCCGTGAATCGGGCCCAGAGGGCTGCGGTCGGATGGTCGGCCAATTTTTTGTGAAGACCCAGGTGTTTGGGGAGCACCGCTGCACGCCCGCTGGCGTCAACCAGCCATCGGGCACGGATCTCGATCATCCGGCCTTCATGCTCAACTGTCAGTTGTGCCAAATTGGGATTTTTCACATCCACGCTTTTGACCAGGGCCGGACGCAGGACTTCCGCCCCTTCCCCACAAGCCGTGTCCAACACGTGCTGATCAAACACCGATCGGTCGAGCTGATAGGTCGGATACCTCGAATTCAAGCCGGCCCCGAACTCCACAGTATCATCAAAAGGCGTCTCAGGGCTTTCGGCAAACCACATTCTCAAACTCTGCTTGGCAAGGTGTTCGTGGTTCAAATGACGGGACATGGACAGCCGACGGTGGAAAAATTCCCCACTCACTTCGGTCGTGGCCTCGCCAACTTTCCTATCAAAAACTTTGGTTTTTTCGATAAGCAAAACCTTGAGCTCCGGGTGTTCGCGTCTCAAAAGCAACGCCACGGATGCCCCTGAAAGCGCCCCTCCAATAATAGCTACATCAACTTCCACAGGGTCCATCATTACAGCAATGAACGAATGAGCGCAATCCTGAGACGCAGGAGCTTGTCAACGAGGGACGGTAATATGTGGGCGGGCAAGAGACTGAATGGCCGTGGGGATATGACCCTTGGTGAAGCTTTCGGTGCCGTTGACATCAATGACAACAACGGATTTGTCGGCAATGGCGGTTTTGAGTTCTTCAATGCTGATGTTTCCGTAGTCGCCTGCAAAGACAGCGGTGGTGGCGATGAGGAGCGTGGCGAGTGTTGCGGTGAGTTTTTTCATGGTTTTGTTTGTTGTTTTAAAAACACAAGGGTTATCCCTGAGCAGGCTTTTAGACGCCCGGGCCTGGGATTTTATTCAAAAGAACTTTTATAATTTTGTTTTCTGGAAAATTGCGTGAGTCAAAGGGGTGAAGAATTTTTTGGCGCCTCGGATGACCCCTTTACAAACAACCCGGTCAACCCGAACGTGCCAATTCCTGAGCCGACTTCGGCGCTGCTCCTTCTCGGCACCTCGGCAGCATGGTTTCTGCTCCGACGCCGTAGATAGGATTCCGGCTTATGAACTGAAGCCTCCCAAGGCTGCGGCACTGACAAGCCCCACGATCTGCCCTCCCGCATTCACGACGGGGAGGATGGGTTCCCCGCTGGATTGCATAACCGAGATGGCACGTGTTGTGGGCAGACCCGTGGGGAGAACAGGCACCGTGCGGGTGACGGAGGTAATTCCGTCATAGGTTCCCGCAATTTCCAACAATCGCGAACGGTCCGCCACGCCGAGAACTCTCAGGGAAGGGTCCACAATGGGGAAAAGGCTTTGCCCCCGCTCGGCCAAAAAGGGAGCCAACGCCGAGGGGGAAAAATCGGACGGCAGGGTGTCAAATTTGGTGGTCATGAACTGGGCAACCGAGGATTCTTGGGACGCATCAAAATAGCGGGCCATGGCAATTTCCTGTTGGGCTCCCGCAAAAACGAACATGGCAATCAGGATGAGCATCGGGTTTCCGAGAAACCCACCCACGGCAAAAAGCAGGGCGATCCCCTGCCCCACCCGCCCGGCGATGAGAGTAGCCCGGGAGTGTTTCAGCCGGATGGCGAGCAAGGCCCTGAGAACCCGCCCCCCATCCATGGGAAAGGCGGGGATCATATTAAAAAGCACCAGCACCAAGTTCAGTCCAAGAAGTTTTCCAGCCAGCCCGCCTTCGGCGCGGTCAAAGCCGAGCAGATCCCACCCCCCGCTTCCGGTCAGCACAAAGGGCAGGAGCAGCAGGGCGATGACGATATTGACAGCCGGCCCGGCGACCGCGATGACCAATTCCTGAATGGGATTCCGGGGCATGCGTTCCAGTCGGGCCACCCCGCCAATGGGCAGCAGGGTGATATCCGGCGTCCGGATCCCGTAGGCCCGTGCGGCAAAAGCATGTCCAAATTCATGCAACAAAACGCAGAAAAACAGCAAAAGCACAAAAATCACTCCCCCCACCGCACTGACCAGCCCCCCGTTTTGGTAGTAGAGCCAGCCGTAGAAGACCAGGATCAAAAAGAACGTGGCGTGGATCTTCACATCAATCCCGGCAACCCTCGCAATTCGAAATGACCAACTCATAAAAAATCCGCTTTCAAAGCACTTGGAAAATAAAAATCGCGATAGTCACTTGTCATTTTTCACGGAAAACCGACAATCAACGGCTCACCCGATTTTCGCAACTCCTATTCTTTAACCGTAACAACCCAACATGTCAGTTCCCAAAGTTTTTGTCGCCGACCCCATTTCTCAAAAAGGAATCGAAGAACTCTCCGCCGGGGGAGCGTTGGAGGTGGTGGTTCGCACCGGACTTCCGGAGAAGGAGATTCTGGAACTGATCGGGGACTTTGAAGCGATAGTGGTGCGCAGTCAGACGAAGGTGAACGCAGCCGTTTTGGAAGCGGCAAAGAAGCTGAAAGTGGTCGGGCGGGCCGGCGTGGGTGTGGACAATGTGGATGTGGATGTCGCCACCAAAAACGGGGTGATTGTGATGAACACCCCCGGCGGAAACACGATCTCCACGGCCGAGCACGCCTTTTCGTTGTTGGTCTCGATTGCCAGAAATATCCCCCAAGCCCACGCCACCATGAAAGCCGGGCGCTGGGATCGCAAAAAGTTTGAAGGTGTTGAGCTCTATGACAAAACCCTGGGAATCCTCGGCATGGGGCGCATCGGCAGCGAGATTGCGCGGCGGGCCATTGCTTTTGGAATGCGGGTGCTGGCGTATGACCCCTACCTCTCGGCGGCCAAAGCCCGATCACTGCAGGTCGAACTCCTCGACAACCTGGATGACCTCGTGGCCCGCGCGGATTTTCTGACCATGCACATGCCCCTCACGGAAGACACCAAACACATGATGGATGCCCGGCGGTTGGCGGCCTGCAAAAAAGGCGTGCGGATTGTGAATTGTGCGCGCGGAGGATTGATTGATGAAGCGGCGCTTGCCGAGGCTTTGAAGTCCGGGCAGGTGGCTGCCGCGGCGCTGGATGTGTATGAGGTGGAGCCGCCGCCCGCCGATTTTCCTTTGCGGGATCTGGACAATATCGTTTTTACCCCCCACCTCGGAGCCAGCACCGCCGAGGCCCAGGAAAATGTCGGTATCGAAATTGCCGCCGCCATCCGCGCCGCGCTTTTGGAGGGAGAAATCCGCAATGCGGTCAACATGCCGAGCATGGATGCAAAAACCGCCGTGGTCGTCCGCCCCTACCTGGCTCTCGGCGACAAGTTGGGACGCTTTGCCGCCCAACTCGCGCCGAAACGCAATGACCGCATCGTGATCACCTACGGCGGCAAAGCGGCCGAGATGCCCACCGAGGCCATCACCCGCGCCATCCTCACCGGGTTCCTCAAACATGTTGGCGGTGAGGAAGTGAACAGCGTCAACTGCCGATCGATGACAACTTCCCTCGGGCTCGACGTCCAGGAAATCCGCTCCAGCGAACAAACCGATTTCAACGAATGGCTGCATGTGGCCGTTTTCAGTGGCGACAAAAAGATCTCCATTGGCGGCACCTTCTTCGGGGCGAAAAATGATCCCCGCATCGTCCGCCTGAACAGCCGTCCCGTGGAAGTCACCCCCTCGGGTGCCGTTCTCCTTCTGGAAAATGACGACGTTCCCGGCATCGTTGGGAAAGTCGGCACGATTTTGGGCACCCATGGCGTGAACATCGCCAGCATGTCCCTCTCCCGCACCGAGGCCGGGGGTCGGGCCCTCACCTTGTTGAATCTGGACAGCGCTCCTTCGGAGGCCACCTTGCAGGAACTGCTCACCCACCCGCCCATCACCTCGGCAAAAGTCATCAATCTGTGAAGTGCTCAAGGTGCCATGGATCCCCACGAAGAAATTAACCGGCGTCGCACATTTGCGATCATTTCGCACCCCGACGCCGGCAAGACAACGCTCACCGAAAAGTTTTTGCTGTACGGGGGTGCCGTGCAATTGGCGGGGAGTGTGACCGCCAGAAAAAACCAGCGCTCGGCCACAAGTGACTGGATGGAAATGGAAAAACAGCGGGGCATTTCGGTCACGTCCACGGTTTTGCAATTCGAATACGACGGGCGGGTCGTGAACTTGCTGGATACGCCGGGCCACAAAGATTTCTCCGAGGATACCTACCGGGTACTGACCGCCGTGGATTCGGCTGTGATGGTCATCGACGCGGGCAAAGGGATCGAAACCCAGACCCGCAAATTGTTTGAAGTCTGCCGACTCCGGGGGGTGCCGATTTTTACGTTTATCAACAAGATGGACCGCCCGGCGAAGGCCCCGCTGGATTTGTTGGATGAACTCGAAACCGTGTTGGGTATTCACGCGATGCCCATCAATTGGCCGCTGGGGGATGGACCGGATTTTAAAGGGGTCTTTGACCGGGAAAACCGCCAGGTGCATCTGTTTGAGCGCACCCCGGGGGGAACGTATCGGGCCCCGGTGGAGGTCAAAGGCATTGACGACGAGTTGGTGCGGAGCGTGCTGGCACCGGGGGTTCACAAGAAAGTTTCCGACGAGTTGGAATTATTGGATGGCGCGGGAGCAGACTTTGATCTTGAGGCGGTGCGACAAGGAAAATTAACCCCGGTCTTTTTTGGCAGCGCGATGAACAACTTCGGCGTGGAATTATTGCTCAATCGGTTTTTGGAACTGGCACCCCCCCCCTCCGCCCGCTCGGGAGGCAACAGGGTCATCGAACCATCCCACCCGGATTTCTCGGGTTTTGTTTTCAAAATCCAAGCGAACATGAACCCCAAACACCGGGACCGGGTGGCGTTCATCCGCGTGGTCTCCGGCGAGTTCAAACGCGACATGGTCGTGCCTCACCCCCGCACCGCAAAACCCGTCCGCCTCTCCAATGCGCAACGGCTTTTTGCCAGAGACCGCGAAACCGTGGATTCCGCATGGGCCGGGGATGTCGTCGGATTGGTGGGCAATCACGAGTTCCAGATTGGGGACACCCTCTCGGAAATTCCGAACATTCATTTTGACGAAATCCCGCACTTTGCGCCCGAATGTTTTTCCAACATTTTCAGCACAAGCAGCGCCACGCAAAAGCGCTTTCGCGAGGGCTTGGATCAACTCCTGCGCGAGGGCGTCGCCCAGTTGTTTGAACTCAAAGACAGCCTCGTCCGCACGTCCCTTCTCGGGGCCGTGGGACCTCTCCAATTCGAAGTGCTTGCCCACCGTTTGGAAAATGAATACGGCGCCGGCGTGCGTTTGGAATCCGCGTCATGGAAAGCCGTGCGGTGGATCACCTGGAAAGATGGCACCCCCTTTGAAGAGGCCCCAACCATCACCCTGCCCTCCGGCACCGCCCTGGGTCGCGACGCCACCGGGCATTGGGTCGTCTTTTTCCCCGGCGAGTGGGCCCTCGGTTACTTCGCCGAAAAAAATCCCGACGTCCTGATTTCTGCCACCCGCGCTGCCGCCTGAGGCCTGATGTCCTCGGGAATTGTCATCTTTCTTCCGGGACATCTCAATGGGTTCGGCGGAGGCGGAAACAACTATGCGATCTCCCATGGGCGGGTCGCACAGCGCCTCGGCTGTGACGTGCATTATTTTTACCACACAGATGACCCTGCCGGCAGTTCTTCAGACTTCGGCGTTCTCCATCCGCTTCGTTCCAAGACAAAGGTTTGTCATTTTGATCTTCCTGAACTCACGGACGAGTTGGAGAGGGCGGTCATTGACTTTGTCGTTTCTCTTCCCGCGCAAAAGTCACGTCCGGCGGTCCTGATCCACGCCTTCGGGCCGTGGAGCTTCACCGCGCACCAGATCGTTCTGGCTCTCCGGACAAGAGGAATTCCCGCAGCGGCCGTGGCCTCTTCTTTCGCCGGCTACGTGCAGGAAAAATGGAGCCAGCTGATGGGCTCGCTCCACTATTCTCCCAAAAACACCATTCATCTGCTTTCGATTTTGGCAAAGGCGGTTTTCCATATCCACCCACGGGAGGCCAAAGGTTACCGGAATGCGGGGCTTGTGCTTGTCAACTACGACAAGATCAAGCGGGACCTTCAAACGACTTTTGGCAAGTCACTGCGATTCCGTAAAATCACCTATTGCCCGGCAAGCGCATTTTTGCCGCAACTGCCGGAACCGATTGCAGCAAGCCTGCTGCCTCCGGGCACGGCTCCGCTGATCGTGGTTGTTTCCCGTCATGATTCCAGAAAAGGAATCGACGTCATGCTCAAGGCCCTGCATAAGCTGAAAAATGATGGTCACCCGTTTCGCGTGATCCTTTTGGGGACCGGGCCCCTCTGGAACGAAAACCGGCTTTTGGCAAAACGCCTTGGCCTCGCCGATGCGGCTTTTCCGGGATTTGTTGAGGATACCCTTGCTTATCTGCGGGCGGCGGACATTTTTGTGCTTCCATCGCGCGCCGAACAGAGCGGTTCGGTGTCTTTGCTGGAAGCCTTTCAATGTGGCGTGGCCTCTGTTTGCTCGGCATGTGATGGCATTCCGGAAGATATCAAGGACGGCGAAAATGGCCTGCTCGCACATCCCGGAGATCATCGGGACCTTGCAAACAAAATTGCGGTGTTGCTCGAGGACGCCGAACTCAGAAAACGGCTCGGCGAGGCGGGTCACACGACCTTCCAAAGCAGGTTTTCCGGCGAAGCGATGACCCATGATCTGGGTGAAGTGTACGCAGAACTGCTTCGCGAGATAGCCTGACGTTAATGGGACCCGAGCTCTCCGAGGCATCGACAAACATAGTCGAGTTCGGCTTCCTTCAGGTTTGCGCCGGAAGGCAGATAGAGTCCCTGACGGCAAATATCCTCGGCAACCGGAAATCGACGCCCCCGGTTCTCACGAAAATAGATCGGCTGCGCGTGGATGGGAACGAAGGTCGTGCGCGTTTCAATCCCTCGACGCGCCAAACTCCGGCGAACTTCATCCCTTGAACATCCAAAAACCTGCTCATCAATCAGGATCGAATACATCCAAAAGACGCTCTGAACCCCCGGGAGTTCACCGGGCAGAGTGAGTCCTGAAAATGCCTTCAGTCTTGCATCGTAAAGAGCGCGAGTTTGACGCCTCAGAGCAACCATTTTCTCCAACTGTTCGGTTTGGGCCAATCCAAGAGCCGCCTGCAGATTGGTCATCCGGTAGTTGAACCCTCGGTAGCCGTGCCAAAAATGATAATTCTCTGAAAACGCATGATCCCGCAAGGTTCGTACAAGCTTGGCAAAGTCTTCTCGATTGGTGGTGACCATCCCTCCTTCACCTGTGGTCAAGATTTTGTTGGCATAGAAGGAGAAGGCCGCACCATCGGAAAGGTTGCCGGTCGTCCGTCCATGATATTTTGCCCCGTGAGCCTCGGCGGCATCCTCAAACAAAAGCAGCCCGTGCCGGTCTGCAATCGCTTGGAGAGCATCCATGTCTGCCGGATGGCCATATGTGTGAACGGCAATCAAGGCTTTTGTTTTTGAGGTGATGCGTGCTTCCACTTGGGAAACATCAATATTCCAAGACAAAGGTTCGGCATCCACAAGGACCGGAGTGGCTCCCGTGAAAGCCACGGCGTTTGCGGTGGCAATCATGGTGAATGTCGGAATGATCACCTCATCACCAGGTCCGAGGCCGGAGGCCGCCATCATCAGGTGCAGGGCAGCTGTCCCGCTGGAACAGCATACGGCAAAGGCGCTCCCGGTTGCATCGGCAAATGCGCTTTCAAATTTTCCTATGTAGGGACCTGCCGAGGAAATCCAATTACTGCGCAAACATTCGGTCACATAGGCGAGTTCCTTGCCGTGGAGGGCTGGCTCGGAAACCTGCAAGATGCGACCAGGGCTGTCCTCCGAGACCGGAGTGCAAACCTTGGGTTCAGGTCCCGGGATCAGGTGGCGAACTTCGTCAAGTTCTTCCGGTGTGAGCACTGTCTCTTGTAGCATTATTCAGATGGGGAGTCTCTCCCCCGGCGATTCGGTGATCCATTCACCGAGTCTTTCACTCCGTTCCCGCATACCGGAAGTCAGATGGGGGTCTTCCAAGGGAAAGGCCGCCGCGTAGATCTTGTGAAGCGGCTCTCGTACGATAGGGTCCACCCACTCCAGATATCCTGCTCGGAATCCCGTCAGTGCGCCAACAGGATAATCGGCAGCCGATTTCCGGATTCTGGCAAAAGCCGCCAGTGTTTCCGACTTTTGGGATGAATCTGAAATCACATCGATCAACAACTTCAACCTCGCCTCTGGAATGCTCTGAATGGCCTGAACCAACTGCCTGGCAAGTTCCAGTGACACGAGTTGTTTTGGCAGGAGCCTTTCGTCTGGCGGGGGGGGCGGATACGGATACCAATCCGCCATGGCCGGGAGCAGGCGATGAAGGTCAATCCCCATGCGTGCGGGATTGCCACCCACCGACAACGCACACAGAGCCACCCGAAGGCACTGGGAACATTGATTACAACACGCCTCGTCCCGATCCATCCGCCAACAGGAGTATTGCAAATCCGCAAGATCGGGATACCTCGTCCACAGCAGGCTCTGAACCAGCGAACTGTGCAGTGGATACGTGAGCGACCCATACGACATCCCATAATTCCTTATCAACGCTTGCAATGCTCTCTGAGTGGAGCCGGAATACATGCAATGGGGATGCAGCACAGGGATTCCCTCCACTACTGTATTTTCCTCAACCTCGGCCTCGGAAGCAAGGAAGAGATCAGGGACATTCCGGACGT